>JANXCT010000001.1:300000-590641 GCA_025059875.1 Candidatus Kapaibacterium sp.
CCTCAGCTTCCTGGGTCCTTGGGGGCAGAGCATAGTGCTCTTCGGCAACTACAGCTACGTCCATGGGCGAGTTGGGGTGCGGAGCGGCGGTCTGATTGTAAAACGACAATTGTGGGGACAGGCGCCGTACAGCCTGAACGCTGGGATTGTCTGGCAAGCACCGTGGAAAGGGGAGCTGAGCTTGCAATGGAATCGGATTGGGCGGCGGATCGTGAAGGTAGGCCAGCCTGAACAGTACTCCTTCCCCGATCCCCACATCTACGAGGTGCCGCGCAACTTGGTGGATGTCGTGTACTTGCAGTCCTTGCCAGCAGGGCTCTCGCTCAGCGTCAAGGTGAAGAATCTGCTGCAGAGCCCTGTGCGATGGGAGCAAGGAGGCATCGAAGTCCATCGGTATGCGGAGCCGAGAGTTGTGAGCGTGAGCGTAAGCTACCGGCTGCAGTGAGATGGCCGGATGGTTGTCGTGGTATGTCGGTCTTAACTTCGGGGTAAAGATGAAGCGGGTTGCGCACGTGCTCTTTGGGTTCGTTGTAGGAAGTTCCCTCCTGCTCGCCCAGCTTCCAACGAGCGTGCAGCTTCGAAAGCCGGAAGGCGGCAAGACCTACCGCGCTGGGACATCGCAGGACCTAGAGTGGTACTGGGATACCACTGGCAGGGGGAACGTGTATCCTGTCTGGCGCTTCCAGTTCGGGACGTCTCCGAACGGACCCTGGCAGGACTTGCCGGGGGCAACGGCGGTGAAGGATAGCGGGCGGACACGTCTCCGGTACGCCGGTGGGTTCCGTGTGCCGGCTGTGCGGACAACCTCTGGTTACGTGCGGATTGTGCTCGTCAATCCAGATGGTACCCTCAATGAAGCTGTCTCTGACGTGAACGATGCCCCATTCACAATTGACCAGCCCCAGCCAATTCGAGCTGACTCCGTCCTTCGAGATCCCATCCGGACGACGGTGACACTCTCGCGCGGTAAGATTTACCAGCTCGATGGTTACGTCTTCGTAGATAGTGGCGGAGTACTGCGGATTGAGCCAGGCACAATCATCATCGGTGATACCGTTGGGCAGAACTCTGCGCTGTGCATCAATCGCGGAGGTATCATCTATGCCGACGGGCGTCCCGATGCCCCGATTGTCTTCACTAGCTCTGCACCTCCAGGGCAGCGTGCGCCGGGTGATTGGGGTGGTGTGCTGATCTGCGGCCGTGCACGCATCAACAACCCTGGTGGGCAGGCAGCTTTAGAGGGTGGGATTGCCGATGCTCAACGAGTCCGGGGATGGTTCGGTGGCAACGATGACAACGACAGCTCTGGAGTTCTGCGCTACGTCCGGATCGAATTCGCTGGAATTGCGGCCTTCCCGAACCAAGAGCTCAACAGCCTAACGATGGGCGGCGTTGGGCGTCGGACGGTGATTGAGAATGTCCAAGTCTCGTACGCAAATGATGACGCCTTCGAGTGGTTTGGTGGCACAGTAGACGCTCGGAATTTGATCAGCTATGCCACGTTGGACGACGACTTCGACGGTGATAACGGCTGGCGTGGGCGGGTGCAGTTCGGGTTGGTGGTGCGCCGGCCGCAGTTAGCCGACGTTTCTACCAGTCAGGCGTTTGAGATGGACAATGATGCTGCAGCTTCATTCAACCAGCCATATACTGCGCCCATCTTCTCCAACATCACCGTCATTGGTCCGCTCCAGGATACTTCGTGGGCGGCTGGGCAGAATTTCAGCCGATTCTTTGGAGCTGCCATCCAGATCCGCCGTAACGCGCGGACGAGCATCTTCAACTCTGTCATCTTGGGGTGGCCTCGGGGAGTCGAGATTGCGAACACGAACACGATGGCTGCCGCTCAGGCTGACTCCGTACAGATCCGCCACTGTTCCTTCTTCGGTATCAAGGGGACATGGCTGAACTTCGCCGGTGGAACGCCGCCGTCAGGCATGACAACCGACTGGATTGCAACGCCGGCCTTCCGAAACGAGCTCTACAAGGAGTCACCGCTGCTAGCAGCGCTCTACAACCCCTTTGCCTACGACGACAATGTGCTCTTCGATCCGCGGCCGCGACCATCGGCTCCGTACTTGAATACGGCTTCGTTTGATCGTAGCGGAGTCGTTGCCATAGACGATCCCTGGTTCCAGCGTGTCTCCTACCGCGGAGCTTTCCACGATCGCCGCTGGGACCTCCCATGGGCGAACTATGACCCAGTGCGGACAGACTACGCCGTTTCAGTCAATGAACCATGGCATCACTGGGCTACACGACTGGAAGTCTTCCCCAATCCAGTAGCGTCGGAAGTTGCGTGGATCCGGTACGAAGTGCCGATGGATTCGCCAGTACGGCTGGAGATCGTCACGGCCCTCGGTGAAGTCGTGTGGCAGGAGGCAGCACAACTTCTGCCGCAGGGAATCTACGAACGGCCGGTACCGATTGGACTACTGGGTTCTGGAACGTACTTTGTCCGCCTGCAGACTGCCGAAGGAGTTGTCACGCAACCCCTCTGCCGCTTGCGCTAACCCCCGTAGGGATACGGGGCAGCAGCGCCCACAAAAGCCTACGCCCCCGGGTTGCCGGGGGCGTAGGTTTTTTGGGTGGGTGGAGGTATGTACGGCAGGGCGTTGTGGTGGTGAAATTGAGAGGGCAGGGATATCGTGGAGATGGTGGGAGTCGAACCCACGTCCAAGATGTGAACTCAGGAGTCTCTCCATGCTCAGCCACCCTTTCTGACTTCGCTCTGGCGGCTCCGGGTGGCGGGACGTCCAGAGCTATCGCCGTCTCGCTTCAGCGCTTTCGGCGCCCGGCGATGGCCCCGAAGGCACTGCCCATCTGAGGTCCACGCCTGGTGCAGGACGGATGGGCACGTCATCTGCCCAGACGATGGCGCCTAATCCCTCGGATTAGGCGGCCATGCGGTACGAGACCGCGTCGGCACTTTTTGTCCGCCGGTTGTATTAACGTGCTCACCGGCGAAGCACGGCATGCAACCCCTGAGTTCTCTCATCTTGTCGAGACCCAGGTCCATCCCCGTTCGAGCAGTCCTATAGACGTCGTAGCGGCAGTGTATAGTCTACGCCACAACTCAGGCTGACCACTAAGCCTCGGGTTGCGGTCCTAAGCTACCCCGGGGTGTCTCAGGAATGTGCTCCTCGAGCTACGAACATGGGGTAGTACCCATCAGTCTTGGAGGCGCTCCATCCGTTCCGGAGCGCTGACGCCGAGAATTGCGAGTCCGTTACGCAGGACGCGCTGAGTGGCGCGGGCCATGACGAGTCGAGCATGCATTTGCTCTGCTGTCTCTGCTCCGACGATACGGTGACTGTGGTAGAACGAGTGGAAGGCTTGCGCGACTTCGCGGAGGTACTCCGCCAAAAGTTGTGGCTCGTAGAGGCGAGCGGCCTTGCGAACTCGTTCCGGAAAGCGTACGAGGAGCTTAATGAGGGTCTGTTCAGCCGGGAGTACAAGACAGCGGAGATCAGCCGTTTCATCAGGCACAATCCCACGTTCTGCCGCATGCCGAAAGATGGAGCAGATGCGAGCGTGGGCATACTGGAGGTAGAACACAGGATTGGCTTCTGTCTGCTGACGGGCAAGCTCCAGGTCAAATTCCAGATGTGTGCTCGGTGCCCGGAGGAGGAAGAAGAAGCGGACGACATCAGGCCCGACCTCCTCTAATAGCTCGTCGAGCGTGTAGCTCTTGCCAGAACGCTTGGACATCTTGACTTGCTGTCCCCCTTCTACAAGCGTGACGAACTGGTGGAGGACGACTTTGACACAGGAAGTGTCGTATCCTAAGGCGCGGAGGGCTGTCAGCACATCCTCTATTGTCGTGATGTGGTCGGCGCCAAGCACGTCGACGATGAGGTCATAGCCGCGTTCTAGCTTGTCTCGGTGATAAGCGATGTCAGGGAGGCGGTAGGTGCCTTCTCTGCTGGATTTTACGAGTACGCGGTCTTGCCGTCCAAAGCGGCTGAGGGCTATCCAGAGTGCTCCATCTCGCTCGTACACAAGGCCCCGCTCCTGCAGTGCTGCTATGATGGCATCCACCTTACCATCACGGTAGAGCGAGTCCTCGTTGAAGTAGACGTCGTGCCGGATTCCCATGCGTTCTAAGGTCCTCCGGATACGGTCAAAGCACCATGCCTCGGCTATGCGACGGCTGAGGCTGAGGTGCTCTTCATTCGGCTCGCGGAGTGAGTCGCCGTACTGGTGCAGAAGCTCGCGGGCGATTTCCCAGATGTAGTCTCCATGGTAGCCATCTTCGGGGAAGGGATAGTCGTCGCCTAAGAGCTGTCGGTAGCGGGCATAGACGCTCTGTCCGAGGAGCGCCATCTGCCGGCCAGCATTGTTGAAGTAGTACTCCCGCGTTACATCGTAGCCACACCACTGGAGGAGGTTTGCGATCGTATCTCCCAGAGCGGCATTGCGGCCATGGCCTAAATGCAGGGGGCCCGTGGGGTTGGCTGAGACATACTCCACGTTTGCTCGCTTGCCTGCCCCTTCCGAGAGCCGTCCGAATTCGTCGCCGGCATCAGCGATCGTGCGGAGCAACCGAGCGAAGAAGTGTGGAGTAAAGCGGAAGTTGATGAACCCAGGACCTGCGAGCTCCACAGCACAGTCTTCGGGAGGGAGCTGGAGGTGACGCAGGAGTTCCTCTGCAATCTGGCGTGGTGGACGCCGTAGTGGGCGAGCAAGCTGCAGAGCAACGGTCGTAGCAAGGTCCCCATGTTCAGGGACCTTGGGGACCTCTAGCTCTGGGGTTACGAGCCCGGCTGCCCCAATGCGTTCTAATGCCTGCTGTAGAAAGGGCTCAACGTAGCTCTCCAGCAGCATCCTAGGAGCTTTCTACAGTGGGGACACTCACCGTATACAATCGCCGGCTTTGCTCCGAGAAGCGGAGCTGCGGAACGTCACCCCACAGGCGCTCCAGACGATAGTATGCGCGCGTCTGGGGACGGAAGAGGTGGACGACGACGCTGCCATAGTCCAGCAGTACCCATTGCAGGGCTTCCCAACCTTCGCGTCGTGGCTTGGGGATGCCACGCGTGTGCATAGCCTCCTCTATCGCCATCGCTACCGCTTGGATATGGGGCTCTGTCTCGCACGTGGCAAGGACGAAGTAGTCCGCTGGTGCGTTCTTGAGGACCTCGAGGCGTAGCACCAAGATGTCGTCTGCCTTCTTCTCCCACGCAACACGAGCACATAGTTGGGCAATGCCTCTGGACGTTCGGAGCGGTGCCCGCTTCATCGGGATGCAAAGGGCATGGTCTGGAGGATGTCTAACCCCAGCACGAGCGAGCAGTGAACGTAGAGATTGGAGTCTGGACGCGACAGCACCGCTGCTTCCGGTAGTCCGGCAAGCCTTGCTACATAACGAGCAAGACGCTGAGAGCCGACGTGATCCCAGACGGCTGAATGGGTCATAACCGCTTCAGCATTTGCAATCTCCACGACGTCAATGCCGGAGCGCCGCAGGTACTCCATCATCCGGCGAGCGGCTTTAGGGTAGCCACAGGCGTTGAGGATGCGAACCTGTAGGGTCTCTCCAGGTAGCAGCCGCTCCTCTGTGTGCAAAGGGAGGGGGCCTGCGGCCAGGGTCCAGCGGTAGACTAACGACACGCTACCAAGTACCACGAATCCTCCCAAAAGGAGCGTGGCAAGGTTGTACCACCACCGTCGGTGCGCCATGCTGTAGGGTAGTGACGGCTGTCGCAAAAATACGCAAAGCCTTTTCTAGGGGACTTTCTAGGCCGACTTCCAGAGTGAGACACTGCTTCGGAGGGAGAGAGTCTTGCTCAAGCCTCCGGCGAAGATGCCGATACTTCCACTGCCACATGATGGAGGGAGCGATGTCAGCAACTGAGGCTGCCCTACAGACACTGGAAGAGCTGTTGACAACCCTCCAGCGAATGGCATGGCAGCAGCGGGAGGCGCTCGTTGCACTCCGTGTTGGTGTGGTTGAGGCCCTGGCAGCTCAGCAGAACGCTCTCCTGCAGCAGCTCCAGGATTGGCAGCAGCGGTTCGCATCATTACCAGAGACACTGAGGCGAGAGCCTTCCCTCCAACAGCGGTGGAAGCGGTTACGGATTCAGGCAGCAGAGGTGCAGCGTCTGCTACAGCTGAACCGAGTTCTGGCGCAGCGGGCCCAGCACCACACAACGGCGCTTTTGGAGGCACTGCTGCCGGAAGGCTACCTCTATGACCGGCAGGTGCAGTGGTGCAGTGCTGATGAGCTTCTGTGCTCTCCGTAACTGCTCAGAGTTCCTTCCCAGCACATTAGTCGGCAGGTAGTCCTACGCCGCCAGTGATGATGAGGCGTAGCGATACCAAAAGCGGAGGGGAGCTACGACGCGGAGTTGGAAACGCACTGGGAAGACAGTAGCGCTCGCTGCGGTTGCTACGTTGAATTCCCACCGCTCCGGTGCGATGACACCAGCCTTCGATGGCCTCCAGGGTGTCCTGCCCGGCTCTGAGGGCCCTGGGATGTCAGCTTAGAGGCTGGGTTCCGCTGGGGAACTCAGGGGCATTTACATCGCGCATGCTTCTAAGCAGCGCTGCAGCACTATCGCGTTGGCCTATACTCGGCGCAGCGCCATGGACTAGTGCCAGGACTAGGATTTGCTTGACTCCCTGCCGGGCTGGTATGGAGGCAAATGCAAATCCTCGAAGGTGCTAGAGTGCTACAACTGGCGATACCTGGGTGCTGTATGACTGCCTTTGGGGACGTGCCAGTAGCAGGTACCATCCGTCGTGGGCAAGAGCTTGAGCGCTTGCGATGCAGGTGAGAGCTCTGCCGACCTCAAAGACAAGCCCTCCATGAGTTAAGCGAAGCCCCTTGCTCCAATGTTTGAGACTAGGGTTGGAAGAACGCAGGGGCGGAGGCCATAGGTAGGTGGTAGGCAGGATTCCTATTTTTGTCGCTGCCTGAGGTGCAACGGACTGGCGCTGCTCATGGCACGGTACCGCGTAACGCTGATTCCCGGTGATGGTATTGGTCCCGAGGTGATCGGCGCAGCCCGCCGCATCTTGGAGGCTGCTGGTGTTCCGATTGAGTGGGAGGTCTGCGAAGCTGGGGCAAGTGTGTTTCGCAAGGGGATTGAGTCAGGAGTGCCGCCGGAGACGATCGAGTCTATCCGACGAACACGTGTGGTTCTGAAGGGGCCGCTGGAGACACCAGTCGGCTACGGGGAGAAGAGTGCGAACGTGACCCTTCGCAAGCTCTTTGAGACCTATGCCAACATCCGACCTGTGCGGGAGTTCCCGAACGTTAAGACTCCCTACAGTGGGCGGGGAATCGACCTCGTGGTGGTGCGGGAGAACGTGGAGGACCTCTACGCTGCCATCGAACACATGCAGACGCCTGGGGTTGCGCAGGCGCTCAAGCTAATCTCCCGCAAGGGCTGCGAGAAGGTCATCCGCCTCGCTTTTGAACTGGCTCGGGCTGAAGGGCGCCGTAGTGTCCACTGCGCTACCAAGGCCAACATCCTGAAGCTCACCGAAGGGATGATGAAACGGACCTTCGAAGAGGTTGCCCGCGATTACCCCGATATAGAAGCCCACCACATCATTGTGGACAACTGCGCTCACCAGCTCGTCAAGCGTCCGGAGCAGTTCGAGGTGATCGTTACGACGAACATGAACGGGGATATCCTCAGCGACTTAACCTCGGCACTCATCGGTGGGCTCGGTTTTGCTTCCTCTGCCAACATCGGTGATGAGGTGGCCATCTTTGAGGCAGTCCATGGCTCTGCGCCGAAGTATGCAGGCAAGAACGTGGCCAATCCTACAGCGGTGATCGGCTCGGCAATCCTCATGCTCCGGTACTTGGGTGAGTTTGAGAAGGCCGAGCTCATCGAGAATGCCCTGTTGGTAACGCTGGAGGAAGGCAAAGTCTTGACGGGCGATGTAGTCGGCTACGACCGTGGGGCCTCCACAACTGCTTATGCAGAAGCGATTATTGACAACTTGGGGCGAAAGCCAGAGACCGTCAGCGTTCGGCAGTACAAGCCTCTGCAGATTCCTAGGCTTAGCAAGGCCCTCGCGTGGGTGCGGCCGCAGCAGCGGCAGGTCGTCGGGGTGGATGTCTTCGTGGAAACGGAAGACCTGCCGGAGCAGTTGGGGCCGGAACTGGAACGGTTAGTCCAAGGGACAGTCTTCCGGCTGAAGATGGTCTCTAACCGAGGGACGAAAGTATACCCACCCACGGGGGCCATGCCGGATTACGTAGACCACTACCGCTGCCGATTCCTAGCGAGGGACGGGGAGACGGTAGAGAACAGCCACATTATCGAACTCCTTCGCCGTATTGGAGAGCGGTACTGCTGGATGCACGTGGAGAAGCTGACGCTGATAGATGGAGCGATGGGCTTTACGAAAGCACAAGGCGAAGACTGAGGTACAGACGGGCCTTAACTGAGCGGCAGCTAGTAGCCCCCAAGCTTTTGCTAATTTTGCCGGTAGTCCTTTGGTACCTAAGCAAGGGTGCTCCATGAAGCCAGTAGAAGTCTCCGACCAAACCTTTACCACAGAGGTCTTGCAACACCCTGGAGTTGTTCTTGTGGACTTCTGGGCAGCATGGTGTGGGCCGTGCCGAATGATTGCACCGATTGTGGAGGAAATTGCTCATGAGTATGCCAGTAGGGGTGTCAAGGTCGCGAAGGTGGATGTGGATCGGAATCCCCGCGTTGCGTTGCAGTACGGAATTCGAGCTATACCATCCCTCCTGTTCTTCCGTGGCGGAGAGCATGTGGATACGGTAATCGGGGCCGTACCGAAGGGCTACCTCGTTGAGCGGCTGGAGGCACTCTTGGCAGAAACAGAGGATGGCACGACCGCCGCTGCTCGCTGAGGAGGAACTTCAGCAGGCACTGCAGGAGTTACCGCTCTGGCAGCGTGAGGGGAATACGCTCGTCCGAGAGTTTGTCGCTCCCAACTTCGCCGCGGCGGTGGGGCTCTTGAATGCGATTGCTGTCTTGGCTGAAGGGATGGATCATCACCCGGATTTGCTGCTGTACGGATGGAACAAGTTGCGGGTAACCCTCACAACACATGACCGCGGTGGGCTGACGGAACTAGATATCCGCTTGGCGAAGGCAATAGAGCAGCTACGCTTCTTCTAAGCGAGGGGGACGAGGGTCGATGAGGGATAGGTGTACCCTCATTGAGCGCGTGCAGGCGCGGGAGATTCTCGACTCGCGGGGGCATCCAACGATAGAGGTGGAAGTAGTGCTCAGCGGAGGTGCTTGTGGACGTGCGGCTGCGCCAGCAGGTGCTAGCACCGGTAGGAATGAAGCTCAAGAGCTGCGGGATGGTGGACAGCGATTTCGAGGGCGAGGTGTTCGGAAGGCAGTTGCCAACGTTCACGAGCGGATTGCTCCAGCCCTGCGAGGGATGGATGCGACAGAACAATGGTCGATTGACCGACGGCTGCTAGAGTTAGACGGAACTCCAACGAAGTCAGAACTTGGTGCTAATGCAATTGTCGGCGTTTCGCTAGCAGTAGCGCGAGCAGCGGCAGCAGCGCTTGGCCTCCCACTCTTTACCTACCTCGGTGGTAGGGCCGCTCGACACCTGCCCGTCCCACTCTTCAACGTGCTGAATGGCGGTCGGCATGCAGACAATACCCTAGACGTTCAGGAGTTCTTGCTCATCCCTCATGGAATGCCATCCTTTGCTGAAGCTCTGCGGGCAGGTGCGGAAGTCTATGCAGCGCTGCGTGAGCTCTTTCGGGCCGGGGGATATGGTACGGCGGTCGGCGATGAGGGTGGGTTCTCTCCATCTGGGATTAAGTCGCACGAGGAGGCGATAGAGCTCTTGCTACAGGCGATTGAGCAGGCAGGGTATGTGCCGGGACGCCAGATTGCTCTTGGCCTAGACGTTGCGGCTAGCGAGCTTGCAGAGGGCAACACCTACGACTTCAAACGGTCTGGCAAAGGGAGGCAAACCGCCGACGAACTCATTGCTTGGTACGAGGAGCTTGCTCGGCAGTATCCCTTAGTTCTCCTGGAAGATGGACTCGGTGAGCTGGATTGGGAGGGATGGCGCCGACTGACGCAACGCTTAGGTAAGCAGCTCTTGTTAGTTGGGGATGACCTCTTTGTGACCAATCCAAAGCTGCTGCAACGTGGGATTGCAGAAGGGGTCGCAAATGCTATCCTCATCAAGCCGAACCAGATTGGGACACTCAGCGAGACAATCGAGGCTGTCCAAATAGCTCACCGAGCGCACTACCGCACAATTCTCTCCCATCGCTCTGGTGAGACGGAAGACCCCATCATCGCCCATCTCGCTGTCGGCTTAGGGGCACATGGTCTGAAAGCAGGGGCTCCCTGCCGAGGCGAGCGGACGGCAAAGTACAACGAGCTGCTCCGGATCGAGGAAGCGTTGGGGTCAGACGCTGTGTACATTGGGACAGCAGGTCTCTTCCCACAGGTGGTCTCACACACCTGAGGAGCAACATGATCCGGTTTGGGACAGATGGCTGGCGCGGCGTCATTGCGTACGATTTTACTGTGGACAACCTCAGGCTCGTTTCACTGGCAACAGCGCGCTACATTCACAGCCTAGGGCTGCGGTATCCGGCAGTCGTGGTAGGCTACGACACGCGCTTCCTATCACGAGAATTCGCTCACGAGGTTGCCTGCGTGCTTGCCTCTGAGAACATTGTGGTGCACCTTATGGAGACATTTGCCCCCACTCCCTTGGTGTCGTTTCACACCAAGCAGAAGGGAGCTGCGCTAGGGATTGTCATCACCGCTAGCCACAATCCTGCCAAATACAACGGCTACAAGATTCGGGGAAACTTTGGTGGGCCAGCAACTCCGGAGCAGGTGGCGGAAGTAGAGCAGTTCGTTGCTCAAGTGTTCCAGAATCCCCCTAGGCGCTGGAAACTTAAGTCGCTGGAGCAGTACATCGAAGACAATTTGGTTCGCCCGTTTGATCCACGCGAATCCTACGTCCGGCACATCCGCAAGAAGATCGCGCTAGAGCTCATCCAAAGGTCCAACCTGCGCATCCTTCACGATCCGATGTACGGGGCAGGCATAGGGCTTCTGCGGTCGATATTGCCCCAGGTAGAGGAACTCCATTCGGAGCTCAACCCTATCTTCGGAGAGGTAGAGCAGCCGGAACCTATCCCCGAACGGCTGCGGGCAACGATGGAGTATGTCCGGCGGGCAGGACGCTACGACGTCTGTATCGTCACCGACGGAGATGCCGATCGGGTAGCAGCCATAGACCACGAAGGCAACTACGTTGACTCCCAACGACTGTTCATGCTGCTGCTGAAGTACCTGTACGAGGACAAGAAGCGGAGTGGTATCGTCGCGAAGACGGTGTCGGTGACCTCGATGGTGGACCTCTACTGCCAGCGCCACGAGATTCCGCTGGTGGTCACCCCGGTTGGCTTCAAGCATATTGCCCGTCTCATGCAGGAGGAGCGGGTTCTGTTAGGTGGTGAGGAGTCCGGTGGATTTGCCACGGTGATTCACATTCCGGAGCGGGATGGCATCTTCTGTGGGCTGCTGCTGCTGGAGATGATGGCACGTCGCCAGAAGTCGCTGAAGCAGTTGAGTCAGGAGCTGGATGAAGAATTTGGTCCTCATCGGTACCGGCGGTTAGATGTCCATGTCAGCGAGCGGGAGAAGGCGGGAATTCTGAAGGCCTGTGCCAAGCAGCCGGCACGTTTGGGGCGCTATCCCGTAGAGCGAATTGACACCACTGATGGCTTCAAGTTCTTTGTCCCCAAAGGATGGCTACTTATCCGCCCCTCAGGAACAGAGCCACTAGTGCGGTACTACGCTGAAGGGGATTCGCTCAGCATGGTGAACGAGCTGCTAGAGGAGGCTCGAAAGCTACGTTAAGATAGACTGCCTTGGTAGCAACGACGGATATTCGGCGCTAAGTAGTGCTCAAAGGTGCGGTCGCAGTCGTATTCCGGTTCCCACCCCCAATCGCGGCGGGCAGCGCTGTCATCAGTGTCCTCAGGCCATGTATCCACAATGGCTTGGCGACGTGGGTCAGGGTCAAACTCGATCTGAGCCTTGGGGAACAGGCGGTGGACGTACTCGGCGATCTCCTCCGCACTGGCGGAGAAAGCAGTGACGTTGTATACGTGACGTTGTAGAGCTGTGGCAGGAGCATCCGCTAAGAGGAGTAGTGCCCGTATGGCGTCGGGCATTGCCATAAAGGGGATACGGGTATCGGGGCTTACAAAGCAGCGGTACGGCTTCCCTTGAGCAGCAGCGTGGACCATTTCGGGCGCGTAATCGCTTGTGCCACCGGTGGGGACGGTGAAGGCCGATAGGAGCCCGGGAAAGCGCAGCGCTCGGAAATCAATCCAGCCAGTGTCGGGTTCCGGTGCTAGGCGGCGATAGAAGCGGGCGTAGTAGAGGCCTAGGAGCTCACAGTAGAGCTTGGTGGCACCGTAGATGGTCATTGGGGTCAGATACTGGTCTTCATGGACTCGTCCGGCGCGGCGTTTTTCCTCGCGACTGGGAAGTCCGTAGACAGCGATTGAGCTGGGGAAGAGGAAGCGGATTGGTTCGCCGAGCCGCTTTGCCATGCGGTGTGTGGTCTGTAGGAGCTGGAGGGTACCCTCAACATTGACGCGATGGGCTTCCTCAGGTTCTCGCTCCGCCTGTGAAGAGAGGAGTGCAGCTAAGTGGTAGACGCGTCGGAAGCCGAAGTGCAGGAGTTGCCGATGCACCTCTGGGTCGGTGATGCTCCCAAGCACAACGCTCCAACAGCGCTGGGCAATTGGAGGTGGCAATGGCCGGATGTCTGTGGCAATGATAGGGACTCCATGCTCGCTCAAGGTGAGGATGAGACTTTGCCCGATTTCACCGCTGGCGCCAGTGACAAGGGTTACAAGTCCTTCCACAGCCCGCACCGCACGAGGACGAAACTGGGAGCGAAATTACGCCTATTTTTGCGCAGCCCTGGAAGGCTTTCGGACTAGCTTGGTGCGAGCTGTAGCTGGTCTTATTCTGCGCAGTCTGCCAAATCAATGGTCATCTCCCGTTTGGAGTTGTTCGGCTTCAAGTCCTTTGCGCACCGTGCAGTGTTCATCTTCCCTAATAAAGGCCTGACAGCGATTGTCGGTCCTAACGGCTGTGGCAAGAGCAACGTCGTGGATGCTTTCCGATGGGTGCTCGGAGAGCAGCGCCTTTCGGTGCTGCGCTGCGAGAGCCTAGAACAGCTCATCTTCAACGGCAGCCGGACTCTCAAGCCAATAGGCATGGCGGAGGTATCGCTGACGGTGGAGAACACCGATGGTGTCTTGCCGGTGGAGTTCACACAAGTGGTCGTGACACGTCGGCTCTACCGCAGTGGGGACACGGAGTATCGGCTCAACGGTGCCCCTTGTCGCTTGCGGGACATCCAAGAGCTCTTCCTGGACTCTGGCCTTGCTGCCCGTAGCTACTCGATTATGGAGCTGCGGATGGTGGAAGAGCTCCTAAATGGGCGTCCAGAAGAGCGTCGACGCCTTCTGGATGAAGCTGCTGGAATTGGGAAATACAAAGCTCGGCGCCAGGAGGCGCAGCGCAGACTGGAGCAGGTCCAACAGGATTTGCAGCGTGTGGAGGAGGTCCTCTCCGAGGTCCGACAGCAAGCTTCTGCTCTTCGGGAACAGGCAGAGCAAGCGCGGCAATGGTACTACTGGACGGCAGAGCGGGAGCGAGCGGAACGGTTGCTACTAGCCCTTCAGTGGCAGCAGCTCAGCAAACAGGTTCAGGAGGTGGAAGAAGAGCTGCAGGCTCGTCAATCCGAAAGCGAGCAGCTCCAAGCACAAGCAGAGGCATTCCGCCAGCAGCTCTGTCAGCAAGAGGAACGTCTAGAAGAGCTCCGGCAACTTGGTCGGCGCCTTGCTGAACAGCAGCGGCAAGTCGGTGAGCGGCTCCATCAACTTCGTCTCCGCCAAGTGCAGACGCAGGAGCGCCTGCGCATAGCTGCAGACGCCACTGAGCGACTACAGCGTGAAGAGGCCCGACTGAGACAAGAAGAAGCCGAACTCCAGCGGCGCCTGGTAGCACTGCAGCAGCAGCTCGAGACAGCACGCCGTGCGGCCGAGGAGTTCCAGCATCGCCTTGAGGAAGCACAGCAACGGGTGGAGGCTGCGCGGCGAGCGTTCCAGCAATGGCAGCGAGAGCTCCAGCCTCGGCGTCAGCAGAGGGAAGAGCACCGACAACACCTCCTGCAGCTCCGCGTGGAGACCGAACGGCTCCAAGCACGCCAAGAAGCCCTTCAGCAGCAGCTCCAGCAGTGGCTCACTGAGCTCTCCGCACTCCAGCAACAGTGCTCGGTCGTAGAGGAGGAACTGCATCAGACAGAGATCCAGCTCCAGCAGCAGCAGGAGGAATACAAGCGTCTAGTAGCGCAGTTAGGAGAATCGCAGCAGCAGCATCAGCACCTGTCGATCTGCCTGGAATCGCTGCGACGTCAGCGGGAGCAGCATCGGCAGGAGCTTTTGATAGTAGCCGCCCGTCGGCAGTGGCTGGTGGGCCTGAGCCAGGAGCACTCGCTACTTCGGACCCTCCAGGCTATGATGCCGGAGGCAGAAGTGTCCGTATTGGCTGAGCACATCGTTGTGCCAGAGGGGCTGCAGAAGGCGGTAGCCGCGGCAATAGCAGCGCTCATGGAACTGCCGGTGTTGCATTCGGCGCGCGTGGAGGAAGTACTGCAGGGCCTACGAGACCAGGCTCCGCAAGGAGAGCTGTTGCTCGCGTTGCCTGGAGTGGAAGACCTTCACTCTACCGAGGTCCCTCCGGGGGCTATCGGCTGGCTGTGGCAGCAGCTCCAACTCCCTTCGGCGCTTACGGCAGCGCTCTCCCGGCTTGTCGGGCGCGTGCTTCTCGTGGAGTCTCTCGCTTCGGGATATGCCTTCCTGCAGCAGGGCAAGGCGGAAGCTGTCGTGACACCTGACGGGCTCTTCCTCCATCGCAGTGGGCTGCTCCGATGGAGTGACGGGTCCTCACGGGCCCCATGGCTTGGACGTCGACAGGCGCTGGAGGAATTGGAGTCCCGGGAGAGGGCGCTTCAGGCCGAGCTAGAGCGCTTCGTGGCAGAGGAGGAGAGCCTCTCCAGGCAGCTACAGGACTTGGCTGTGGACCAGCTTCAGGCCCAATCTGCAGAAGTGGAGCGCCACATCCAGCGCCTGCAGCTACGGACAGAACAGCTCCGGCAGCGTCTGGAGGAACTGCGGCAGCAGCAACAGCGGCTACAACAGCGGATCGAGCAGGCCCGGGAGGGGATAGCTACCTACGAACGCCAGCACAGCGCTGCAACAGAACGGCTCCGGTCAGTACAGCAAGGGCTCACTGTAGTGGAGGCAGAGCTTACCGAAGCGGCTGCTGCTGAGGAACGGCTTCGGGCAGCCGCAGAGTCTGCCACCCGAGAGTGGCAGCAACTGGAGCGTCAGTGGCATGCAGCACAGTACGAGCATGAGCGTATTCGCCAGCAGCTCCAGGAACTGCAACGCCGTGGTGTGGCACTTCAGCAGCGTCTGCAGCAGGTGGAACAGGAGCTTGCCGACGGCAAGCAACTCCAGAGCCGGCTCCAGCAAGAGGCCGAGCAGCTTGCCCACGAGCAACAAAGCCAGGAGGTGGAGCTCCAGCAGCTACAGTTCCGCGCAGATGCTGTATCAAGAGAGCAGGAGGAGCTCCGACACTCCGTCAGTATGCTGCGGCAGCGCTTAGAGGAGGTTCGGCGGCAGGCAGAAGCTTGTACTGCTTGGATCCACGCTGCTGAGCTGCAGCAGAGGCAGTTGCGGACGCAGCTCCAGTCGGTTGCCGATCTCTTTTGGGAACGCTTCTCCGCAGATCCCAGCGCGGAGGAGCTTCCCGAGCCGCCGCCGTCAGTCAGTCGCTTACAACACCAGATTCGTACAGCAGCACGGCAGTTGGAGGTGCTAGGAGCTGTCAACTTCCGAGCACTCCAGGAGTACGAACAAGTTGCTGGACGACTGCAGCTTCTGGAGCAGCAGTACGCTGAGCTGCAGCAGGCAGCCCGTTCTCTCCAGCAGCTCCTTGAAGAGACCTACCGAATGGCTCTTGAGCGTCTGACGAGCACGCTGGGGCTGGTCCGTCGCAACTTCCAGCGCCTCTTTCGGCTACTCTTTGCAGAGGAAGACGAGGCTGATTTGCAGCTGGGCGAGGGTGATCCACTGGAAGCTCCCCTGCAGATCATCGCCAGGCCGCGAGGGAAACGCTTGCATTCGCTGGAACAGCTCTCCAGCGGGGAGAAAGCGTTGGTGGCGATTGCCCTGCTGTTCGCCATCTACTTAGTCAAGCCCAGTCCCTTCTGCGTGCTGGATGAAATTGATGCACCGCTCGACGATGCGAACATTGATCGCTTCCTGCGTCTGCTACGCAGCTTCTCCGACCGGACCCAGTTCCTCCTCATCACCCACAACAAGCGGACAATGGAAGCAGTGGATACCCTCTACGGGGTGACGATGCAGCCAGAGGGCGTCTCAAAAGTTGTCGCAGTTCGTCTACCTGACCCTAAGGTCGTATGAGGCCTGGCTAGGAGCAATGCTCGGACGGTGGTTTTTAATCTTCGTTGTGGCTACAGGAGCGAGTATAGCTCAGCAGGAGTTTCGGTTGGTGATACCGAAACGCTTCCCGGAGGTATGGCGTGCCGCTAAGCAGGCAATTACAGAGCGGGGTTGTCAGCTGGAGTACGAGCGCTCGCGGGAAGACACGGCAGGACTGCTCTCCGGAATCTTGCGTTCTGAGTACTGCGTCCTGGTGCAAGGAGAGGACTCTACGCGCGCAGTCATGGAGCGTTATAGCGTACAGTTGCCGCGAATACGTGGTGCCCGGTGGATGAACGGTCGGATCCAGTATGTAGTGCGGCTGAGCGAGCTGGATACACAAGGGGTAGAGATGCGGCTAACAGCAGAGCTGAGCGGCATGGAGGGATACATCACGAATCGGATCCACTTTTGGGCCTCGAACGGAATCTTGGAGCGCCAGCTCCTGCAGCGGATCTTGGAACTTCTGGGGCTAAGCTCCGAAGTTGCGTTGCCCAAGCCGTTGGAGCAGCAACAGGAAGAGGATTCATGGTGACAACTGCAGTGCCGCTCAGATTCCTACTGGAGGGGATACCGCACGAGTTGGTGCAGGGAGAACGAGAGCAGCCGATTACAGCAGTCTGTGACGTTGCCCAGCAGTGTCTTCCTGGCTCTCTCTTCGTTGCCGTTCGGGGGCGTACCGTGGACGGGCATCAATTTGTCGGTGAAGCTTTGCGACACGGAGCCTGTGGTGTCGTCTGCGAAGTCCTCCCTGAGCCTTTGCCGGCTGGGTGCGCTGTCGTTCGTGTCCCAGATTCCCGCGTGGCACTCTCTGTATTGGCCCATCGCTTCTTCGGCGAGCCTAGTCGGTATCTGCGGCTCATCGGAGTGACGGGCACAAATGGGAAGACAACGACGACCTTCTTCGTGCGCGGTGTCCTGGAGCGGGCTGGTATCCCGAGCGGAATCGTTGGCACGACTGGCGTGGTGTGGAGAGAGGAACATTGGCCATTGGCACATACGACGCCTGGCCCGGTTGAACTCAACTCTGTGCTAGCTGAACTCCGCCGACGTGGAGCGGTGGCCGTTGCGATGGAGGTGAGCTCTCATGCGTTGGACCAGCATCGGGTGACAGCACTGCGGTTTGCGGCAGCTCTGTTTACGAACCTGACCCATGACCACTTGGACTACCATGGCACCATGGAAGCATACGCGCGTGCAAAGCGTCGGCTCTTTGAGCTCCTGCCAGCGGATTCCGTCGCGATTGCCTGCGAGGCCGGTGATGGCTGGGGACGCTGGATGCTGGAAGCGGCAGCTTCCCGACAGCGGCTAAGCGTTGGGACGGCTTCAGAAGCCGATGTTGTATTGCGGGAGATACGGGCAACGCGTGAAGGTGTCTCCTGGGAGATGCGCTTTCCTGGGACATCAACGTGGGTTCCGTTCCGCACGCGTGCGCTGGGAGAGCACAATGCGTGGAACGGGGCCCTGGCAGCCACCCTGGGGTGGGCACTGGGGTTAGAGATTCCGCTCTTACAGGATGCAATCGCTATGGCCCAAGCTCCGCCAGGACGCATGGAGGCGATTCCACTGCCGAATGGAGCGCTGGCGCTAGTTGATTACGCCCATACCCCCGATGCACTAGAGCGAGCGCTGCGGGCCGCTCGTGGTCTGCTGTCGGAGGAAGGGGGACGGCTGTTCTGCGTCTTCGGCTGTGGGGGAGGGCGTGACCGCGCTAAGCGTCCGCTCATGGGCGCTATTGCTGCTCGAGAGGCCGACATTGTTGTGCTGACGAACGACAACCCGCGGTGGGAGCCTCCAGAGGAGATCCTCGCCGACATCCTCAGCGGCATCCCCGCCGAGGCACGACATCAGGTTTGGGTCATCCCGGATCGAGGAACAGCCTTGCGCGAAGCTGTTTTCACGAGTCGGCAAGGGGATGTCATCCTCGTGGCTGGCAAAGGGCACGAAGAGTACCAGATCATTGGCAGCGAAGTCTGGCCGTTCAGTGACCGGGCAGTGCTGCGGACGATCGCTGAGCAGATGGGTGAGGAGGATGTTCGTGCAGCCACGATGCGGGACAAATGAATTGGCTAGTAGTAGTAGGCTTGTTTGGACTCCTGTGCTTGGTCGGTCAGGTGTGGGCAGCAGGAGGCAGAGTAGCGTGGTCGCTACCGAAGTCCGTTGCAGTAGAGCCAGAGGATGCTCCTCTTCCGTCATGGTGTTCGGCTTCGCAGCAGTACTTTGGAGAGCGCCGTCCTTCGGCGATCCGACGGCGTCCCTACGATGTGCTTCGCTACGACCTCTTCCTAGACTGGGTAAGATTGCTCTCGCGAACAGGAACGACAGCTCAAGACCGGATCTTCACGGGGGTCAACCGCATCACCGTGCGCATCGACAGCCCCCAAGTCCGGCAGTTAGTCTTCGACGCCGCAGCGATGCGGATTGATCGGGCAACGGTCAACGGCACCTCGGCAACTGTGACACAGCCTGCTGGCGATACCGTCGTCGTCTGGCTCCCATTCGCTGTACGTGCTGGCGACACGGTTACAGTGACGCTGGAGTACACCTCCCAGACCACTCGCAACATCGGGCTCTACCTCTACCCGAAGGGGGAGTTTGTGGGGGTTGGTCCGGCGGGAGATTCGGTCTTCGTAGAAGAGCGGATTGCGTACACAATGAGCCAGCCGGAGGATGCACGCTACTGGATGCCGTGTAACGATGCCCCGCACGATAAGGCACTGGCAGAGATTTCTGTGCTCGTGCCCGACTCTTTCGTTGTGGCCTCCAATGGGTGGCTCGACACCGTCATCCAGAGGAGTGACCCGCAGTTCGGGAGGGTACGGCTCTACCGCTGGAAGGATACTGTTCCGATTGCCACCTACCTCATGGTAGTCCACGCCTCCCGCTATGCCGAGTTCGGTGATGTCTACGTGCGTCCTGATGGTAGCCGAGTCCCGCTGTCGTACTACGTTTGGGCTCCGGATGTAAGCAGTCCGGACACGACGGGGCGGCGCTACAACGCTCGCTTTGCCTTCCGGCGGGTGCCGGAGATGATGAGGGCCTACGAACACTTCTTCGGCCGCTACCCTTTCGTCAAGTACGGCATGGCTGCAGTGCAGCCCTTCGCATACGGTGGGATGGAGCACCAGACAATGACGACCGTCAACCGCGCTTGGCTCCGCGGATGGGCAGAATGGGGGATTGCGCATGAGTTGGCGCATCAATGGCTGGGCGACTTAGTCAGTTGCGCCACGTGGGATGACATCTGGCTCAACGAGGGCGGAGCTACGTGGTCAGAGGCGCTGTGGCTGGAGTGGATTCAGGGTCCGCGGGCGTACCAGGATCGGATGGAGCGTGCGCGGGGGAGCTACTTAGAGCGGCGCAACGTTGCCATGTACCTCCCGCTCTACGCTCCTCCTCGTGAGCTCATCTTCTACTACCCCACCGTCTACGCGAAGGCGTCGTGGGTCTACCACATGCTGCGTCGCATGGTTGGGGATAGCCTCTTCTTTGCCGCGCTCCGGGCGTACATGGAGCGGCACCGTTATGGAGCGGCGGAGACAGAGGACCTGTTGGCATCTCTGCAACGCGACATCCCGAATCCGCCAGTGCCATGGCGTGTCTTCTTCGGCCAGTGGGTGTACAGCGCTGGCCACCCCATCATAGAGCTGCAGCCAGTCGTCTCTCGACTAGCCGAGGGGCGATACTGGGTGCGCTGCTATGTCCGGCAGACGCAAGGTGGGCAGAATATCCCCGCCGTCTTCGTCATGCCCTGGGTTCTGCGCTTCACAGGAAGGACCGGCGAGCAGGCGGAACAGCGGTTCATTAGCACCGAGCGAGAGGTGGTGGTGGAAGCGGAGCTGTCCTTTTTCCCGGACTCCATTCGGCTGAATGCCGAGGATGTGCTGTGTGAGTACTCCGTCGCTCCGACCACCGTGAGGAGGGAGGCCTCCGAGGGAGCTTCGCTGCAGATATTACCGCACCCGGCGCAAGAGGGCAGCATGCTCGAAGTCGTGCTCCCTTCGGCAGGGGAAGTAAAGGTAGAGTTGGTCTCGCTCACTGGGGAGGCTCAGGTGTTGCACACGGGCTTTCTCGAGGCTGGCACCTACCGTCTCCCCTTGCAGCTCAGAGAGCGGGGCGTTGGAGCTGGGGTATACGCTGTGCGCTTGTGGCACGACGGCCGTCCCATTGCAGCCCGGGTGTTCCAGTGGCAACCGTAGCGTGGTTCCATGGATTGGCAGATTCCATGGATTGGCAGATTCCGTACGAGCTGGAGACAGCCCCGTATCGAGAGCTTTTTCCCCACTATCGGGAGGGCGTCGCATACTTAGACCACGCGGCAACAGGACCGTTGCCCACCCCTGTTGTAGAGGCGGTACAGCAGTACCTCTTTCGGCGTCATTGGGGCACGGCTGAGCTCGATTGGGAGATTGCACAGTTGGAGAAAGGCCGGCAACTCCTTGCGAAGCTCATCGGGGCACCATCGCCAGAGACGATTGCGTTCGTTCCGAACACGACGACAGCTCTGGCGGCGGTTGCCTTGTCACTGCCCTGGAAGACGGGCGACGTAGTTGTGGTAGGGGCACAGGAGTTCCCTGCCAACGTCTACCCATGGCGAGCGCTGCGCCGTTTCGGCGTAGAGCTGCGGTTTGTGCCGATGCCTGATGGGCAGCTACCGGTAGACCGTGTTGAGCAGGCACTGTATGGGGCAGTCCGAGTCGTGGCTGTGAGTGCCGTTCAGTTCCTCTCGGGCTATCGGGCAGACCTGGAAGCACTCGGAGAGCTCTGTGCTAAGCGAGGTGCCCTTCTGGTCGTTGATGGTATCCAGGCCGTAGGTGCGCGCCAGATAGATGTCCTGAGTGCCCGAGTTGCAGCTTTGGCGTGTGGTGGGGCGAAGTGGCTGCTTGCGCCACATGGGACTGGCTTCCTCTACGTACACCCCAAGCTTCTGGAGGACCTTACCCCAGCCATACTCGGGTGGTTGGCGGCAGAGGACCCGTGGGACTTCTTTGCGTTTGAGCAACCGCTGGCTCGGACGGCACGGCGCTTTGAAGGAGGTTCGCTCAATCTTGGGGGACTCGCTGGGCTCATCGCAGCAGTCGAGCTGCTCTGGGACTATGGGCCTGCTCGCGCAGAGGAGCGTGTGATGGCGTTGAGCGGCCTCCTTCGGGATCGGCTGGAGGAGGTGCTTCCTGAGGGAACCCTGGTAACCCCACGGGAGCCAGAGCGGCGAGCGGGTATCGTCACCTGTCGGCTCCCTAGTCGGGAAGCTGCATCCCAGCTGGTGGCACATCTTGCTCAGTTGGGAATCCGCTGCTCGGCTCGCCTGGAGTACGTTCGTTTCTCCCCACACTGGTACAATGCTGCTTCTGAGGTTGAGCAGGCCGTTGCAGCGGTTGCAGAGCTTCTGCCCACCGTGTCGTGAAGTTGGTCATGGATGGCGAGTTGGATGGAGCGGCTCAGCGACCAGGAACTTCGACGGCGCGAGGAGCTGCAGCTACTGCGGCAGCAAGGGATTGAGCCTTATCCATACTCCTACGAGCGCACGGCAACGATAGCTCAGCTACGGCAGGGGGTCCTATCTCAGCCTTTGGAAGCGTTCGCGGACGTCGCCCTCGCTGGGCGCATCATGGTCCTTCGCCGGATGGGCAAGGTTACCTTCGCGGATGTGCAGGACGAGAGCGGGCGCCTACAGGTATACTTCCGCGCAGACGATTTGGGCGAGCACTACAAGTTGCTGCCGCTGCTGGACATTGGCGACATCATCGGTGCTCGTGGCTTCCTCTTCTATACTCGCACCGGCGAACTAACCCTCCACGTTCGCTCGTTCCAGCTCCTTTGCAAGGCGCTGCGCCCAATCCCAGTGCCGAAGGAGGTGGTTGACCAGCAGGGCCACCGAATTCGGTATGATGCGTTCACGGACAAAGAACAGCGCTACCGTTACCGGTACCTTGACCTCCTCGTCAATCCTGAAGTGCGCGAGGTCTTCCGCAAGCGGGCCCACATTATCCGGGCAATCCGGGACTTCTTCGACGCCCGCGGGTGGTTGGAAGTAGAGACCCCAGTCCTACAGCCCGTCTACGGTGGAGCGAATGCGCGTCCGTTCCGAACCTACTTCAATGCCTTGGACAGCTACTTCTACCTCCGCATCGCCACAGAGCTGTACCTGAAGCGCTTAATCGTCGGTGGGTTCGAGGGGGTCTACGAGATTGGCAAGAACTTCCGCAATGAGGGGATTGACCGCCTCCACAATCCGGAATTCACGGCTTTGGAGCTTTACGTTGCGTATCGGGACTACGAGTGGATGATGGAGCTCGTGGAGGAGCTCTTAGAGACGGTCGTCCAACAGGTCAACGGTTCACTGTGGCTACAACGGGGTGGACAGAGGGTGGAGCTCCGGCGCCCGTTTCGGAGAGTGCGCTGGTATGATGCCGTGCATGAGGCGACAGGATATGATCTGCGAGAGTGTTCAGTGGAGACGCTGCGAGAGATCGCTGAGCGCTTGGGGATACAGGTCTCGCCGACAGTCTCTGAGCCGAAGCTGCTGGACGAGATCTTCTCCACAGCGGTCCAACCGCGGCTTGTGGAGCCGACGTTCGTGATAGATTATCCGCTAAGCCTCTCCCCATTAGCAAAACGGCACCGCAGCCTGCCTGGAGTTGCCGAGCGGTTTGAGCTTTTCCTCTTCGGGATGGAGATTGCGAACGCCTTCTCTGAGCTTAACGATCCCATGGAGCAGCGCCAACGTCTAGAGCAGCAAGCCCGCTGGCGGGAGAAGGGGGACCTTGAGGCGATGCCGCTGGATGAGGACTTCCTGCGGGCTCTTGAAGTAGGCATGCCGCCAACAGCGGGCTTGGGGATTGGCATAGACCGGCTGGTGATGATACTGACGGAGCAGCCCACGATTCGGGATGTCATCCTGTTCCCTCACATGCGTCCGGCAGAGCCCCAGAACGTAGAGCAGGTCTTAGCAACGCCGGAAACATAGCCGATGGGATACACACCATTGCCGCCTGTCTCTGTGCCAGAGTGGCAGCAGAGAGTACGTCGCCGTGTCTGGATTCATGTCGTACTGTTCGCGCTTACTTTCTTCTCGGTTCTGCTTGCTGGCGTCCAGTGGATGGGAAAAGATCCGCTGGAGCTGACGAATCTGCATTACGGGCTTACCTATGCCGTGTTGATCCTCAGCTTCTTGGGGGCACACGAATTTGGACACTACTTCGCTGCCCGCTTCCACAAGGTGGAGGTAACGCTACCCTACTTCCTGCCGGTACCGCTCCCCTTCTTCTTCTTTCCCTTCGGGACCATGGGAGCACTGATCCGGACGTTGTCTCCGATCCGCTCACGGCGAGTGCTCTTCGACATTGGCATAGCAGGTCCATTAGCTGGGTTCGTGGTCAGCGTTGCCATCCTCATCATCGGCTTCCGTACGCTGCCGCCGAAGGAATACATCTTCGCCGTCCATCCGGAGTATGCCGTGCTTGGACAGATTCCCTCGTGGGGACTGCACTTTGGGGATATCCCGCTCTACCACTGGTTGGCAGAGCTCCTCGCTCCGCCAGGCAGTTTCGTCCCGCCGATGAATGAGATGTACCACTATCCCTTCCTCTGCGTGGGCTGGTTCGGGCTCTTCGTGACGATGTTGAATTTGCTACCTCTGGGCCAGCTTGACGGAGGCCACATCACGTATGCTCTCTTCGGCGATGCCCACCGTCAGATTGCGCGATTGGTCTGGTGGGCTCTCGTGCTACTTGGTCTAGGGCCGATCGTGGGCTGGATAGCAGAACTGCTGGCTGTGGATTCGCCGAACCCCCTTGTGCAGCTCTTGCAGCAGATTGTGCTCCCCTTGACAGGCTGGATTCAGCAGCATGCACCTTGGTACTTCAATGCGTGGGAGGGGTGGCTAATATGGGCCTTGTTGACGCGGCTCTTCATACGGCTAGAACATCCCCCTGTGCCGGAGTCAGAACCGCTGACGCCAGGACGGCGGCTCTTGGGGTGGGCGGGGTTAGCGATCTTCGTGCTGTGCTTCAGCTACAACGGCATCTACGACGTTCCCCCTCCGGCAGGGACCTTGTTGGGGCCGTGAGAGGCAACGTAGCGGAAGTCAACGTGGCGCCGCTTGAGGTCAACGGAACTGATCTGCACCTTCAGGCGTGAGCCGAGCGTGAAGGATCTGCGTGTCCGCTTGCCGACGAAGCGGTAGCGACGCTCGTCGAAAGTGTAGAAATCGCCCGGCATCTCCCGGAGGGGGAGGAGTCCCTCGATGTAGAGTCGCTCGAGCTGGACGAAGAGACCGAAGGAGGAGAGGCCGGTAACGATCCCCCAGGATTTTCGTCCCAACAGCCGGCTTGCCAAGAGAACTTGTGCAAGTTTGGTGCTTGCTCGCTCCGCTTCAATGGCAACTTGTTCACGGCGGGAGCAGTGTTCGCCGGCATGCTCCAGAGAACGCAGTAGTTGGCGCAAGCGGTGAGGAGATGGTTTCCGGGGCTGACTGTAGGCTTTCAAAAGCCGATGGGCGACCAAATCAGGGTAGCGGCGAATCGGCGAGGTGAAGTGAGCATACGCGGAGAAGCCTAGCCCGTAGTGCCCGATGTTGTACGGAGAGTAGATTGCTTTTGCCATCGCCCGGAGGAGGAGCTGATGGAGGACGAGTTTCTCGGGGCGCTGCTCTATGCGGCTCAGAAGCTCTGTCCACTCCTGGGATGTCTTCGGCTCATGGCGGATGGGGATGCCTAAGGAGCGCAGAATTTCCAGGACTTCGCGGACCTTTGCTGGGTCAGGAACGTCGTGGATGCGGTAGAGGAATGGGAGGGGTTCAGGCAGGCGCCAATGTTCAGAGCGCTCGTGGACAAACTGAGCTACCGTACGATTAGCCGCCAGCATGCACTCCTCCACCAAACTCGTGGCTTCCGTCCGCTGCTTAGGGATAACCTCTAGCGGGAAACCACTCTCGTCGAGCTGGAAGCGAAGCTCCACTGTCTCAAAATCGATGCCGCCTTCGCGGAAGCGGCGTTCTCGGAGCGTCTGCGCTAAACGATGGAGGAGCAGGAGTTGTTCCGCATACGGGCCCTGTCCCGTCGTGATGATGTGCTGGACTTCATCGTAGGTGAAGCGCCGATGGCTTCGGATAACGGACTCGCAGAGTTCGTACTGGCACAGCTCCCCGGTGGGGGTGAACTCCATTAGTACTGAGTACGTCAGCCGGTCTTCCCCGGGAACTAGCGAGCAGATATCGTTGGAGAGCACCTCAGGTAGCATCGGCACGACTTGGTCCACTAGGTAGACGCTTGTGCCTCTTCGGAATGCTTCTTGGTCTGTCAGGCTCCCTTCGGGCACGTAGAAGCTAACGTCAGCGATGTGGACTCCGAGGAGGAGGTTACCGTTCGGCAGAGGCTGGATGGAGAGGGCATCGTCGAAGTCTTTGGCGTCTTCGGGGTCGATGGTGAAGGTGACCACAGAGCGGAAGTCACGTCGCTGGGCGATCTCTTCAGGCGTTGGCGGATGCGCCAATTGGCGGGCCTCTTCTTCTACGGCAGGCGGGAAGCGGAAGGGGAGCTCAAACTCTTTGAGGATGCTAGCAAATTCAGCTTTCGGGTCGCCTGTGCGACCCAAGACCTCTACGATCTCAGCCTCGGGGTTCTTCAATGGGTCGGTCCACCGGAGGAACCGAGCTAAGACCTTATCGCCGTGGCGGGACCCGTTGAGTTTGTCCGCTGGGATGAGAAAGTCTACGTAGTAGCTCTCGTCGTCAGGCACCAGAAAGAAGAAGTTGCCGTCGTACTCCACAGTGCCGCTCAAAAGCTTCAGAGAGCGACGGAGGATGGCAACGACTTCACCGCGAGGCTTCTTGCGTGAACTCTCTCGTAGTGGGCAGACCAAGACGTAGTCTCCGGGGAGGGCTGTGTTGAGGTGATGCCGGCGAACGATGATTTCGGGATACTCCGGATGCGCGGTCCGGACGACCCCAACTCCGTGCTCGATGGAGAGCTCCCCCTCTAGTAGCGTCTGGCCTTCAGGGAGCCGAAGGCGGAAGCGTCGGCGAGTCCCTCGTTCGATGAGTCCCTGGGCCTGGAGCCACTCCAAGGTGCCCAGGAGCTCTTCATACCGCTCCGTTTGGGTGGGGATGCTCAGGAGCCGGGCCATTTCGTAGAGCCGGAGGGGACGTTTGCGGAGCAGGCGGAGGATTGCTTCAGCTAAGTCTGGATAGATGGGTCGCTGCATACGGGCATCAATCGTAGGGGATGACGGAATTGCCCTTCTGCAGAGCTTTCTGCAGAGCTATCTGGACTGCTCGGAGGGCATCCTCGGCGCTCATGTGCCGCCGGAGGTCAGTGAGACCTATGCTGAGAGTCAAGCTCAGCCGGTGTCCCTCAAACGAGAACACGGTTGTAGCAACCTGCTTTCGGACTCCCTCTGCCCAGAGTTGGGCATGGGTGAGCTCCATGCCCGGCAAGAGCAGCCCGAGCATGTCTTCAGCTAGGTAGCCAATCAAGTCGCAGGGGCGTACTTGCGCGCGCAGCAGTGGGACGACATGGCCACTGAGGAGTGTGCGCATCTGCGCCAAACTTAGTCCAGCAAGAGAGCCATAACGGTCTACCTGGAGGGCGCAGAGGACGGCGGCACCCCGTAGACAGGCGATCCGCTCTATCTCTTCCGCTATTCGGTGTCGGAATCCTTGTTCGGTCCACAGCCCTTGGTGCGCCGAGAACCAGAGTCCTCCGCGGAGTTGTTCCTGCCAGTAGCGGTGCTCTAAGATTCCACCGACCCAGCAGCTTACGGTCTCCAGCAGCTCCTCCTCTTGTGGAGCCAATGGTTCGGTGAGTTCACAGTAGAGCGCTCCGTAGGCATGCGTTTCAGAACGGAGCGGGAAGGCGTAGGCGTAAGATGAAGCAGCCAGCAGTGGCTCGTTGGGATGGAGGCGGAAGCGATGGGCTGATTCATTCCATCGCTGTGGCTCACCAGAGTAGATGGCGGCCCCAATGAGCGTTCCCTCTAAGAGGCAGAGCACGTCTTGAAGTGACGACCATGATTCGGGGGCACGTAGAGCGGCAACCCTCCATCCTCGGTGAGCCGGGCTGTAGAGGCAGAGTAGTGCGACTGGGGCCGGCACAAGCTGAACGAAGAGCTCGAGGAGCCCTTGCTCAAAGGTACCGTTCGGTGCTGAGCGGAGGTCCCACAAGGAGGTGACGGACTCCCACACTTTTGCCTTCTGGCGCAGCTCATAGTGCTGGATGTAGTTCTGCAGGAGCCCGCCAATCAGGAGGACGATATGTCCCAGGAGGCTTACGGTCGTTGCCGTATAGGCGTGGGGTTGGTCGCTGTCCAAGCATAGGACACCAACGGGGCGATTCTGTAGCAGGATTGGGACCCCTACAAAGGAGCTCGTCTTCGCTGGTTCCCGGTAGTAGGGGAGGAGCTCTAACTCTGCTGTGGGCTGGATTTCGGTGACGATCTCTGCCCGCCCTTCTGAGGCGATTTGGCTGACGATATCACGCCCGAGGGAGATTCTCCGAGGGTCAGCGCGGAAGAGCTCGGGAATGTCAGACTGCCAAGCTTCCAAAAAGAGCGCCTGCCGCTCGGCATCGAGCCAGAAGAGGGCTGCGGTCCGTGTTGGGGTGATGAGGCGCACGAGGGTGAGGACCCGTTCAATGAGAGCGCGGAAAGCATGCCGGGGCTCCGCTGGGGCTGCCGCAGGGGCGATGACGAACTCGGGGAGGCTGACCGCCCGAATACGTGCAGGCGGTGCTAGCGGAGGCGATGTTGGTTGCTGTTGGGCTGGTTGGGCTGGGACGGATGGGGTAGCGGCCTCTTGGCGCGGCCGGCGTCCAACGATCCGGACGCTGGAGATAGGGTCAGCGAACTCCACAGTCTCGAGGGATTCGGTATCAGCGTCAGCAGGGCCTTCGGTGGTAGTGAAGGCCTCTGCAAAGTCGTCGAAGATGAGGCGAGTGCCACGGCTTTCTTGCTGGACGGTCTTCCGGAGTCGGGCGGCTTGGGAGCGTAGAGCTGAAGCTGGGGGTAGCCCATCTCCAAAGCGCTGAGACAGCAGCACGAAGAAAGCAACGGCTCCCAGCAGGGCAGCAGAGACCCCGATGAGGCGAACAGCGGCATCGTCGAGCGCGAGAGCAATGAGGAGGCCCAAGAGAATGACGCCAGCAGCGAGCCAATCAATCGGGGTAAGGAGGCGCAGGAGGCGCTTCACTTCCTCAACCATCCTCGCTGCACGAGGCGAAATTCCACATACGAGTTCGCCGTCTGGCGGATGTTCTCCGTCCGCTGCTGGAGAGTGTCGCGGAGCAGCACCTCAAAGCGGGACTGGAGCCGCACTTCTTTTGCAACGGTGTAGCCCTGTTGCGCATCGGCCAGGATTCGACCTCTGCCAGACAGCGATGCTTGCCGGAGCTCTACCTGTAGCGGGCCCTGCTGGAGACGGCGCTGTTGTGGCCGGGAGCGGAGCACCGCGTGAATCTCTAAGAGTTGGCGACCACCCATAGGGCGGGCACCAACAATTCGGTACTCCGCTGTGTTCTGAACGGGGAACATCGCTGCAAGGACGTCCGAGTACTCGTGACGCCATGTCCGAGTGGTATCCAGAGGTGCTGTGGGGAAGGCAACGTACTCTTGCTGCAGGGGCAGGTACATCTGCTCCTCCAGTTGGCGTTCCATGAGTGGCTCCAATGCTTCTGGTATGGTGTCAGTACTCAGTTGCCGGAGACGGCGGAGGACAGCGTCGAGCCCGAAGACGGAATCAATGCGCCCATCGGGTGTGACGAGCATACGCACCTCAGTCCCTAGTAGCGCCGATAGGTGGGCAAACTCTGGGTTCGTCCGGTCACCAGCACTTCGGGAGTCGTACGCAAAGCTTCGCGCAGTCCCGTTAGTGTCAGGGAGAGTGAAGCTGGCAATCAAGGTGTCAATTCGCAAGCCTACTTCGATGCGTCCATCGGGCCGAATGGCGTGGATGACTTTTCGGTAGAACTGCCGTACGGCGCTTGTGTGCCGCATCGTGTCTTGGATGAGCGTGTCCAGCCGTATCATCCAGTAGTCGTACCACTCCGTTGGCTGGACGGCGTAGCGGAGTGTTTCTGGTAGGGTTACACGCTCGACAGGGATGAGGGAGTCACCAGCGGAGAAAGGTTCTACGTTGGATTCAGCTTGCGGAGCCTGCTGTGGACGGCAGGATGGGATGAGGAGGTAGCTGATCGCTGCGGCAATTGCTACTCTTCTCGCACAAAGCGCCATGTAAGCATAGTCTGCACGGTTTGACGGAAGGGAGGCGAGCCACCAGTGGGGGCGGCGGTGTATTCAGTGTGGGCATGGAGCTGTGAGCGTAGGATGAGGCCCCGCGGAGCCAATTCTACGGTGATTTGGGCGTGCCCCTTGCCGTCGCTGATGGTAACAGGAGACGGGCCAGCATTTGGTAGCCACGCTGTGGACGACAGCGGTACAAGCGCGGGCAGAACCCCAACCAGGATGCGGGTTGTGTCCGTAGTCTGAGAGATGAGGACCCGTGCCGTATCGCGCCATTCAATTCCTTCCAGCCACAGTGTGACGACTCGTTGCCATATGGAGTCCTCGCGTACTCGAATGCCGGGGACAATCCCTTTGTGAAGGTCGAACAGCAGTGCCCACCGCCCGTCAGAGACAGCAGCAAGCTTTGCTGGAAGCTCTGGGGACTTCTCGCCGAGCTCGTCCCGGAGATATAACCGCAGCCACTCTAGTTGCTCGCCTCGGATGTGAGCTATGTCCCCGTAGCTGGAAAAGAGGATTTCCAGCTCTGCAGCGAGCACGGCAGAGATGTATTCCAGGTCGGGATGGCGACGGCGAAGCTTTTCGGGAGCTTGGCTGTCAAACTCTACGACGACCGTGTCTTGCTGGAAGCGGTACTGCAGCCTCTCCACGCGGCATGCCACATCTGTCATGTCATGCTCACGACTGCTGAAGGCATAGAGTCGCAGGAGATAGGTGACCTCACGCTGCCACTCTTTGACAGAGCCGTCGGCAAAGGAGAGTCGGCCACGGGTCTGTTCCCGGAGTTCCCAGTATCGGATTCGTCCTACGGGGATGGAGGCTAGGAGCCGTGGACGAATCGGCTCCCGTACGGCTGGCGGTTCCCCTGCCACTTGTGCGGTTGAAGGTAGCGCCCACCAGCACGCCGTCCAGACGCTCCAGAAGATGCCGGAGCACAACAGTTTCGCTCCCTGATACCAGGGGAGCGCGCGCACATATGGGATAGCGCTACGGCGAATCGTGGTCCACCAGTTCCGTAAGGCTGAAGAAGAAGGCAATCTCGCGAGCTGCGCTATCAGGCGAGTCAGAGCCATGGATGGCATTCTCTCCCTTGGAGGTCCCGAAGCGATGGCGGATTGTATTCGGAGCTGCTTCTGCAGGGTCGGTGGCACCAATCAGTTCCCGAAAGTCCTCCACTGCACGCTCTTTCTCGAGGACCATGGCAACGACTGGCCCGCTACTCATGAAGAGCGTCAGGTCTCGGAAGAAGGGGCGACCACGGTGGACCTCGTAGAAGCGCTCTGCCTGCTCGAGAGTGAGGCGGACCAACTTCATGCCGACGATTCGGAACCCTGCTTGGGTGATAGCAGTGATGATGTCGCCGATGAGGTTGCGGCGTACGGCGTCTGGCTTGATGATGGCCAACGTACGCTCGCTCATCGCTTCGAGCTCCGTTGGGATGACGGACTCTTTGAAGAGCGACGTCTTGAGGGTGTACCGCGGTGCTGACGGTTGTGTTGCGCTACGACGGCCGCAACCGTTGCGCCGATCTGGGCAGGGGATTCTACTACAGTAATCCCTGCCGCCTCGAAGGCCGCAATCTTCTCTGCAGCCGTACCACGCCCGCCAGTGATGATGGCACCGGCATGTCCCATGCGGCGTCCCGGTGGGGCCGTCCGTCCGGCGATGAAGCCAATGACCGGCTTGTGCACGAACTGCCGCACGTACTCTGCTGCCTCCTCCTCTGCCGTGCCGCCAATCTCTCCAATCAGCAGGATAGCGTCGGTGTCTGGGTCTTCGTTGAAGAGGGCTAGCAAGTCTACGAACGTAGAGCCGAGGACAGGATCGCCTCCAATTCCGACACAAGTAGACTGTCCCAGCCCAGCATCCGTAATCTGCTTGACCGCTTCGTACGTCAGCGTCCCGCTCCGTGAGATGACACCAATTCGCCCAGGTCGGTGGATGTAGCCCGGCATGATCCCGATTTTGCATTCACCTGGGGTAATGATGCCCGGGCAGTTTGGCCCGATGAGGCGTGATCGGCTACCCGCAAGCACTTCGCAGACCCGCACCATGTCCCGCACAGGGATGCCCTCGGTAATGCAGACGATGAGGGGAATCTCGGCCTCTATCGCTTCCAGCAGTGCATCGGCAGCAAAAGGCGCAGGGACAAAGCTGACGATAGCTGTAGGATTCGTTGCCTCTACGGCCTCTCGGACGGTGTTGAAGACTGGAACGGGCTGTGGGAAGATGTCGTTGCCCCTTCCCGTATAGAGGATGCCACCTTTGCCTGGAGTGACACCACCGACGATCTGTGTCCCGTACCTGAGCATCTGCGCTGTGTGGAATGTCCCTTCGGTCCCTGTGATTCCCTGCACGATTACGCGCGTTGAGCGATTGACGAGGATGCTCATGTCCTTTACCACCTTCGAGGCTTTGTAAGCTCCGCAAACTTACAGCACAGACAGCGAAGGCTTGTGGACTTATGGAAAGTTTACAGGCAGCGCTATCGGCCGCGACCAGCGTAGCCACTGTGACCCACATGCTCGATATGCCCGCTGGAGCTCGGCTTCGGAGGACTCTTGTGGCTCTATTCCAAGAAGGCGTCGGAGGAGGTGGAGGTGGAGAAGCTCGAACCAGTACCCATGACGGTTAGCCCATCGGAGGGCGCGTTGGAGGGAGTGGAGATGGTCCTTGGGGAGATGTCCGTGCGATAGTGCGGTGAGTTGGAGGTGTACCATGGTGGTGTAGATGAGTCCTCGCCGGTCCCCTATGCGTTGGAAGATGCGTTCGGCAGAATGCAGCCGCTCGGCAGCGGCGTCCCAGCGCCGAAGGAGGAGAAAGAGCATTGCCTCGCCCCACAGGGTGTACGCGTAGCTGAGCCGCTCGCCAATGTGTTCGTAGTGGAGTCGGGCGACGGTGAAGAAGTGCTCTGCAGCCTCCCAATCTCCAAGGATGCGGTAGGCATTCGCAATCCCACATGCAGAGTAGGCAATTCCGAAGAGATCTTCCTCACGGAGAGCATTCCGATGTGCCTGCCAGTAGTAACGTAGCGAGCGCTTTGGGGCTCCTTGCATGCGAGACAGCCCGCCGAGAGCGCAGTAGAGGTAGGTTGGAGAACCCACCCGAGTGCGTCGGTAGAGCTCCATGGCTTGGCGGAGGTATCCCCAGGCTGAGCGGAAATCGCCGGCAAAGCGAAGAGTAGTGCCGAGAGCCCAGAGGGTGTGGAGAATACCCTCAGTGTCGTGCTGCCGCTGGTATGTCTGGAGGGCCTGCTGCAGGAGCTGCTGTGCGGTCTTCAGGTCACCGAGGACGCGTAGTGACAGCGCCTTGCCGACAATGAGGTCCGTCGAGTCCTCTCTGCTAGTTTCTGTGACAAAGCGCTGGAGCTGTTCGTAGAGTTGGAGGGCGTGGCGGAATCTACCCAATAGTCGGAGGCAATGGGCGCGGTGGAGCTGACAAGTGTACCACTCAGGCGTCTTTGGAGTCAATAGGGTAGCCAGCTGAGCATAGAGTCGAGCTGCTTCTCGGAAGCGCGCTTCGGCGTATGCGGCCTCTGCCCGTTCCCAAAGGGCGGGAAGGGCACGGGACAACGTGGGTGGCATCAGCGAAACATCTCTTTGATCATGCCCCACGTGCGGCGAATCCCGCTGGTGTTATAGGCTACGGTAACAGTGGGGCTGTAGGAAGTCGTGCCGTCTTTCCCAACGATCTTGATGCGGTAGGTGTACAGACGCTGCTCCGGTGCCGTGGGTCGGAGTACGTCGCGGTCTTCGTAGGTGTAGGTGGCAGGAGCTCCTTTCGGAGTGACAGTCGTTAGGGTGCGGAACTCCTGTGAATTGCCATGTGAGCGCTCGACTTCGTAGCGCGCTACCCCTTCCTCGCGGCTCACACGCCACTCAACCACGATTGCGTTACCCTGCGGTCGGGCGGTGAAGCTTTCAATGACGACAGTAGCGGCCGTGGCGGCCACCGTTGCCAGCAGGCCTACCGCAGCGACCAGCTGTACATGTTGCCCCATCGCCACTGCCATACTCTGTGCGCACCCGCAGGGACTCGAACCCCGAACCTTCTGGTCCGTAGCCAGACGCTCTATCCAATTGAGCTACGGGTGCGCTCTCTATGCTGTGCCGCTCTGCGCGGCTAAGCGTTGCCGAAGTGTTTGGACGAAAGAAGCCAGACGCGATTTTCTGTTTGCCGCCGCGTTTGGATGGAGGACTCCGCGAGCTGCTACCCTATCGAGTATGCTGTAGGCTCGGCGCAGGAGCTGTTCGGCCTCTTCGAGCGTCGTTGCTTGCAGGACAGCTTTCATGGCCTCTTTGACCAACCGCTTATTGCGGCGGTTGTATTGACGCCGCTTCTCCGATTGCCGAACGCGCTTCTTCGCCGAGCGATGGTGTGGCATTAGCGTGCCTCTTTCCAACTACAAGCTCGCGGGGCGCAAAATTACGCACTCCTCTCTATCGCGGAAGGGCTTCGTCGAGCGCTTCGGGAGAGGCGCTTGCTCAGAAGGTCGGCAAGGCGGATTGGTTCGGGAAGTCGATGGCCGCGGCAGCATTGCAACACTACCTCGACCGCGGAGGGGAGGTCTACGCGGTGCCCGACTGAAATGTAAACTGGCCTCGCGCGCGATCGAGTGCGAAGAGCAAGGGCAATTACCTCACCTCTGTCCCATACAGGGGCTGTCACACCTACGGTGTCTGCGAGATGTTCAGCTTGCCCGCAGAGGAGAGACTTTGCGCACCCGATGCTAGGGATATCGGCCAGTACCCCGATGTGCGAGGCAATCCCGAAGCGTCGTGGATGGGCAATCCCCTGACCGTCACAGAGGATGACGTCCGGCTGTGCACGGAGCAGCTGGAGAGCTCCCAGTAGTGCGGGGGCTTCTCGGAAGCTGAGGAGCCCAGGGATGTAGGGGAACTCCTCCGGACAGACGGCGATTGCGCTCTCCGCCACTTCTAGCGAGGGTAGCCGCAGAGAGACAGCAACGCCATAGATGTTCTTACCATCATAGGCAGCGTCCAGCCCTGCTACGATACTGACTGTGTCCGGCAACTGGCGTTCTCGACAGACCTGTTGTGCCCACTGGCGTTGGAGCTCTATGGCCTCTTCAACGGAGACCTTCCACTGCACCGTATGATGGCCAACCATGGACTCATCGGAGCCAGGGTACCAGGAAGCGCTCTGCCGTGCTTCCGTCGGCTGAACGGACTGTAAGGACATAGAACCCACTCGCCAGTGTCTGGGTGGGGACAATCACCGTGTGGAAGCCATTGACGAGCTCCCGAGAATGCCAGCATTGGCGGCCATCGGGAGTATTGAGGCGAAGGTCCCAGAGTTCGCGGATGGGGCTGTAGAGCTGGATGTGGAGCCCATCAGCGGCTACCCTGACAGTCGCCCACGGGGCTGCACGGATGCCGAAGCGGCCGGGGCTGCAAAAGAGCACTATCAGGAACCCATCGCGGGTCTCCACGGAGGTCTGCTTCTGTGCGACGACCCGGACGTTAGCAAAGTGGATTGGTGTCTCTGAGGGCAGGGATGCCAGCACGACGCCGACGAGTCGTGCGATCGGTCGGGAGGTGCTAGCATCTGGAATTGGCGGGACGTTGACAGTGCAATGCAGTCGTCCAGCGCCGTCGTAGGAAGAGGGAGCCCTGCCGGCTTCTGTCGAAACCTCCAGCGGGAAGAAGAGGGCGGGGTCAAACCGGAGCTCTATCTCCAGTTGCTGTGCCACGGCACGTTGCGTCGGTCCCTGGAGCCATAATGGGATACTGAGGGTATCCCCAGGACGAGCAGCATGGCGATCGATCCAAAGCTGCAGCGTGTAGGCCTCTATCGGCACAACGGCGCGGAGCTCTCCACTTGCTGTGACTTCACATACGGAGCGTGCCCTGACCTGAAGCGTGGCTTGCCAGCTCCCAGATTGCACAGCGGTAAAACGGATAGGGAGCACCAAGCTTTGCCTTGCTGGCAGGAGGAGTGGCAGTGGAGAGAGCCCCTCCAAAGCGAATCCTGCATCTGCGGGCTCAATCCAGACGGCTTCGACTTGCACATCCACAGGCGAGGGGTTCTGGAGGACAACGGTGTCCACCTTGGACTCTCCAACCCAGATGCTGCCGAAGTCCCGAGCCGGTGGTGTGACAGCGAGCTGCGGCCGAACGCCAATGACTGTCACCGACCATAGGAGCTCGCCGGGACAGACAAGGCTCCTTAGGCGCAGCGTGAAGTGATTTGCACCCTCTCGGAGCTGCTCTGGGGAGAGTCGGAGTAGAATCGTGTCGTAGCCCTTCCCTGGTAAGGCGAAGCGTGCCGGACTCTGAAGCTGTAGAGCGGGTGTTGGAGGGATAAGCTCAGCGAGCACAGTGTCCGTGAGCATACCGCTATTGTAGACGGGCAGGGCAAGGATACGCTCAGCCTCACAGACTTCGGCGGTGAGTGTGTCCGGTGGGAGCGGTGGGGAGAGTTGGAGGATGGAGCGGTAGAACTCGGCCGCTATAGGATAGCGCAGTACCAGCGAATCTCCTGAGGATTCCGCGATGAGGACAAGCTCAGCCATAAAGCGCCCTTCTACGGGAGTCTGAATCCGGAGGCGGATGGGTAGGAGCTCTCCAGCCCGAACGACAAAGGGCAGCGGTGGTAGTCCAGTGAGCTCAAAGGCCGGTGTCGGAGGTTCAATCCAAACGGAACGGACGAGCCCCAGAGTCTCGGGGAGATGCGGGTCAGTGTCGCCAATCCATAAGAGCGTGACCACAGTGTCCAACGGTATGCAGAGCCGGCGCCACTCAGGCGATGTCCCAAGCTCCACGCGGAGGCGCGAGCGTGGCCGAACGATCTCCACGGGGATGCACGTAGTCGTGGGGCACTCTGCATCGCTCTCTACGCAGAGTGTGCCACTGTATCGGGCTGCAGTGTCGGTCGGTAGGAGTTGCAGTGCGATCTCCTGCTGTGTCCCGCTCTGGACCCATGTGCCTACGGGAGGCTCCAGGATGCGCAGCCATGAGGGAGCTGGTGGATCCCAGCGGTAGCGATCCAATCGGAGGTGGGCCGAGCCAACAGCGGCCAATGGAGTCCGGAGGGTGTCTGCTTTCGCCGCGGGGATTTGCCTCTGCAGACGTCCAGCGAGGAACTGCCCTGCTGCCCGGATACCCTCACCACGGACGGCGATGGCAATTCGCTCTCCACAGGGTGTAGCCGTGATGAGCACCGTGTCAGCAAAGCTGCCCTCCCATGCGGGGCTGAATCGGATGCGCAGGCCTACGGAGTCCATACCCAGGATGAGCGGTGGGTTCCGCCGGTCTTCCAGCTCTGCTGCAAACGGCGGAGCAATGCGTGGCTGGCTCAAGAATGCCGTCAGAGTCCCACGATTCTCCAGGCGGAGGCGGATCTCGCGGCTTGTTCCCACGCAGACACGCCCGAAGTCGTAGGACTGGAGCTGGCTCACGACGGCTGTCCGACGGGCCTCGCCACCAAGCTCAATGCGGAAGGGGTTCTTCTGTCCACGGGCCTTCGTGGAGTCGTTGTTCTCAAGCCACACGGTAGCTGTGAAGGGGCCTTCAGCGGATGGCTGAATAAGGAGCAGCAGGGTGTCGGCACGGCGCGGAGGGATGCGGATAGGGAAGCTCCGGCCACTACTCCAGCCCAGTACAGTGATGGTGCCTGCAGGAGACTGCTCTATCCAGAGGCGCGGGATGTGGAGCGTATCGTTGCCCGTGTTGGCGATGGGGATGGAGTCCACTTGGCTAAGCTGGCAGCGGAGCGGGTATGTTCGGACCGTAGGGGCTGTCAGGATGGGTGATATCCCGTAGGCCCGCACGACGATTGTGGTGTCGTGGGTGCACGGCTGGAGTCGGACTCGGAAGCGGGCCTCTGTCCAGCCTGTATCGGTCGGGAGGATGCTGAAGCTGAGCGTGGCTCCCTGGCGTGGGATTGGCAAAGGTGGGGGCGACTCGGGACGGATGTTAGGGTCTCCTCCGATCCAGTCAATGCGGACAATCGCTGCGCTATCTCGGCTCCGCCATGGGAGCTGGACTGTTGTCCGGACACCGCATGGGGCAGCAGCAACCACGAGTGTGTCCCGTTCTGGAAAGCCATCCCGCTGGCGTCCAATCCCGACGAGCTCCAGCCGACGTACCGTGCCGTCTGCGAAGGTTGCCACCAACTGGGCACGGTGCACCCCAGCCCGCGTAGGCTCAAACTGTAGAGGGATTGGCGTCCATGAGCACGACGCCAGAACGGCGTTTGGAGGGAAGTTCCCTAATCGGAATGCAGAGGCGTCTGCCCCAGTAATGCTGAGGGTGACGGAGCTCTGCGTAAACGAACGGTTCTCCAGCCGCACGACGCGCTCGACACTGCCTGGGATGCAGACGTCGGGGAAGATGAGAGTGTCGCGTTCAAAGCGGCGCTCTGGGGGACCATAGCGCCAGACGCCCTGCCCAACGACCCAGCCGAGCGTGTCGTTGACAAACCAGATGTCGTCTAGGTGCAGTGTGGTGTCAATCCCGCAGTTGCGGAGCTGCCACGTCTGACCACCATCGGAAGTGTAGTAGGCCGCCCCGTTGTATCCACATGCCCAGCCAGTTGTAGCATTGAGCAGGAAGGCCCCGAACATCGGTCGGCCGGTGGAGAATTCCCTCCACGTCGTGCCGCCGTCCGTAGAGAAGCGCATACCGCCGGCATTCCCTTGACCGCTGCAGGTGATTCCAGCAAAGGGCAGGAGGAAGGAGTTACCGATGCGGGTGATCTCTTCCTGCCACACAGCCGAGCCAGAAGAGGCAAAGACAGCCCAACTCTGCCCACCGTCGGTTGTGCGCCAGAGACGGCCGCTACTGACGGCGTAACCTGTGCCGTCGGAGTAGAGCAACAGGTCTGTCAGACCGCTGTTTGGCTCCGTGCCCGTGAAGAAGCTCCAGGTAGCCCCACCGTCCGTGCTGCGGAAGAAGCGCTGTGGCGTGCTACCACAGCCACCCCCGATGACCATCACGAGCGTTGGGCTGAGGGCGTAGCAGCCCCAGAGGGCAAAAGCGCTATCGGGAGTTACTTCCGTCCATGTGGTCCCCCCGTCGGTGGTACACCAAATCCCATCGGGACCGGAAGTGTAGCCAACGCTGGGGTTGACGAAGTGGATGCTCTCCAACTGATTGGCCCCTGGGATCCGCGTCCCCTGCCATGACTGACCACCGTTCGTGGTGCGGATGACCATCCCATTGAAGCCACAGACCCAGCCGTACTGCGGGTTAGAGGGCAGGAAGAAGACATCCAGCCAGTAGTTGCTGCTGTATGGGGCTGGGATCGAGGTGACTTTATGCCACTGCTGTGCCGTGACAACGATCGGGAAAACTGGGATGAGCACAAGCCAGCGTGCAGACATTGTTTAGGCCCTTCGACGCTGTCTTTTACAAAATACGCCAATGGCGCTACGTAGGCACCTGCGCTCTCTGCCCCGTCGGCGAGAAGAGCTGCTGAAGGCGACGTTCCATGAGCGCCATCAGCACTGCTCTGCAGAGCTCACCAACAGGTGCTGTTGCCGGGCACAAGAGTCGGTCACCCACTGGGAGCTCGTCTGGGGGTTCGTAGCGGGGTGCTAAGCGCTCAAGTTCCCGAAGGCCTGCGTCGGAGTCGGTCGGAGTACCCCGGCGTTCTGCAACCCGTTGGCGGAGTACCTCCATCGGGGCTGTGAGTTCAACAAAGATCGTGGGAACCCCACTTTGGCTGGCTTTGCGGCGGAAGCTATCCCGTAGGGAGCGTCGGGCGAACGTGGCGTCTACGATGGCACCACCATGGAGGCGGAGGAGATCGCTAGCGCTCTGCCACAGTTGCTGGTATGTTCGGTGAGTCATCGGCGGAGAGTAGAGCCATGGTCGCAGCCACTCTGGACTAGGCTCTAAGGCAGGGAGTCCTGCTAAGGTCTTGCGGATTGCGTCGGAGCTGACCACGTGCCATCCCAGTTCCTGGGCAATGCTCCGGGCCAAGGTCGTCTTGCCGGAGCCAATTGGCCCCATGATGACGAGGATGGTTGGCTCTGAGCCAATGGTGGCGTATCGGAGTGCAAGCTGGAAGTAGCGTCGGGCTCGGTCGTAGGCATTGGCCCGTTCGTGTTCCGGTACTTCCGGAGATGCCCCCCGTAGGCTCTCCACCTTGCCTCGTACGTAGGCGCGGTAGCACTTGTAGAAGTCCGCCAGCAGCCGGAGCTCGGGGTCCTGTAGGAGGGTTGCTGCTGTCTCCACGGCGACTTTGCTGAGGGCAGGGTAGCCGTAGAAGTCCAGATCCATCGCCAAGAAAGCGATGTCGTTGGCGACATCAATGCAGCGGAAGCGCTCGTTGAACTCGATGCAATCGTAGATGAGGATGCGCCGCGGGGTGTAGGCGATATGCTCGCTGTGGAGGTCTCCGTGGCACTCTAGAATCCGCTTCTGCTCCAGGCGGCGCTGGAAGAGCTCGGCCGCCTCGTTGTAGACCCTCTCGGTGTAGTGGCGGATAAGCTCGTAGGCTAGTGCCGAGACAGTCGTTCCAACAAAGGGCTGGGTCTGCTCGAAGTTTTCGTCCGTGCTAATCCGGAGCCGCTCGGGACTACCCCAGGAGAGGACTTCCGGGGTCGGCTCTTGGCCTGCGTAGAGGTGGGCTACGAGGTGGCGGATGATGCGGCGAATGTCTTCTGGGCGGACGGTGGGGCGCCGCTGTTGAAGACGGTAACGGAGCACCCACCCTTCGGGAATGTAGCGCATCAGGAGAGCATGTTCTACAGCAGGGCCACGTCCGCCGAACCGGAGGCGCCCCGTCGATGTCCGCGTAATCGGGAGGATCCGGCGGTAGATGCCGGGAGCCAATCGGCGGTTGAGCTCAAGCTCTCGCTGGAGGAAGTAGTAGCGGCGTTCGGCGGTGGAGTAGTCTAGGAATCCGAGGTTGACGGGCTTCTTGACCTTGTACACCCACGGTGGGACGAGAGCGACGTACGATGCATGCGTCTGGACGAGCCGAACGGTTGAAGGTCGGTGAGGATACGATGCTGGATCGCTGAGGAAGGCCAGGAGCTCTGACGGAGAAATCGAGGAGCCGACGAAAGACCCCTCCGTCTGAGGGTCAGGGTAAACCTCACGCTGATGAGGCATCCGCTGATGTGTCTGCTGGTGTCTCAGCTACGGGGCGGAAACGGTAGCCGAGGTTCTTGACAGTCTCCAGGAGCTCGGCGTAGTGCCGAAGTTTGGCGCGGATCTTTGCTACGTGGACATCTATAGTCCGAGGAGTCACCACCTGGCTCTCGCCCCAAATGAGGCGTAGCAGCTCTTGCCGCGAGAAGACGCGGCCAGGATTGGCTGCCAACAGGGCTAGGAGTTCAAACTCCTTGCGAGCAAAGAAGACTTCGCGCCCTTCGTAGCGGGCACTGTAGCTGGCGCGGCGCAGCTCTAAGCCGCCAACACGGATGACTTCAGGCGCCACCAGGACTTCTGTGCGAGTCCGTTCGCGGAGGCGCCGCATGATGGCGCTGATTCGAGCAACGAGCAGGCGTGGGCTGATTGGCTTGACGATGTAGTCGTCTGCGCCGAGCTCTAAGCCTACGATTTGGTCTACTTCGTCAGAGCGTGCCGTCAGGAAGAGCACTGGAATGGAAGCAGTCTCCGGCAGCTGCCTAAGTCGGCGATAGACCTCAAACCCATCTGTGCCAGGCATTATGATGTCCAAGACGATGAGATCGGGACGCACTTGCCGTGCTAACTCTATCGCACGTTCACCGTCGTGGGCTGCAATTGTATTCCACCCCTGCCGCCGGAAAGTGTAGGCTAGGAGTTCCGTGATGTCCCGCTCGTCGTCAACGACCAGGATCACTGGAGGTTCGTTCATGGATGAGGGCTTTCATGCCCAACAGAACTTCACCCTTGCGGGCTCCGCAACACGTATGTGCGGTAGAGCTCGTTGATCCGCCCCCAGTGCAGGTTCGCTAGGAAATTATCCACGTAGCGAGCGCGAGCAGGACCGTCCTTGTGGTAGTATGCGTGCTCGAAGACGTCGCAGGCAATCAGCGGGATGCCGCCCCAAATAGCGCCATAGTGATGCTCATCCACCAGGACGTTGAGGAGACGGCCGCTGTAGAGCTGGTCGTAAACTAGCAGTGCCCATCCCGAGAGTTTTGCCGACAGTGCCGTTGCCTTGAAGTCTGCTTTCCACGCCTCGAGGCTCCCGAACTCACGCTCTATGGCAGCCACGACATCGGGGCCTTTGCTGGGATCTCCATCGCCACCGAGGACCTTCCAGTAGATGTCGTGCAGCAACGCACCAGCGTGGTTCCAAGTGAAGCGACGCTTCAACTCGCCAATATGGGACCAATTCCCGTTGGCTGCGGAACGGTCAGCCTTCTCCAGCTCCTCCTCTATCCGGTTCAGTGCTGTCACATAGCCCTTGTGGTGAGTGTTGTAGTGCCAATCGGCCGTCTCTGGGGAGATGACCTGCTTGAGTAGCTCAGCCGCTTCCTCGTCCGAATACGGTCGAGGATTGAATTTCCACTGGTAGGGCATGGCTTTTCGGGCTAGAATGTGGGACAGACTGTCTACACACCGAAGGAATGACCACAGCCGCAGGTGCGGGTCGCATTCGGATTGCGGAAGGTAAAGCCGCGCTGCATGAGTCCGTCGGCGAAGTCCAGCGTGCAGCCCATGAGGTAGAAGGCACTACGCTGGTCAATGAAGACTGGGATACCGTCGGCCTCTAGGATGAAGTCATTGGCTCGGGGGCGCTCGTCAAAGCCCAACACGTACGAAAAGCCCGCACATCCACCACCACGGACCCCCATCCGCAGCCCGTAGTGCTCGGGGATCTGGTGTTCGCGCCGAATGCGGTGCAGTTCCTCTAGGGCGCGAGCGGTGATGGTGATTGCGTCTTCCTCATCGGCACCCTCGATTGCAAAGGCCAACCGTACATCCGTCACGGTTGTCATAGCTCTACCCGTGAGTATCCGACCAACTCCGCAAGTGTCGTGGACGCCAAGAGATCGTGGAGCCGGTGCTCTAAGACGGCCAGAGGATGCCGGATCGTGCACTGGGGGAAGATGTGGCAGCGGTGCTCGTCACCACGGCATTCTACTAGTCCGCCCCATTCTCCCTCCACGGCATCAATGACCATTGACAGCGTAATCATCTCCGGGGGCTGTAGGAGCGAATAGCCGCCGTGAACACCGTGGTGGGCGCGAATGAGCCTAGCACGGCTGAGTTGTTGGAGGACTTTAGCAAGGAACTCGCTCGAGAGATTGTAGGCACAGGCTATTTCCCGGGCAGTTGCAATCCCCGGGTGTCGAGCTAAGTGATATAGGGCCAAGAGAGCGTATTCCACGCGGCGGGAGAGCCTCAGCATCACTGGTCGTAGTCTACTACAATGCGGTCAGTGAGCGGGAGGGACTGGCATGTCAGGATGTAGCCTTGTGCTACCTCCTCCTCCGTCAGTGCGTCGTTGATCTCCATCTGCACTTGTCCTTCGACCAGCTTTGCTCGACAGGTAGCGCAGTAGCCGCTGAGGCATGAATGGGGGGCATCCAGTCCCGCTTCTATGGCAGCGTAGAGAACGTACTCGGTTGGTTTCATGCTGAAGGTGTGTGTCTCACCATACAGTCGGACGGTTACCTGGACTGTTCCGTCCGGACCAGTTGTTGGCTGTGCTGTGTTGGCGGAGTGTTCACCTGAGGTTGGGGTTACCTCTGCCATTCTCTCGCGAAGACTCAACTCTCACATCAAGCCAAGCTGGAGTCGAGCGGCCTCTGACATCATGCCCATGTGCCATGGAGGATTGAACGTGATCTCAACGCGCACGTCCTTCACCCCCGGAACCTGACGGACAGCATCCTCTACCTGTCGCGGTAGCAGGTCTGCTACGGGACATGCTGGGGTCGTCACTGTCATCACGATACGCACGTTCTGCTTAGGGTCAATCTTGATCTCGTACACCAGCCCCAAGTCCCAGATGTTGACGGGGATTTCGGGGTCGTAACACGTCTTAAGGGCTTCGATGATGCGGGCACGCAGCTCCCCGTCTGGTGTGGTGTTGGAGGCCTGTGACTGCGGCTGCTGTGGCTCTCGGAAGAGGAACCCACGACCGCTAGGGCCTTCGGTGTAATCGAGCGTGATTCCCATTAGGTAGAAGATGCTGCGGGCATCTGCGACGAACCGCAGGTCCTCCACGGGGAAGGCATAGTCTTCTGGGCGGACCTGGGCGTCGAAGCCGAGGGTGTACGGGATACGGCGCTGAGGGGGCCCCGTCCGGATTCCAAGCCTGACGACATAGTGATCAGGCAGGTGGTTGAGCTCACGGAGCTGGCGGAGGGCCATGAGTGCCTGTTCGGTGATGTAGATGTCGTCGCTGGGTTCTGCACCCTCGATGACGTGGTGAATCGGGAGGGAGTAGACCCGTTGCTCGGTCGCGGTTACGCTCATGTCTCACTCTTTCGTGACGGCTTCGGGGACATTTCGTAGTGCTGCCCGCAGGGTGTGCCACGCGAGAGTGGCACACTTCACGCGTGAGGGGAACTCGCGAACGCCAGTGAAGGCTGCAAGCGAACCCAAGGCTTGGAGATCTGGGACTGTTTTGCCAGCAACAACAGCATGGAACAGCTCGAAGAGGCGTTCTGCCTCCTCTACTGTCTTACCCTTGACAACTGTCGTCATCACCGAGGCTGAGGCCTGGGAGATCGCGCAGCCATTTCCTTTGAAGCGAATCTCCTCAATCTTGCCGTCCACAACGCGGAGAGCCACTGTAACATGGTCGCCGCAGAGGGGGTTGTCCCCTTCAGCCCTGTGGGTAGCTCCGGGCAAATCTCCAGCATTGCGCGGGTTTCGGTAGTGCTCTAAGATGATCTGCTGGTACAGTTCACGCAGCTCATCCATGGTTGCTCCCGAAGAATGCGATTGCTTTCCGCAGTGCTGCCACGAAGCAGTCAATCTCTGCCTGCGTGTTGTAGAGGGCGAATGAGGCCCGAGCAGTGGCGGGGACCCCGAAGAAGTCCATGACAGGCTGTGTACAGTGATGGCCAACGCGGATGGCTACCCCCTCTCGGTCTACGAAGGTGCCGAGATCGTGGGGGTGGATGCCGTCCACGACGAACGAGACGATTGCTGCCTTGTTTGGGGCTGTCCCAATGAGGCGAAGTCCGGGGATCTGCTGGAGCTGCTCGGTAGCATAATCCAGTAGCGCTTGCTCATGAGCGGAGATAGCTTCCATGCCTACGGCTTCGACGTACTCCAGCGCCGCTTTCAGACCGATCGCTCCGGCGATATTGGGGGTACCGGCTTCGAACTTGTGAGGGGCATCGTTGTATGTGGTGCGCTCAAAGGTCACGTGCCGTATCATATCGCCGCCACCTTGGTACGGTGGGAACGCCTCCAGCCACTGGCGCTTTGCGTAGAGGACACCGATGCCAGTAGGGCCGTAGACTTTGTGCCCCGAGAAGACGTAGAAGTCACAATCGAGCTCCTGGACGTTAACCCGCATGTGGGCTACAGCTTGGGCACCGTCAAGCAGTACAGGGATGCCTCGCGCGTGGGCTATGCGGATGATTTCGTGGACGGGATTAATCGTGCCCAAGGAGTTGGATACGTGCACAACGGCTACGATTGCTGTCCGCTCTGTCAGCAGGCGCTCGTAGGCTTCTAAATCTAGCTCTCCTTGCTCGGTGATAGGAATAACGCGCAGCCGAGCTCCTGTCTGCTCAGCAACGAGCTGCCATGGCACGATGTTGGAGTGGTGCTCCATGTGGGAGAGCACAATTTCCGACCCTTCCCGGAGGCGGATTCTCCCGAAAGCATGAGCAACCAGGTTAATCGCTTCGGTAGTGCCGCGGACGAAGACGATCTCTTTCGGAGAGGCCGCTTGGATGAAGCGCTGGACGGTGCAGCGAGCCTCTTCGTAGAGCTCCGTAGCCTGCTCGCTCAGGTAGTAGACCCCTCGATGGACATTGCTGTTGAGTTCGGCATAGAAGCGCTGAGTCGCTTCCAGAACGATTCGCGGCTTCTGTGTCGTAGCGGCGTTGTCCAGGTATACCAACGGCTTTCCGTAGACGGTGCGCAGAAGGATTGGGAAGTCCTCGCGCCAGCGAGCAACGAGCTGTTCAGAGACACTGGTGGGGAGCGATTCTACGTTCATGGGGTCACCTCTGCAGTGCGATGCGCCCACCCCTCGAGTACTGCCTCCGCTCGGTTCCGCACGACTTCGTCGGGCAGCGAGGAGATTGCTTCTGTCAGGAAGGCCTGGAGCAGAAGCGCTCGAGCCTCGGCGTGTGGAATCCCGCGACAGCGGAGGTAGAAGAGGGCCCCTTCGTCCAGGCTGCCGGTTGTAGCTCCGTGGGTACAACGGACATCGTCAGCGTAGATCTCTAACTGTGGCCGTGCGTTGACGGTAGCCTTCTCTGAGAGTAGCACGGCTCGGTGGGACTGGTAAGCATTCGTCTTTTGGGCCCCTGGGTATACGTGGATTCGTCCTGAGAAGGTGATGGTCCCTTGGTCGTCGGCCACGGACTTGTAGAGCTGATTGCTGGTACACTGCTCTACCCGGTGTTCCACCAGCGTGCAGTGATCAATGATCTGCTGCCCTTCGACCATCATTGCGCCAAAGAGCTGGGCATCAGCACCAGAGCCGGCGAGGCGAATATACAGATTGTTGCGTGTCACTGCCCCGCCCAGGGCCACGTGCCAGACGCCCAAGCGAGCATGCTGTTCCAGTAGGGCGCTGAAGGTCGTAATGAGGTATGCTGTCGTGACGTCGGTCTCCCAGACGACGAGCTCCAAGTGAGCGCCTGGACCTACCAACAGCTCAGCGGCAGCGTTCGTCAGGCCGGGATGCGTGCCCAAGCTGTGGAAGCTCACCAGGACACGCCGGTGGGCATTCGGTTCTATGCGTAGCCACAGCCGAGGGTGTGCAAGCTGCGGCTCAGTTTCTGCGGTTGTTACGATGGCAACGTGGAGTACTTCATCAGGCAAGTCGCCCGAAAGGCTCACGAATGCTGCATCGGGAGCAAAGGCTGTGTTGAGGGCTACGAAGGCCTCATCCTCAAGTGGCAGAAGGCTACCGAAGGAGGGATGGCCTTCCGGATTCTGCAGGAAGCTCCAGCACTGCACCTGCTCGGGCAGCCTGGCGATTACCGGGAGACCGTTGAGGAGCCACACGTGGGGCGTGGGGAGTCCTTCAAGGGCAGGAAACCGGTGGAGGAGAGCGGTCGGTTCCAGAGGTGGCGGGGGGGTAAGCCGGTATGCTGGGCGCAGCAGTGGTGCAATGCTGGTGTATTTCCAATCCTCGTGCCGTGTTGTCGGGAAGCCAAGGCGCTGGAAAGCTGCTATTGCCCGGTGGCGCAGGGGATGTTGCGGAGACCAGGGTAGGTTGTCACCATCATGTTGCCAGCGGTGGAAAGTCTCCACCAAGCGTGTCTGGAGATCGTGTGCTGCCATAGCCCTGTCCTACGGGAGGGTCGGTAGCACAAGCTCTTCGCCTTCGGTGCGGAGCCAATCGTATCCGCGCTCTTCCAGCTCCAGCGCGAGCTCCTTGCCGCCGGAACGTATGATGCGCCCGTCGAAGAGTACGTGCACGATGTCGGGGACGATGTAGTTGAGGAGACGCTGGTAGTGTGTGATGACAACGAAGGCCCGCTCTGGAGAGCGCATTCGGTTGACTCCGGAGGCGACGATCTTCAAGGCGTCGATGTCTAGTCCAGAGTCAGTCTCGTCCAGAATTGCCAACCGAGGCTCCAAGAGCAGGAGTTGGAAGATCTCGTTCCGCTTCTTCTCGCCCCCGGAGAATCCCTCGTTGACGGCACGCTGCAGGAAGGCTGGATCAATCCCGAGCCAGCTCATGCGCTCGCGAGCAAGATTCAGGAACTGGATGGGGTCTAACGGCTCCTGCCCGCGCGCGGTTCGAATGGCATTGAGGGCAGTCCTCAGAAAGGTGGCCAGCGTGACGCCGGGAATCTCTACCGGATACTGGAAGGCCAAGAAGAGACCCAATCGGGCACGCTCTTCTGGCTCCATCTCCAGCAGGTTCTGGCCATCGAAGAGGACCTCGCCCTCCAGGACTTCGTAACCCTCGCGGCCTGCAAGGACCGCTGCGAGGGTGCTCTTACCGGACCCATTCGGTCCCATGATGGCATGGATCTCTCCGGGGCGAACCTCCAGGTCCACTCCCCGCAGAATCTCTTTCCCTTCAACGGCAACGCGGAGATTCCTTACACTCAACAGTGGCTGCATCCTGATCCACAGCTGTGTTACCCAACACTACCCTCCAGCGAGATCGCCAGCAGCTTCTGCGCTTCTACAGCAAATTCCATCGGCAGTTGGTTGAGGACTTCGCGGCAGTAACCGTTGACGATCAGGGCCACGGCATCTTCCTCCGAGATACCGCGCTGCTGGCAGTAGAAGAGCATGTCCTCACCAATCTTGGATGTCGTTGCTTCGTGTTCGGTCACCGCTGTTGGGTTGAGCACCTCGATGTAGGGGAAGGTATGAGCCCCGCAACTGCTCCCGATGAGTAGGGAGTCGCACTGGGTATAGTTGCGGGCGTAGTCAGCCCCGCGGAGGATGCGGACCAACCCTCGGTACGTGTTGTTACTCCGCCCAGCAGCGATGCCTTTAGAGACGATACGGCTTCGGGTGTGCCGGCCGATGTGGATCATCTTGGTGCCGGTATCTGCCTGCTGGAAGCCTTTGGTGACAGCGACTGAGTAGAACTCGCCGACGCTCCCTTCACCCTTGAGGATAACACTCGGGTACTTCCACGTGATGGCAGCGCCTGTCTCCACCTGAGTCCACGAGATCTTAGACTCCTTGCCCAAGCAGATACCGCGCTTGGTGACGAAGTTGTAGATGCCACCGCGCCCCTGAGCGTCGCCCGGGTACCAGTTCTGGACAGTGGAGTACTTGATTTCCGCTCCGTCCAACGCGATCAGTTCCACGACGGCAGCGTGGAGCTGGTTTTCATCCCGCATTGGAGCGGTGCAGCCCTCTAAGTAGCTGACGTACGAGCCTTCATCAGCAATGATGAGGGTGCGCTCGAACTGTCCGGTCCGAGCAGCGTTGATGCGGAAGTACGTGGAAAGCTCAATTGGACAGCGCACTCCGGGCGGGACGTAGACAAAGGAACCGTCGCTGAATACAGCGGAGTTGAGGGCTGCGAAGAAGTTGTCCGTGTATGGCACCACGGAGCCGAGATACCGCTGCACCAGGTCTGGGTACTTCTGGATTGCCTCGCTCATGGAGCAGAAGATGATACCCAGCTCCGCCAGCTTTTCCTTGAAGGTTGTCGCAACGGAGGCGCTATCCAGAACAGCGTCAACAGCAACCCCAGCCAGTAGCTTCTGCTCCTCCAGTGGGATACCCAAACGCTCAAAGATGCGGCGAATCTCGGGGTCAACCTCGTCCAGGCTACTGACGTGTCGTTTCTTTGGTGCTGCGTAGTAGCTGATGGCCTGGTAGTCGATCGGTGGATAGGTAACCTTTGCCCACCGGGGCTCCTGCATCGTCTTCCAGTGGCGATAGGCTCGTAGGCGCCATTCGAGCATCCACTCTGGTTCGCCCTTTCGCTCCCAGATGTAGCGGATGATGTCTTCGTTGAGCCCTACTGGAGCAATTTCTTCCTCAATCTCTGCAACGAAGCCGTACTTGTATTCCGATTCCGTGACCTGCTGGAGAACGTCCTCGTACTGCGCTGGCATCGAAGCTATGTTTCACCGTGGCACGTTTCGCAGGGGCGGAGACGAAGGGAAAAAGGGACTATTTTAGTCGCCTTTTCCCGAGCTCGGTGGTCTCGCGTTAGTGATGCCAGGGACTGAGGGTTACTGGAGGTTTTCAACGATCAGCGCACTGGCCTCTCCACCGCCAATGCAGATAGCAGCCATACCGTAGCGCTTGCCGTATCGCCGAAGGGCGTGGATGAGGGTAACCAAGATGCGAGCACCCGAAGCACCAATCGGATGTCCAAGCGCAACGGCTCCACCGTGGACGTTAAGCCTCTCCAGGGGTATCCCCAGTTGCTTCTGGGCTACGAGCGCAACAACAGCGAAGGCTTCGTTGATCTCAAACAGGTCGATGTCCTCCAACTGCATGCCGGCTTTGCGTAGGACATGCCGGATTCCCTCGATGGGGGCAGTTGTGAACCATTCGGGTTTCTGGGCAACCGAGCCATGAGCGACGATGCGAGCCAATGGCTTGATCCCCAGGGCTGCTGCACGCTCTTCAGACATTACGACCACAGCAGCAGCACCGTCGTCGATAGAGCTAGCGTTTGCAGCCGTTACTGTTCCGTCGGGGCGGAAGACAGGCTTGAGGTGGGGAATCTTTTCGAAGCGCACCTTTGCAGGCTCCTCATCGGTATCGACAGTGACCGTCTGTCCGTTCGGGCGTTCGTAGGTAACAGGGACAATCTCGTCAGCGAAGTATCCCTTCGCTTGGGCCTCCAGAGCCCGGCGGTAGCTTAGGATGGCGTATTCGTCCTGTTCGTCCCGTCCAATCGAGCATGTCTTGGCACAGAGCTCAGCAGCGTCGCCCATGTGGAACTGGTTGTAGACGTCCCAGAGTCCGTCGTGGATCATGGAGTCAACGAGCTGGGCATGTCCCATGCGCAACCCTGTGCGGACTCTAGGGAGGAGGTAAGGAGCATTCGACATTGATTCTTGGCCGCCTGCAACAACGATTTCAGCGTCACCACATCGGATAGCCTGTTCAGCGAGCATAACTGCCTTCAACCCGCTGCCGCAGACTTTGTTGATGGTCATGCAGGGAACGTGTTCCGGAAGTCCAGCGAAGATGGCGGCTTGACGGGCTGGGGCCTGTCCAACACCAGCCGTGAGGACGTTGCCCATGATGACTTCATCAACGATCGCTGGCTCAATCCTAGCGCGGCGAAGCGATTCCGCAATGACGTGCGCTCCTAGGCGTGGAGCAGGAAGCTCAGACAGCGAGCCTAAGAAGGCACCAATCGGGGTACGGACAGCGGAGACGATAACGGCTGCGGGCATAGCAGAAGCGCGAGTAATGCAACACGGCCGCAAAATTACCCCCTCTCCGGCCTCTGAGCAGGCGATAGCGGCTGTAGGGAAATTTCTAATTTGCTGCAGGCAAGCCGCGCGGACTCATGGAGTCAGCACAGCGCTCGGTTGACGAAGTTGGGCTGTTCCTGCTGGCAATGCAGGAATTCGGGCTCTTTGAGGCGGTGGAGCGCCACCTACCAAAGGAGTTTGCTGCCGTCTACGAAATTGCCCGTGTCCTCCTTCGGCCGGATAATCCCCTGGCGCAGCGTCTGGCACCGCTCTTCGGGCTCTTGGCATCGCATGCTACCCTACAGCGTGAGTCGGTGTCGAAACCCCTACTACATCACCAGTTCGTGGCGGAGGAGTACGAGGCCGAACTCATCCGGCACTACCGTGACGTAGCCAGAATCTACTCGCACCAGTTTCTGCTGCCGGAGGAGGTCTTCTACCACCGCTTGGCTGAACGGTCTCTGTGGATGCCCGTTGCCCGCCCTCCGCAGGTCTACGGCTACCAGACTCAAGCCGACGTGTACGCCCCGGACATCCGCAAGCAGAAGGTGTACGTGCTGCTTGACACTTCTGCCTCTATGCAGATGCACCACCGCATCCAGTTGGCAAAGGCGATCACGTACATCTTCCTCCGACGAAACCAGGCAGAGCTTGGTGAAGTCTTCTTCCGCACTTTCGATTTGCAGTTGGGCGAACTCCTCCATGCTAGCGATCGGGCTTCGTTTGAGAAGCTGCTGCAGACTGTGCTTCGCCTCCGGGCCGTGGGCCAAGGGACGGCCTTGGAACAGGCAATTGTGACGGCAGTCAATGATATCCGCCGGCGCCCTTCGTTAGCGCAGAGTGAGATTTTGGTCATCACCGACGGGATTGCGTACTTGCACGTCCAACAGCTCCGGGAGTTGCTGGGCACGGACATCCGCTTGCATGCCGTCCGGCTGGGCGCAGGCCAGCTTCAGCTAAAGGCGAAAGCGGTGGAGGATTTTGCTTATCGGGATGACAGTGAGCCGAGCCGGCTTCTGCGGAAGCTCTCCGACGAGAAGCGCCATGTAGAACGGCTTCTGGCCAACGCCTCCGGGGAACAGCAACGGCGGTCACTGGCCAACCAGCTACGGGCACTGGAGCAGCAGTATGCGGCACTTTTTACACAGGTGGAGCAGCAGGCGCATGAGCACTACAGTACGGCCCTCCAGCAGCTCTGCACGGTGTTTGTGGCCGTGGAAGACATGGAGTTGGCCTCCCTCGTTGAGCTATCGGCGGAACGTCGGGTGCTGCTGGAGAAGGCAGTACAGCAGTTCCTGGAGCGTCTTCGGGACTTGCCAACAGCGCAGGACTACCGCGATGCAGCCGTCCTTGCTGAGTACCTAAGCTTCTTGGCAGAGTGCTGTCCCGAGGCAAGTTCTCTGCAGGCTTTAGAAGAGCAACTGCGGACTCATGTGGCACGTGTCATCCGCCAGGGGGAGTACGTGAGCGCACACCAGCGTGTGTCGCTCAACCGTATGGAGCGTCGGTCTCTGATGGTTCTGGCGGCGGCTTCTGGGAGTTCGTTGGAGTGGCTCCTGAGGTTGCTGTCTCCGCTGTACTGGTTCCGGCGCCTACGGCTGTGGCTACGGCGGCGGCTTCTGCGCTTGCGGTGGCGCTTTCGGTGAAGGTAGACCTGCAGGATGGTGAGGCGAAATGAACCGGTGGCGACTCTTCGGTTCACTGCTAGCGTTTTACGCGGGGATCACGCTGTGGGTAGGGAGCTTGGGGGTGTTCGGGATTGCGGTAGCGGGGGTTCCCTTTGAGGTCCTCTCACGCGATACGGCTGGGGTAGTGAATCGGCTCATCTTGGCACGCCTACATGTACTGGAAATTGCGGGAATCCTGCTCGTCGGAACAGGCCTGTGGCTCCTCAATCTACGGCTCCGTGGGTGGCAATGGCGGTTAGGGTTGGTGGCCTTCGTGGTGATGGTTACGCTCTTCGGCATCTACGCTGGCCTGCTGGAGCCGCTGATGAACAGCATCGCACGCGCCGTTAGCTTCGACAATCCGACGCCTGAGACGCTGGCTGCGATTGCTCGGTTTGAGGGATACCACCGCCTCTACTCTCTCCTGGCGGGGCTGACGGTAACGTGTGGTGTTGCGCTCTTTGGGTGGCAGACCTGGTTGGTGGTGCGTCTGTTGATGCCCTCTAGGGACGCCGCTGCTGGGGATGGGGCTCAGCGCTCTTGAGGTGCTAGGGGCTTTCGAGAGGCATTGCGGGTGGCTTCTCCGTCACCACGTTGTGGTAGCTTGAGAGTAGTTCGGACAGCTTCCTCGAGGCGGGCGTAGAGGGCTGGGTCTTCTTGGAGGAGCTTCCGCAAACCTTCGCGTCCCTGGACGCGTTCCTCGCCGAAGGAGAACCACGAGCCACTACGGGCAACGATACCGTACTCTACACCGAGGTCTATGAGCTCGTTGAGCCGGGAGATACCTTCGGTGTAGAGGATGTCGAACTCGCCTTCTTTGAAGGGAGGTGCCACCTTGTTCTTGACCACCTTGAAGCGGATGCGGCTGCCGACAATCTCCGTGCCCTCCTTGATGACGTCTTTGCGGCGTAGCTCGATGCGGACCGAGGCGTAGTACTTGAGAGCGTTCCCACCAGTAGTCGTCTCTGGGTTCCCGTAGAGCACGCCGATCTTGCTGCGGAGCTGGTTTGTGAAGATCACGACGGCATTCGAGCGGCCAATAGCAGCGCTGAGCTTCCGCATTGCCTGTGACATCAAGCGTGCCTGCAGCCCAACTTGGGCATCCCCCATCTCCCCTTCAATCTCAACCCGTGGCGTGAGGGCTGCGACAGAGTCAACTACGACGACGTCCACAGCACCACTCCGCACGAGTGTCTCCACGATCTCCAGCGCTTGCTCTCCGAACTCTGGCTGGGAGAGCAGTAGGTTGTTGAGGTCTATCCCTAAGCGCTGAGCGTACTGGATGTCTAGCGCATGCTCGGCATCCACAAAGGCAGCGATGCCGCCCTGCCGTTGGGCTTCTGCGATGATGTGGAGGCATACGGTCGTTTTGCCCGAGGATTCGGGGCCGAAGATTTCCACGATGCGTCCGCGGGGGACACCACCAACTCCAATTGCAGCGTCCAAGGTCAGGCTGCCCGTAGAGATGGCTTCCACGGGAACGACCTGGGAGTCGCTTAGGCGCATGATGGCCCCCTTACCGAACTGCTTCTCGATTTGGTCGATCGCTAACTGCAGGGCCTTCTGCTTCGCTTCTGCCGGTCGGGCCTCGGGCATTAGGGGTCCGTTCTGCTGTTCAACAGCCGTCTTCTCGCACCTCAAGGCGTGGTACTACGGCGAGGATACGCGTGCTCAGAAGACGTTCGCAGAAGGGGTTTCATGCATACAGCGGTTGTTCCCGACGGGGCCTTTTGGCTAAGTTTGCGGGGCAAATGCCAACCGTTGACATGGATGCCAGCGCTGTAAGCTACTGGCCCGAGCGATACCGTCGGGGGGAAGATGGGATGGGACTTGGGTAGAGAGACACCGGTACTCCGGGAACTCCTTCGGCAGCGGTCTTTCCCCCTCTTACCGCGGGTGGACGGAAAGCAGACTCGTGTCGTCCCAGGATGCGGTTTCGGACACGACATTAACATTATCTTGCTGGCACGCGAGGGGTACGACGCGGTCGGAGCAGACTTCGCACCTGGACCACTATGGTGGCTGGCGGACCAACTCCAGCAGCAGGGACTGCAAGCAGAGCTCATCTATGAGGACATTTTCCAGCTCCCTGCGGTTTGGGCCAGGCCTGCTGGCGCAGTGTGGGAGTATACGTGCTACTGTGCGATTGACCCCCAACGGCGCGGGGAGTACTTTGCTGCCATGGCTGGCTTGCTGCATCCTGGGGGGCGGTTGGTGTGGCTCTTCTTCCCGCTGGACTCCATAGTAGGCGGGGATGGTCTTGCCCTTCGTTGTGAATACGACAGAAGCGGTGGAATTGATGCAGCAGCAGGGCTTTCGCCCTGTGGAGGTGGTATATCCCAAGGCTTCGCATCCAGTAAGGGCTGGTGGGGAAGTGTTGCTCATGTTCCAAAGGACTACAGGGAGCGTGCGATGAAGGCAGTTTTGGAACTCGTCGATACTGGCATGCGTTTGGAGGGACGCAATGAGCGTGGACAGCGCACGTACTTTGATGCTGACCCGAGCGTTGGGGGGAGCGACACAGCACCGCGCCCAATGGAGCTCTTCCTCCAAGCGATGATGGCTTGTACGGCCATGGATGTGCTCAGCATCATCCGGAAGAAGCGGCGGACGGTGACGACCTTCCGAATCAGTGCGGAGGCAGAGCGAGCGCCGGAGCATCCCAAAGTCTTTCGGCGTATCCATCTCCGTTACGAGCTCGTCAGCCCCGATGCGACGGAGCAAGACTTGCAGCGGGCCGTGGAGCTGTCGCAGAGTACCTACTGCAGTGCCTCCATCATGGTGCGCCGTTCGGGGTGCGAGATAACGTGGGAGGTTCTCCTGCGTCGCCCAGAGGAAGTAGAGGTGATGCCACAGTCGGCAGAGTAGCCCACATGGAGACCCGCCGGCTCTTGGAACACTGGCATGATGAGCGGGAGTCCGCTCTCATCTACGACGCATTGGCTGAAGCAGAGTCCGACACCGAACGACAGGCGCTTTATCGAGAGCTAGCTGAGGTAGAGCGTCGGCATCAGGCATGGTTTGAGGAGCTCCTTCGGAGCCAAGGCGTGAGTCCGAAGCCGCGCCCGCTCAGCTTACGGACACGCTTCCTCCTGTGGATGATTCGCCGAGGCAATGCCCGCTTTGTGGTACACGCGCGTATCAACGAAGAGGCACGCGAGGTTCGGCAGTATCTCCGTGAGCAGCCCCGTCTCTCAGGGCGGCTTCGAGAGGTGACCTCCCGGGTAGCTCGGGACGAGGCAGAGCACATTGCCGAATTGAACCGACTGCTGGGGAACGGAAGCGAGCCCTGGCATCGGATGGAGTCGGGGGGCTTCTTACGCAACGTCGTCTACGGCTTCAACGATGGCCTTACGGCGAACTTCGGACTCGTCATGGGTGTCATCGGGGCAGAGGTTGCTCCCCACATTGTGCTCTTGTCGGGCATTGCCGGTTTGGTGGCCGACGCACTCTCTATGGGTGCCAGTGGCTACCTGGCAGCGAAGAGTGAGCGGGAGGTCTACGAGCACGAAATCCAAACGGAGCGAGAAGAGCTGCAGTTGATGCCAGAGCTGGAGCGAGAGGAGCTAGTGCTGCTCTACCGTGCAAAGGGAATGCCGCCGGAGCAGGCCCAGCAGGCTGCAGAGCAGGTCATGGCTGATCCAGAGCTTGCTCTCCGCGAAAAGGTACGGGAGGAGCTTGGGATTGGTGAATTCCGGAGCTCACCGTTGCGAGAAGGGGTCACCACCGGGATAGCAACAGCCTTGGGAGCACTCGTGCCTGTTATCCCGTTCCTGTTTGGGCACAGCACGTTGGTCGTCTGGATCTCCTTCACCGTGAGCATGCTCATGCACTTCGTCGTTGGGGCAGCTCGGAGCATCTTCACGGGCCGCGGGGCGTTCAGGAGCGGGCTGGATATGTTCCTGGTTGGGCTTGGAGTTGCAGTCGTCGGTTACGTCGTTGGTGACCTCCTCATGCGCCTGTTCCAGGTCGGTGCTGGTGGGTGAGCCATTCGCGAATGCGTGCTGTAGAGGGGCGCCAAATCCCTGGACGCCGTTGGTTAGTGCAGCTCGTGGGCATTGGACTATCTGCCGGCTTCATACTTGTGTGGGCACGGCTTGCTATGCTCCATCTCTTCGCCAGCTCCGAGCTGCGGGAGGCACTCCACGGGCAGGCATATGTCTCTGTGCTGTCACTGCCTCAACGCGGGCGCATCGTGGATTGCCGAGGCGAGACGATTGCTGAGAGCGTCCAGGGGGTATCGTATGGAGTTGACCCGGCAATGGTGCGGTGTGCGGAATGCCTCTGCCGGCGGGTGCAGGAAGTGCTGGCCATCCCGGAGGCGGAGTGCTTGGAGCGGATTGCTACGGCAAAGGGGCGCTTCTTCTGGCTGCGCCGTGGTATTTGGGGCAAGGAGACGCTTGGGCTGGACACACTCTCGGAGCCTGGACTGGTGCGGCTGCGCGAGCGTGTGCGTGTCTATCCGCACGGTGACCTCTTCCTGCCAGCAGTGGGCAGCGTTGGCGTGGACCAACAAGGGCTGTCGGGGTTGGAGCTCGTCTACGACTCCGTGCTGCGGAAGAACCCAGAGCCAATCGTGATGCGCCGCGATGCTCGGGGATACCTCTCGCCGCAGGTAGAACATGTCCTGGAGTCCGGAAGGCGCCCTCCAACACTACGGACGACGCTGGATGGTGAACTCCAGAGCATCGTGGCTTACGAACTATCCGAAGGCGTACGTCGGGTAAAGGCCGCTTCCGGTTTGGCGCTAGCGATAGAGCCGTCCACTGGTGCCGTGCGGGCTATGGTGGTCGTCCCTACGCCGCCGCGCGGGAGTGCTCATGCGCCGATCGTCAGCGACGTCTACGAGCCTGGGTCTATTCTCAAGCCCCTCATAGCAGCGGCGGCTCTAGAGCAAGGTCTTCTGCGCCTGTCAGATACCCTCTTCGGGCATCATGGAGTATGGGATGGCGATGGCTATCGAATTGTCGACGAGCACCCGCTGGGATACACAACGTTGCGAGAAGCACTAGCGTGGTCCAGCAACGTCATCTTCGCCAAAGTAGCCCAGGGCCTGTCCCCTCGACTCCTGTATCGCTACATCCGTGACTTCGGCTGTGGGCTTCCGACGGGCATCGAACTGCCTGGCGAAGCACCTGGGATTGTCCCAAAGCCGCACCAGTTCCAGCCTTTGACCGCGCTCTTCTGGGGCTTTGGCTACGGGTTAGCGGTGACCCCACTCCAGCTAGCCTGCGCTTACGCTGCCATTGCCAACGATGGCGTCCTGATGCGCCCGTACTTGGTAGAGGCGGTGCTGGATCCAGATGGGACGAAGCTCCAGAAGTTCTCCCCACAGCCTGTCCGCAGGGTTTTGACGGTCCCGGTAGCGCAGCAGCTCCGGCAGCTTCTCCGGAGTGTGGTAGAGGAGGGGACGGGACGGCCTGCCTATCTTGCGGGGATTGCCGTTGCGGGCAAGACAGGGACAGCACAGCAGCTTGTTGGAGGGCAGTATAGCCGCGAACACCATACGGCCTCGTTCGTGGCTCTCTTCCCGGCGGACCGTCCTCGGTTGGTGCTACTGGTGATGCTCCTACGCCCACAAGGGGGCGGCTCTGGGGGACATACCGCCGCCCCAGTCGTCCGCCGAATCCTCCAGCGGATGATGGCCCATCCGCGCTTGAGCTGGTACGTTGCGCCTAACGGCACTGCCTAAAGGTAGCGTTCGTCATAGCCTGCGTACATCTGTGGTGTCCTCGGCAGAGTGATGGACCAGCCTACATCGGAACGCATAGCCTGGCTCCAAGGTGTACGCTACCTCTTGCGGCCTAGCCATCTGGTTCCCCTACTCGGAGCTCATGCCGGTAAGGTCTTCGCGATGGCCCTGCTCTGTATGACGGGAGCGTCGGTGGTAGTCAATTGGCTCTACGCCGAAAACCCGACGCTCCGAGAACAGATGCGTCGTATGGCTGAGCAGCGGCTTGAGGACTACTTCGCCCGGCATCCGGAGATTACTGAGCAGCAGCGTGCAGAGATCCGCCAGCGCTTGCAGGAGGGATTAGCCTTCTCGCTACCGCGGAGCCTGCTCGGAGGGCTGTTCACGAATGTCATCACACTGTTGTCGCTTGCAGGGCTCCTGTGGCTACTGCAGCCGCTTGTTGGGGTGCAGTGGAAGAGCTTATCGTTTGCGGTTCTGGTGACGGCTCTGGGATACTGTAGCCTCGTAGGCGCAGCAGGTGAGGTCATCACCGCGGTCGTCCAGACACTTGGGGGGTCCATTCAGATACAGCCTGGACTTGCCCTGTTCGTTCCATACGAGGCTGACCCGACGCTGTTTTCTGTGCTGTCGCGGATGCACGTCGGGGCAATTGCGCAGTTCGGCATGCTGGGGTACCTCTTTGGGCGAGTGGCGGCAATACCTTTGTGGCATGGGATGGTGTGGAGCTTTGCTGCCTGGGGACTGTGGTTGGGGGCAATCTACGCAACGGCAGTCGTTGTTCTCCGCGGGTAAGTGGAATTGGTATTTTTGTGCTGCGTAGCTCACAGCAGAGGGTGTAGCGGTGGCTGCTCCTTACGTGCTCGTAGTGGACGACAACCGGATTATGGTCAAGCTCCTGCGGCGCTACCTTGAGAAGTACGGCTACGAGGTTGGCGAGGCATACAACGGGATGGAGTGTCTGAGGCCGTTGCGCAACGCCTGCCCGATGCAATCGTACTGGATGTGATGATGCCGCAGATGGACGGCTATACAACGCTTCAGCGGCTACGGCAGGACCCTGCAACGGCGCTGGTTCCAGTGGTCATTGTGACGGCCCTCACCGATGCTCCAAACCAGCTTCGGGCGATAGAGGCAGGAGCCCACGACTTTCTCGGCAAGCCCGTTGACGAGCGTCTGCTGGTCGCGAAGGTACGTCTCCTGACGACTCTTAGCCAGCTGCGGCGGGCATGTCAGCTCCTGTACCATCATGCCCACCAGCATGGGGTCCCCATACCACCAGAGATCCGCGAGCTATGGAGCTCCCTTGGCTTTACCGAACAACCCTCCTGAGCACTCTCTGGTTGGGGATCTCTGGCTGCCAGGCAGTCCGCCAAGTCACAGAGGCACTTGTCGGCATTGAGCACCTCCAGTTCCGTCTCAACGGCATCACGGATGTCCAGTTGGTAGGGATCTCTCTGGGCCAGAAGCAAAGGGTCAGCGACTTTAGCGCCGTGGAGGCAGCACAGTTGCTAGCATCCTATCGGGCCGGGAGCTTGCCGGTGGACTTCATACTCCAGGTAGCGGTCCGCAATCCAAACGATGGTACTATGGGGCGCCGTCAGCTCCCAATTCGGCTGGCGGCAATGGAATGGAGATTGCTGCTGGATGAGGTCCCTACGATACGAGGGACACTGGCACAGCCAGTGGAGATCGCAGGTGGTGCAGAGACGTTGTTGCCTCTGCAAATTAGGGTGGACCTAGTAGAGTTCTTCCAGCAGCGGCGGTATGAGGATGTGCTCCGTCTGGCACTGGAGCTTGGCCAGGGGCAACTGTCTCGAGTTTCACTAGACGTTCAGCCGACGCTCCAGACTCCTCTTGGGGAGATCCGTTATCCGAGGCCAGTCCGAGTGGTAGCGGCAGAGTTCCGTCCGTAACTGCTCCATGGAAGAGCTCTTGTGGCTCGTACTTTGGGGTACTCTGCTGGCGCAGATTGCCTTAAATCTCTGGCGGGGCGTGGTGGAGGAAGAGCCATGGATGCTCATGGCTGAGCGCTCAGGTGAGGAGGTGCGTCTACACCGAGCTGTGCTGAGCTTTTGGGAGACTGTTGTCGAGGGGGCCTTTCTCTTCGCCGTCTTCTTCTTGCTACAGCAGTGGGGACTGCCGATGTGGGGGCGGCTCGTGGGGGTAGCGGTGGCGATACTCCTCGTGGGGTGCCTGAGACCGATGGCCCAGGTGGTAGGGATGTTGTACCCGGAGCCCCTCTTCCGAGCGCTGCGAGGCTTCTTCTGGCTGCTCCATCGAACGGAGGTCCCTTGGCGCTTCTTGCTGCGTTGGCTTCCTCGACGCCAAGAAGCGGAGCTTGTACGGCAAGAGCTCTCCGCGGTCGTGGAGACAGCCCGCCAAGAGGGGGCCTTGGAGCCGGAAGAGTACCGGCTGGTGACGAACCTCATGCGCCTTCGGAATATTCGAGTCGCTGATGTCATGACGCCCCGCACGGTGATGGTCTCCTGCCCTGCGGACATCAGCGTGCGGGATGCTCTCCGTATCCCTGAGCTCCGGAACTACTCGCGAATTCCTGTGTGGGAAGGAGAGCCGGACACGATCATTGGCTATGTGCTGACAAAGGAGCTCCTCTGGGCCTTCTGGGAAGGCAGAGCGGAGATCCCCGTTCGGCAGCTCGTCCGCGAGGTCCACTTCTTGCCCGAGACCTTGGAGCTAGACCATGCACTAGAGGCCTTCTTGGAGAAGCGGCAGCATCTCTTCGTCGTCGTGGATGAATACGGGGGCGTAGAGGGGATTCTGACGCTGGAGGACATCGTGGAGACGCTGTTGGGGGTGGAAATCGTTGACGAGGCGGACAAGGTTGCTGACCTCCGCGAGCTTGCAAAACTGCTGCGGCAGGAGCGGATTGCGCGTTCTCGAGGTGTGTCGGCCGGAGGGATTCAGTCAGCGGAGGGGCAGGGCAAGGAGACCATGGAAGCATGACCACGGCCGGGATGGAATTGGAGGAGGGCGCTGTAAGTTTGCTCCGCTGTAGCTTGAGCAAAGGAGTGGGATGCGACGTCAGGATGCAGTGCGGTACGTGAGCCAGAAGACGGGAATCCAGCCATCACGGGTGCGCGCCGTGCTTGAGCACCTTTTGGAGTTCGTCCAGGAACAGGTTGCGCGGGGTGAGCGAGTTGACTTTCGGGGATTTGGGGCGTTCTTCCTGCGACGGCGACGTCCGCGGATGGCCCGCAATCCACGAACGGGCGAGCCTGTTCCCGTCGGCGAGCGACATGTGCCAGACTTCAAGCCTTCACCGAAGTTCATCCGAAGGGTTCAGCAGCAAGGTTGAGGTGAATCCGTGCGGAGCTGGGTCATTGCTGTGGCGGTTGTTGTCGTATTGAGCCTTGGCTCCTGGCTGCTGAAACAAGTCTTCCGTCCGGTGCCTGCCTCGGCAACGGCAGGGGAGCCGGAGCTGTCCCAGGAACAGCAACAGCGCCTGAGCGTGCTCCAGCAGCAGTTGGCACGGGACTCTACCAACCTAGTCGCCGTGCTGGAGTTGGCGAATCTCTACTACGACATAGGACGTTTCGCTGAAGCAGTCCCGCTCTACCAGCGCTATCTGGCAGCCGATCCAGGCCAGGCCGAAGTGCGGATAGACTACGCCTATGCCCTCTTCGCTAGCGGTCAGCAGGCAGCGGGAATTAGGGAGCTGCGTCGGGTATTGGAGCGCTTCCCTGATCACCCGATTGCACTCTTCAATCTCGGTGTGCTCTTAGCCCAGTCTGGCGACCTCCAGGGGGCTCGGCAATCATTTGAAGAGCTTATCCGTCTGCATCCTGCGCTCCCCCTGGCCGAGAGGGCGCAGCAGGCACTACGGACGTTAGACTCGCTCCAGGCAAGTTCCACAAAACCGTAAGAGGCCGATGCCGTGTGGTCGGAAGCGTAAGCGTTACAAGATGAATCGCCACAAGCTCAAGAAGCGGCGTCGGAAGAATCGCCACAAGAAGAAGCGGTAATCTAGCTGCTCCCCTAGGGAGCGGGCACTATGGCACTGCGTAAGATAGATGTCCATGCTCACATTGTGCCTCCTAAGTGGCCTGATCTGAAGAGTCGCTTCGGCTACGGAGGCTTCGTCCGGATGGAGCACTATGCCCCCGGGCGGGCTCGAATGGTGCGTGATGATGGGGTGGTCTTCCGGGAGCTGCAAGAGAACAGTTGGAACCCGGAGTGCATCCTACAGGACATGGACCGACACGGGGTGGAGATGATGGTGCTCTCCACGGTGCCGGTGCTCTTCTACTACTGGGCCCGCCCTAAGGACTGCTACGAGTGGTCCCGATTCCTCAACGACCATCTGGCGGAGGTGGTCGCCCGTTTCCCGAAGCGGTTCTTGGCGCTCGGAACAGTCCCTCTGCAGGATGTAGACTATGCCATTCGCGAGCTGGAGCGCTGCGTCCAGGAGCTTGGCTTCCCAGGGGTGGAGATTGGCTCCAACGTGAACGGACGGAACCTGGATGACCCCGAGTTCTTTCCCTTCTACGAAGCGGCCCAAGAGCTTGGCGCTGCACTTTTTGTCCATCCGTGGCAGATGTTGGGGCGTGAGCGGCTACAGCGCTACTTCTTGGAGTGGCTCGTTGGAATGCCGGCAGAGACGACAGTAGCCATCTGCTGCTTCATCTTCGGAGGAGTCTTCGACCGGTTCCCTCGGCTGCGCGTCCTCTTCGCCCATGGGGGTGGCTCCTTTGCTTTCACGCTGGGCAGGATTGCGAAGGGGTATGAGGCACGCCCGGATCTCTGCAACGTCAATGCCATCAGCAATCCCCGAGCGTACGTAGGGCGTTTTTGGGTTGACACCGTCACGCATGACCCGCGAGCTCTCCGCTTCTTGCTGGAGACCTTTGGCCCCAACCGAGTGGTCTACGGCACCGATTACCCTTTCCCGCTGGGCGATCTGGAGCACGGGCGCTTCATTGAGGAGACGGGATTGCCTGAAGACGTGCTCCGCCGCGTCTTTGCGGAAAACGTGCAGGAGTTCCTCGGGCTGACGCAGCCGGCAGCGCTTCGGTCATGAGGAGCGAGTACGAGGCAACGGAGGAGTATGCCCGGCACTTGGATGACTCCGACCCCATAGCGGAGTTTCGCCGGCGCTTTTTCATTCCATGTCGAGACGGCAAAGAACTCGTCTACTTCTGCGGCAACTCGCTCGGGTTACTGCCCAAAGAGGCGGAAGTAGCAGTCCACGAAGAACTTCGCCGCTGGGCTGAGTTGGCAGTGGATGGGCACTTCCACGGCCCACTCCCGTGGTTTTCGTACCACCGCACAGTGACGGAGTACCTTGCTGAGCTGGTGGGAGCGCAGCCACACGAAGTCGTGGCGATGAACTCGCTATCGGTCAACCTCCACTTGCTCCTTGCCAGCTTCTATCGGCCGGCTGGGCGACGCACCAAAATCCTCATGGAGCACTACCCCTTCCCTTCAGACCTCTACGTTGCCCAGACACACTTGCGATGGCACGGACTAGAACCCAGCCAGCACATCGTTCTCGTCGAGCCCCCGCTAGATGGGCATTTGTCGCGCACAGAGGATATCTGCTCCCGGATTGCAGAGTTCGGAGAAGAGTTGGCCCTTGTCTTCCTCAGCGGCGTGCACTACTACACTGGACAGCGATTCGAGATTGAGCCAATTGTGCAGGCGGCTCACGCTGTGGGGGCACATGTCATCTTGGACCTGGCCCATGCTATCGGCAACGTAGAACTCCAGCTCCATGCCTGGGGAGTAGACGCTGCGGCATGGTGCTCGTACAAGTACCTCAACTCTGGCCCAGGTGGGGTTGGGGGCATCTTCGTCCACGAGCGGCATGCCACTGATAGAAGCAGGGTGCGGTTAGGGGGATGGTGGGGGACTCCGGAGGAGACTCGCTTTCGCCTCTTGCCGGAGTTCCTTCCGACTCTTGGGGCGGAGGGGTGGCAGCTCAGCAACGCCCCGGTCTTGCCCTTGGCGGTTCATCGCATAGCGCTTCGGCTCTTCCATGAGGCTGGCTTTGAGCTGCTCTGCGCGAAGCGGGATTGGCTCAGCAGCTATGCCGAATACTGGATTGAGACTGTGCGTCAGGCGGTACCCAAAGCCCCTCTGCGCCTTCTGACGCCCTCTGATCTTCGCCATCGGGGGTGCCAGCTTTCGCTCTGGGTCGGTGAGAACGGCCAAGAGCTTTACAACCGGCTCCAGGCTGCTGGGATCGTCGTGGATTGGCGAGAGCCGAACGTTATACGGCTGGCCCCTGTGCCGCTCTACAATAGCTTCCGGGACGTCTACATCTTCGGAAGGACACTGCTGGAGGCAGCGCGGGCTCTGTGGGGGTAGGAGTCTAAAGGGATGACGTACCGCTCCAAGAAGCGCTGCACGATTGGCTCGCTGCTCTGCAGCATCTCCTCTGGGGTTCCGACGAAGCGGATGATCCCCTCGTCGATCAAGGCCACGCGGTGGGCGATCCGGAGGACGGTGAACATATCGTGTGTGATGACGACCGAGGTCACCTGTAGCCGCTGGGCCAGTTCGGCGATGAGGGAGTCAATCTGCTCGGAGGTGACGGGGTCCAAGCCGCTTGTGGGTTCGTCATAGAAGACGTACTCTGGGTTCCCGACCAGCGCTCGGGCAATCCCCACGCGCTTGCGCATGCCACCGGAGAGATCAGCGGGGTACTTGCGGCAGAGGAGCTCGTATTCCCGCTGGAACTCGCGACTGTTGGCTTCTTCCAATGGCGGCAGAAGCCCAACGGCGCTGAGGACGCGCTGCGCCTCGCGGTGCAAGACTTCAGGCTGGCGGATGTCGTGCTCGTAGAGTCCAATGACGACGTTCTCGAGCACGGATAGCGAGTCGAAGAGTGCTGCACCCTGGAAGACATATCCGAAGCGCCGCCGGAGCTGGAACCACTCATCCCGCCGGAGCTTGGTGACCTCTTGCCCGTCAATCCAGATTGTGCCGGAGTCGGGGCGTAGAAGCCCGACGATGTGCTTCAGGAGTACCGTCTTGCCAGAGCCAGAGCGCCCGATGATGCATGTGGTCTGGCCTGTGGGAATCTTCAGGCAGACGTCTTGGAGGACAACCTTTGGGCCGAAGCGCTTTGTGAGGTGGAGGACTTCAATCATGCCGGTGCCGTTCCCACACGCTGGTGCTGGAGCTGCTCTAACCGAGCGCCAGGGATGGCAGCAATGAGGGTCCTCGTGTAGTCGTGCCGTGGGTTCCGGTAGAGTTCTTCGGCGTCGCCAATTTCCACGATGCGCCCGGACTGCACGACGGCGATTCGATCGCTAATGAACTTGACGACGCTCCAGTCGTGGGTGATGAAGAGGTAGGTTAGCCCAAACTCCTCGCGCAGCTCGACCAAGAGGTTGAGTACTTGGGCCTGGACGGAGACATCGAGGGCTGAGACAGGCTCATCGCAGACGATGAAACGGGGCCGAACGGCGAGGGCCCGAGCGATGACGAGGCGCTGGCGCTGGCCGCCGGAGAACTCGTGTGGGTAATGCCAGAAGTGGCGTGGCTCCAAGCCAACCCGGTGGAGGAGCCAGAACACGTACTCACGGCGCTCGCGGTCTGAGTCGAAGAGCTGGTGGACCCGCAGGACCTCCATAAGAGCGCTGCCAACTGAGAGCCGGGGGTTAAGCGAGGCATAGGGGTCCTGGAAGATAATCTGCATTTGACGTCGGAGGGCTTTCAGCTCTGCTGGCTTGAGGGCGAGGAGGTCCTGCCTATCGAAGAAGACCCTTCCGCCTGTGGGCTCAATGAGGCGTAAGATAGCGCGCCCGGTGGTCGTCTTGCCGCTGCCAGATTCGCCCACCAGCCCTAGCGTCTCTCCCCGGCGGATCGAGAAGGAGACGCCGTCGACGGCCTTGACGAAGCCACGAGTTCTGCTGAATAGACCTTTGCGGATTGGAAAGTAGACGCGCAGATCCTCTACCTCCACCAGCGGAACTTCTCCAGCTATAGCGGTAGTGCGAGCGGCCAGCTCTTCAGGACGGAGGGTGAGGGAATTGATGTACTCTTGGACACTGATGTGGAGCCGTTCCTGAGTAGCGCCGTCCGGCAGTTCCTCCATGAAATCTCGCACTGTTGGGAGCCGCCGTAGCTTCCGGTCTAACCGCGGCCGACACGCTAGTAGTCCCTTTGTGTATGGGTGCTGTGGCTCTGTGAAGATTTGTTCCAGCGGGCCATACTCTACGATGCGCCCTCTGTACATGACGGCGACTTCGTCAGCGATCTCCGCCACTACGCCCAAGTCGTGCGAGATGAAGATGAGAGCCATCTGGTGAGAGCGCTGGAGCTGACGCATCAGCTCAAGGATTGTCGCTTGGACAGTCACGTCCAGTGCTGTCGTGGGTTCGTCAGCAATCAGGATATCGGGCTCACAGCTCATCGCCATGGCAATCATGACACGCTGCTTCTGCCCGCCCGAGAGTTGGTGGGGATAGCTTTGGGCGATGAGCTCTGGGTCCTGCAGTCCAACTTCAGCGAACAGCTCCAGTGTGCGCTGGTATGCCTCCTGACGACTCATGGAGCGATGGATCGTGAGGGCCTCCATGACCTGATCCCCGCAGCGGAAGACGGGATTCAGGGAGGTCATAGGCTCCTGGAAGATCATAGCAATGCGGTCGCCACGGTACCGCTGCATTTCGCGTTCGGGCAGAGAGAGGAGGTCCACAACCCGGCCATCCTGGTGGTGGAAGAGGACCTTGCCGCTCACGATGCGTCCAGCTGGGGCAGGCACGAGCCGCATCAGCGAGAGCGCTGTCACGGACTTCCCAGAGCCCGATTCGCCTACGATTCCCAGTGCCTTGCCCCGATCTAGGCGGAAGCTGACCTGGTCTACTGCTCGGATTACGTACTGCTCCGAGCGAAATTCCACCGTAAGGTCTCGGACTTCCAGCACCGTTGGCATGCGTCGCACTCCAGTCACATCGAGAGGTACAAACTTAGGGACCACTGGCTACCGTGGTAGCATGGGGGACCGGAGGGCAGCACAGGATACTACGACTTCGGGAACTCGCGGCGAAGCTGCGAGAAGAACTCCTGAGCCTTGAGGTGGTCATTCTCTGCACATACTAGATGCCCGGGGCGGAGCAAGAGTCGTTCTCGCAGAGAAGGCCTGCTGTCGGGCTGCTGTAGAAGTTTGTATTGAGCGTGTCTCTGAAGGCTAGCCCAATGCTGCCATGCACTCGGCGACGTGGAAGAGGGCTTCGTTAGCTGGAGAATCGGGCTGCGGAGAGGGCCGTGAGACGCTGCAACAGTACTAGTGCCGAGTCGTGCTCCTCTTGTTGGAAGAGCCGTAGAGCTTCAGCATGCGTTGTCAGTGGCGTGCCAGTAGAGACTACTCCTGCTGCTACGACGAGCGTGTCGCTGAACCGCTGTAGGGTTGTAGGAGCCACAGGGGCCTGCGCTAGACTGCGTGCAGCGAAGGGGTGTGGGTGCACGGGAGAGGCTCGGAGAGCAGTACACCCAACCCACATAGCACAGCAACACTATCAGCTGCCGTAGACGTGGTGCAGGGGCATCAGCGGAAGTAGTACATCAGCCCGAACTGGGGTAGTGGAAGTACCTGCAGAGCGTCGCCATTGGTGTAGGCGGTAATCGCGAGTTCAGCCCCTAAGGCCAGGAGCTCGACGAGGAAGACCTCAGCCCCTAGCCCTACTCCGAACCGAACTGGCCAGATTGGCTCTGGCTTAGAGTCTGTCGTGTGCGAGTAGTAACCTAGCCCGGCTAAGAGGTAGGTCCTGTAGCTGGGGGTAGCACTGAGGCGGTAATGGACTTCGCCGCCGAGGCACCAGAAGCTGGTTTTCTTTAGCTTGAGGATGCCGGCGTTGAGCTCCCCTCCCCACCGAACTGGTGAGGAGATGCGGAAACTCAGCCCTATGCCGCTCATCCAGCCGACCTGGAGGCCAGCACCGTAGTAAGTATAGAGCTCAAACGGATCTGCCGCTGTCACCGGCCGGGGCGGGCGGCCATCCTGTGGCTCTACGCGGTACTGCGGGATTTGCTGTGCAATCGCACTACCAAGTGTCACGAGAACAAGGCAGAGAAGACGCATTCCTACGACATCTGAGGTATGTGAGACTCACTCTTCTCGGGCTTCCACCAAGTGACGTCAACGACGTTCTCACCCCCGTCAGCAGCAATAACTGCGCCGTTAATCCAAGCTGCTTCAGGACGGACTAATAAGGTGACGATGCGTGCGACGTCTTCTGGGGTCGTCAAGCGATGGTACGGATTGCGGCCGATGGCGTTCTCTATGAGGATCTCATGCCCGGGGATACGCCGCAGGGCAGGAGTGTCGGTGACGCCGGCCCGGATGGCGTTCACTGTGATGCCGTAGGGAGCCAGCTCTAGAGCCAATTGCCGGACGTACGCTTCTAGCGCGGCCTTTGCTGCAGAGACTGCGCCGTACATCGGAATGGCACGTTCGCTGCCGGCACTCGTCATGGCTAGGATCCGACCTCCAGCACCAATGAGTCCTTCCCTGATGAGCTCTTGGGTCCAGTAGACGAGGCTGTTGGCCATCACATCTAGCGTCATCTCAAGCTGCTTCTGGCTGATGCTCTCCTGAGGAGGAGCAGCGACGAGTGGGAGGAGCGTGCCGAACGCCAGAGAGTGTAACAAGACACGCACGGTCGCTCCGGGATGGAGACTGAACTCTTGCTTCAGCACCCCTACAACTGTTCGGCGACAGGTAGGATCAGCCGCATTCTGGTTGAAGAAGAGAACGCGAACCCCGCAGGCTTGGAGTTGAGCTTTGAGCTCGTCAACCTTGGGCAAGGTTGCAGCCCGGTCCAAGTGGACTCCGACGATATGGTATCCCTCGCGGGCCAGGGCTAACGCAGTGGCGCGTCCGAAACCGCTGGAGGCCCCTAGTATAACGGCGTACAGCGGCTGCTCCATCGAACCCCTTGACAGTGGCACTTCGTGGGCGTCGCAAAGATATGAACTCCGAAGGCCCTTCGTGTCGCCTTATTTTTGTGCCTTTGCGGGCGCTTGGCGCTACCGAGAGGGAATGGCAGAGCAGCGCTGGATTCGCATCTACGGAGCTCGAACCCACAACCTGAAGAACATTGCGCTTGCCCTTCCACGCGGGCGCCTGATTGTCATTACTGGTCCGAGCGGTTCAGGGAAGTCGTCTCTAGCGTTCGACACGCTCTACGCCGAAGGACAGAGGCGCTTTGTGGAGTCGCTCTCTGCCTACGCCCGGCAGTTCCTGGAGCGGATGCCACGGCCGGACGTGGAGAGCATCGAAGGACTCCCACCAGCCATCGCACTGGAGCAGCGTCCGCTACAGCGGAATCCCCGCTCTACGGTAGCCACGATGACCGAGCTCTACGACTACTTCCGCCTACTCTACGGGCGCGTGGGGAAGACGTACTGTGTCCGCTGCAACCGACTCGTCCGGCGGTCATCCCCACAGTCGTTCTCAGAGGAGATTCTGCGCCTGCCCGTAGGCGGACGGCTGATTGTGGGATTCCACTTTCCGGAGACACCTCCTTCGCTGCAGGAGCGCCTGGAGCGCCTTCAGGCAGAGGGGTTCGTGCGGCTTTTCCATCGTCCGACAGCGGCAATGGTACCGCTTTCGGAGGCAGCCTCTTGGATTAGTGACGCGGCCGAATGGGTTGTCGTTGTAGACCGGCTCGTGCTTGAGCTTGACAAGGAGACACGTGCACGGCTCGTAGAGGCCTTGGAGACGGCGTTCGCCAAAGGGCAGGGACGGGCTATGGCGTACGAGCTCTCTACCCGGACGGAGCTGCAGGCCAGCACTCGGTACGAGTGCCCAGTGTGCCGGATTGAGTACGTAGAACCTGAGCCTCGACTCTTCTCCTTCAACAGTCCCTTGGGAGCCTGCCCGACCTGCCAGGGGTTTGGACGGACGATGGGGATTGACCCAGAGCTCGTCATCCCTGACAAGCGTCGCTCCCTGCGGAATGGAGCTATCCATCCCTTTCGGACCCCCGCGTATGCGCACCATCTCCGACGGCTCTTGGCGGTTGCTCCGAAGTATGGCATCTCCCCAGACGTTCCCGTAGAGCAGCTTACCCCCGAGCAGTGGCGCATCCTCTGGGAGGGTGCTGATGGCTACATTGGGCTGAACCGCTTCTTCGCTCAGTTGGAGGAGCAGACGCAGAAAGTACAGGTGCGGGTACTGCTGAGCCGTTACCGTGGCTACACGCGCTGTCCAGCCTGCGGGGGCTCGCGGCTGCGGACCTCTGCGCGTCGGGTCGCCGTTGGCGGGAAGTTCTTCCCGGAGCTCATCACGATGGACTTAGCGTCGGCGCTGGGGTGGTTTCTGCAGCTCCAGCTTTCGCCATCTGAGGAGGCCGTTGTTGGGGCCGTATTAGCAGAGATTCGGCGCCGGCTGCAGGTCTTGGTGGACATTGGGCTAGGGTACTTGACGCTGGACCGGCTCTCCCATACGCTCTCTGGTGGAGAGGTGCAGCGAATCCAGTTAGCAACGGCCTTGAGCTCGGCATTGGTGGGCACGCTCTACGTATTGGACGAACCCAGCATCGGGCTCCACCCGCGGGATACGCAGCGGCTTCTGCACATCCTCTTCCGTCTGCGCGAGCTGGGCAACACGATTGTCGTAGTGGAGCATGACCCGGACATCATTCGTCATGCCGACTGGGTTGTGGAGCTCGGTCCGGGCGCCGGAGAACACGGTGGACAGGTTGTCTTCCAGGGCACTGTGGAGGAACTACTCCGGGCTGAAACGTTGACGGGGCAGTATCTTTCTGGCCGTCGCCAGGTGGATTCCAACAAGAGGGGGCATCGCACGCCCAAAGGCTGGCTCCGCATTCGGAAGCCGATCGCCAACAACCTCAAGGGGGAGGATGTCGAGCTGCCGTTGGGTTGCTTGTCGGTGGTGACAGGTGTCTCCGGGTCGGGCAAGAGCACGCTAGTCTACGATGTTCTCTACACTACGCTGCGCCGCCTCAAGGGACTGCCGGCGGAGGGGAGCGGCAGTTGCGCTGGTATAGAGGGTGCGGAGGCAATCGACCACGTGGTGCTCATTGACCAAGCCCCGCCAGGGCGTTCCAGCCGTTCCACGCCGGCAACCTACACGAAGGCCTTCGATGGCATCCGAGAGGTCTTCGCTACCACAGACTACGCGCGGCAGCGGGGCTGGACCCCGGGCTACTTCTCCTTCAACATCCCCGGCGGGCGCTGCGAAAGCTGCCAAGGCGAGGGGATTGTGTGGGTGGAGATGCAGTTCCTCTCCGACCTCCCCTTGGAGTGCGACGCTTGCCGGGGGACTCGCTACAAGAGCGAAGTCCTGCAGGCCCGCTATCGGGGCAAGTCCATCGTGGACGTGCTCCAGATGACCGTGGACGAAGCGGTGGAATTCTTCGCCGAGCATCGGCGGATTGTGGAGCGCCTTCTGCCGCTTCAGCAGGTCGGATTGGGCTACCTACGGCTTGGGCAGCCCACGACGATGCTCTCCGGTGGGGAGGCACAGCGGCTGAAGTTGGCTTCCTACCTGCTGGAGGAGGTCTCCGGACACGTGCTTTTCTTGCTGGACGAGCCTACTACAGGGCTTCACCTCTGCGATGTAGAGCGGCTGCTAGCCGTCCTGCAGCGGCTCATCGATGCTGGACACACGGTCGTGGTCATCGAGCATCACCTACATGTCATCGCAGCAGCTGATTGGGTGGTGGATCTAGGTCCGGAGGCGGGGGATGCTGGGGGGCATGTCGTTGTGATGGGGACCCCGGAGCGGGTGATGCGCCATTTAGGCTCGCATACGGGGGCGGCGTTGCGTGCGTTCATGGGCAAGCGGGCACTTGTGCATGCAGCCTCGTAGCCTTGGGCGCTTTCTCCGCTGGGGGCTGAGCCTTGGACTTCTGGGCCTCTCAGTAGTAGTGGCAGCACGGATCACCGACTGGAATGCCTTCGTGGAGGTGCTCGGCCGAACGGCGTATGAATGGCTGTGGGTGTTCGTGCCGGTCATTCTTGGGGCCCATCTCCTGCGAGCATGGCGGTGGCAGCTGTTGGTGCAGGCAGCCCTGGGTCGGCTGCCGGGTTTAGGGAATGCTTTCTCCGCCGTGATGGTCGGCTACGCTGTGAACTCGATTGTGCCAAGGGCGGGCGAGTTGGTCCGCCCGTACGTCCTGAGCCGTCGCGAGGGGCTCTCCCCAGCGACGCTCCTCTCTACAGTTGCCGTTGAGCGGCTGCTCGACGTTGCTACGCTGGTGATGCTACTCCTCGTTGCGAGCACGTTGTTTGCCGAGAGGCTCATCGGCATCGTGGAGAGGTCCGGCGGGATCGGCTCAGTGCTCGTGAGCCTAGGTGTGTTGGCCCTTGTGGTTGCGGCTCTAGTGAGCGCCCGGCGTTGGGGAGGATGGTTGCTACGGTGGATGCACACGCGGCTTCCCGGCACGGTGCAGCGAGGCAGCAAACTCCTTCAAGAACTCGCTGCTGGAGTGGCTGCACTCCGGCAGCCCCGCCTGTACGTGCTGCTATTGCTGCAGACTCTGCTACTGTGGTTCAGCTACTGGGTGCCGCTGTATGGGCTCTTCTGGGTCTGTTCGTTGCCACTCGGTCCGGCTGAGGCGTTTCAGGTGCTGGTGGTCTCTGCGGTGGCCATCTCAGTAGCCCCGACCCCATCGGCAGCAGGGGTCTACCATGTGGCCGTCCAGCTCGCATTGGTGGAGCTCTTTGCCATACCGCCGGCGGAGGCACTAGCCTATGCTGTGATTGCCCATGGAGTCAACACAGCAGTTGCCCTCGTCGTCGGGGGACTCTGTTGGCTGTGGGAGCAGCTCCGGCCAGTAGGAGCAAAGCTTGCTACGGGGCCAGACTAGGGGGGTGTCTTGAGCCTGCACAGGGAACGACAGCGGTGCTGTGTTCTGCCCTGGCGGGTGTCGGGCGGGTGGAGCCGGTAATGAGAGACCAGCGGAGTCGGAAGCTGCGATGTATAGGATTGCCCGGGCGTAGGGTATGGACGGGTGACATCTGGAAGTGCGGCCGTGGGACACTAGGGTGTACGAGCATGGCCTAGCACTAGATGGGCGAGATGGTCGCGTGTGGAAGGATGCTCGTGTGATGGGCCCGAGGCGGGGCTGAGACAGCGTGTTGGAGTGCTCAATCTCCGCGTGTCCCAATTGTTTTGATGGGAGCTGGGGCGTGGCTGAGACTATTGCATGGCTACAGCGGGGCTGTGAGGAATGCTGGAGTTGTCTCGGCAGGGCTATGTTGCAAGAGGTTGGTTCGTCTCTTTGTGGCGCCAGTGTGAAGAGCGATTCGGTACCCGGTAGATGCTGCGACAGCCGACGCGGGAAGCTGTGGAGGCGATCGACCCTGTGAGGGAGCGTTTCCACGTGAGCGAGATCTTCCACTCCATCCAGGGCGAGGGGAGCCGGTCGGGAATGCCCTGTGTCTTCGTGCGCCTGCAGGGATGCAAACTGCGCTGCGTGTGGTGCGACACGCCGTATGCACTGGACCGACGCGACGGAGGACAGTGGATGACGGGGGAAGAGATTCTGCGGAGTGTGCAGGCTTACGGGTGCCGTTTCGTAGAGTTCACCGGCGGCGAGCCGCTGGAACAGTGGGGGAGCTTTGGGCTAATGCGGCTGCTGTGCGACGAAGGCTACACTGTCGCCGTTGAGACAGGTGGGCACATCAGCATTGAACCACTGGATGAGCGAGTCATTGGGATTGTTGATGTCAAGTGCCCGTCCTCGCGTATGACGCCGTTGATGTACTGGCGTAACTTGGAGCTGCTGCGCCCACACGATGAGGTGAAGTTCGTCATCGCTGACCGGCAGGACTACGAATTCGCCCGCCAGGTAATCGAACAATATCGCCTGCCAGAGCGGACGGCAGCTGTGCTCTTCTCGCCAGCTTTTGGACTGATCTCTCCGCGGCAGTTGGCTGAATGGATTCTGCAGGACCGGCTGCCGGTGCGGCTACAGTTGCAGCTCCACAAGTACATCTGGGACCCGCACCAGCGAGGGGTATGAAGCAGTCTGGGTTCATCCCAATCGGTGATGTGCTAGTGCAGAGCTCGATTGCGGGGCTGCCGTTTGCCTGCGATGTAGAGCGCTGCCGTGGTGCTTGCTGCACAGTGTCGGGGTCTTTGGGAGCTCCGCTACTGGAGGAAGAGGTGCCGATAGTAGAATCGCTCGTCCCTCTGCTACTGCCGCGCCTGCCAGCGGAGACACAGCGGGTGCTCCAGGAAAGCGGGGCGGTGGTGCGGCAAGAGGGACAGTTCTACACCCGCTGCGTTGGGGAGGGCGCGTGCGTCTTCGTAGTGTGGGAGCGAGGAATTGCTCGCTGCGCCATAGAGCAGGCCTACGAGGAAGGCCTCAGCTCGTTTCGGAAGCCCCTCTCATGCCACCTCTTTCCGCTCCGCTTACGTCAGCGCCATGGTCAGCGCTACTTGGTGGCTGAACCTTTCGAGGAGTGTGCTCCAGCGTACGATCACGGGCGCCGTTGCGGTACGACAGTTGTGGTGTCGGTGGCGGAGGCGCTGGAGCGGGCCTTTGGGAGAGAGTGGTGTGAGCGGCTACGGCAGGTGCTTGTGGAGGCGGCTGCGTCATGATTGGGCAACGGCTCTCGCTGCGGGCACGGCTGACGCTCTGGTATGGGGCTGTCGTCGCCGCTGTCTTGATAGGGTTCGGGCTGTTCTGGTACTGGAGTGTACGGCAGGAGCTCTACAGCAGTCTGCGCCATTCGTTGGAGCAGGTGGCCCGTTCAGTGGGGGTGCTGCTGGAGCGTGCTGAAGAGCAAGCGGGGCGGCGGCTCCGGCCTCCACGCCACGGGCGACTGCTGCCGTTGTGGGAGCAGATGCTCTTTGCCCGTCCGGTGCGCCGCTTCGTGGGTCCGCTCCCAAGCGATACGCTGATGGGCGCGGAGAGCCAGGTCTGGGGTGCCATCTACCAGTACGTCCTCCTCAACCCCCGCAGCTACGTTCTCCAAGTGGCCGACACCGCCGGACGCATCCTCTGGCGTTCGGAGAACCTTCTGGGAGACAGCCTTCCCGTACTGGCGGGGATGACCGTTGGGGAACAGCAGTATCGCCACTTTGCGCTCAGAGGTGAGCCTGTGGAACTCTTGGTCCATCACACTCGCCTGGCGCAGATCGCCGTGGGGTATAGCGTCCGCGAGATTGAGTCAGTCCTCCAGCGGCTGGCAGTGACGCTCCTTTGGGCATTGCCGTTGGTGCTTTCAGTCTCGGCCTTTGGGGGATGGCTCCTGGCTCGAGCGTCGCTGCGGCCAGTGGAGCAGATGCGGCGGACGGCAGAGAGTATCACGGCTCGGAATCTGAGTCTACGAATCCCAGAGCCGCCAACGAAGGATGAGTTAGCCCACCTGGCGCGAACGCTCAACCAGATGATTGCGCGCCTGGAGGCCTCCTTTGCCCAAATCCGACAGTTCACAGCCGACGTGTCGCATGAGCTCCGGACTCCGCTGACCATCCTCATCGGCGAGTTAGAGCTGGCACTGCGGTCGCGGAAGAGGCCAGAGGAGTACGAGCGAGTGCTCTCCAGCGTGCTGGAGGAGGTGTTGCGGCTGCACCGGATTGTGGAGACACTCCTGGAGCTGGCCCGTGCTGAAAGCGGGCAGGTGCAGTTGGAGCGCCGTCGTGTGGACCTAGGAGCCATCGTCCGCGAGATCGCAGAGGACATCGAGCCGCTAGCACGCGATCGTGGACTCTCAATTGCAACGGAGGTGGCGCAGGAGTGCTACGTGTTCGGCGATGCACTCCGTCTGCGCCAGGCCGTGTTGAACGTCGTAGACAACGCACTGAAGTATACACCGGCCGGGGGACGCGTGACGTTGCGGGTGGCTTCGGAGGCTGAGACCGTCGTGGCTGAAGTGGCTGACACGGGCATCGGCATACCAGAGGAGGAGCTGCCGCAAATCTTCGAGCGCTTCTACCGAGTGGAGAAGTCGCGGACCCGCAGTCATAGCAGTGATGGGGTTGGATTGGGCTTGGCGATTGTGCGCTGGATCGTTGAGGCCCATGGGGGGACGGTAGAGGTAGAGAGCGCTGTCGGACAAGGGACGCGGTTTCGGTTCCGGTTCCCTCGTTATGAGGGGCAGGATGCAGGCCAGTAGGGGATGGCAGCCGCTGTGGGGTTCTCTCCGCTGGCTTGTTTGGATTGGGGATACCGTGGGGCAGCGCCTGGCGCAGCAGCACCTCTTCCTGCTGGCAGCAGGAATTGCTTTCAACGCCGCCCTCTGCTTCATTCCGCTAGGGATGGTCGCGTTGTGGCTATTCGCTGGATTCGTGAAGCCTGAGGTTGTGGAGGAGGCGTTCAACCGCGTCCTCGTACTGCCTTGGATGCCTTCGGCCCGGCTCCAGAGTCTGATGGAGTCGGTCGTGGAACAGCTTGAGGTCTTCGTCCAGCGACGTGCAGCGGTGGGCGTCTTCGGGATAGTCGCGTTGCTGTGGACAGCTTCCGCGCTCCTGCAGTCCCTGCGAACTGGGCTCCATGCGGCCTTGAGACTCCCGCCGAAGCCGCAGCGAGCATTAGGGCTCTGGAGCCGGCTCCGAGACATGTTGCTGACGGTTGTCCTCTTGCTGTTGAGCCTCCTGCTGTCGGCGGTCTTGGTCGGTTGGGGGATGGTGATTGCCTGGGGAGCAGAGCTACTGCCGCCACAGTGGTACGAGGTCGTGCAGGGAGCCTGGAGTGCAGCCACCTCTGTGCTGCTGGAAGCGCTGCTCTTCTGGTTTGTCTTCCGCTTCGTTCCAACACCTGCTCCGCCGGGCCGTGTCATCTGGAGGGCCATGCTCGTGGCCGTTGTGATGACCGAGCTCCTGCGGGTAGGCTACGGGTGGTATCTGGAGAACTTGGCCCCGTGGGGGTGGATTTACGGGGCGTATGCGGCACTGGTGTCGCTCGTAGTGTGGGCGTACGCTATCGCGTTCGTGATGCTGTTTGCGGCAGTCGTGGCTTCGGTGCTCGTGGAGGGGAGATGAAGAGTTTCGGAGGCTTCTGGCAGCGGCGCGGTTGGGGATTAGCGCTGTGGTGGACGGGTATCAGCAGTGTAGCAGCCGTTGCGGGCACTTGGAGTGGATGGGCATCCTTTGCGTTGATTGGGGTGGGCTTAGCAGGGTCTGGGATACTGCTCCGAGTATGGCAGCGCCGCTTCCAGCAGGAGGTTACCCTTTGGGCATACGAAGTGGCCGAGCGCTTACAGCGGCTCAGCTCTGGGATCTTCTCAGTGCGCTTCCTCGGGGCGGAGTTCCCAGCGGAAATACGTCTGCTTGCAGAGCGACTCAGTGGACTGGCAGAGGCCGTAGAGACAGAGTTGGGACGGGTACGGAAGTTAGAGCGGGTCCGGAGCGACTTCCTTGGGAACGTCTCCCACGAGCTCCGGAATCCGCTCTTCGCACTCCGAGGGTACTTGGAGACGTTAGCAGAGGCTCCACCTGAAGATGCTACAACAGTCCACCAATTCGCTCAGAAGGCGCTGCAGTACGCCCAGCGGCTGGAGAATCTCTTGGCACGCCTGATGGAGATCTCCCAGATTGAGACTGGGGCTGTGCGGATGCGCCTGCGGACCTTCTCAGTGACGGAGTTGGCCAAGGAGGTGGTGGAGATGTTCGCGGAGCAGGCGACCCAGCGCCAGGTCCAGCTCCACGTAGAGGCACCATCAGAGCCGGTCGAGGTCGTTGCAGATCGAGATCGGATCGAGCAGGTGTTGAGCAACCTAGTGGAGAACGCCATCAAGTACAACCGTCCTGGAGGCTCAGTCCACGTGCGAATCCGCCCCGAAGGCAAACGGGTGCGGGTAGAGGTTGCGGATACCGGGATTGGGATTCCGCCGGAGCATCAGGAGCGAGTCTTCGAGCGCTTCTACCGGGTGCGGCATGCTGAAGCCTCGGCGGTAGAGGGGAGCGGACTTGGCTTGGCAATCGTCAAGCACATCCTGGAAGCCCACCAGGCACCGTACGAGCTGGAGAGCCAGCCTGGGGTAGGGACGACGGTGCGCTTCTGGCTGCGAAGCTGAGTGGTGTTGCTGTAGCGTTCTCAAGCCCCGGTAGGTTTTTCCCTAAGTTTGCGCCTTGCTGCAGGGCTCAGTTAGGATGGAACATCACCCACGGAAGGCACGGCAGCGAGCGGTGGCAATCCTCTTCGGTGCAGTCCTTGTAAACCTCATCGGTTTCGGCATCATCATCCCGCTCCTGCCGTTCTACGGGCAGCGCTTTGGTGCATCAGAGCTGGAAATCGGAGCGCTCTTCGCCAGCTTTTCTATAGCGCAGGTATTGAGCTCGCCGCTGTGGGGTGCACTCTCGGACCGTTACGGTAGGAAGCCTTTCCTCTTCCTGGCCCTCGTGGGGGCAGCGGTTGGGTATGTCATCATGGCTCTAGCACCCTCACTGGAGTGGCTCTTCGTTGCTCGTCTGGTTGATGGTGCCTTCGGTGGGATCATCACTACCGTTCGGGCATACCTGGCCGATGTCTTGGAAGAAAGCGAGCGTGCTCGCGGGTTCGGACTGATCGGAGCTGCGTTTGGGATTGGCTTCGTCGTAGGGCCATTGCTGGGGTCCGCGTTAGCAGCGTGGGGGCTATCGGCACCGGCGTGGGCCGCTGCCGCACTCAGTTTCATTGCTGCGCTGTGGGTTGCTATGGGATTGCCTGAGCCAGCGCGCCATCGGACCCGGTCTGTAGGCTCGTTTGGAGAGGGTTTTCGGAGGCTGTGGGGCCACCAGATGGTGCGCCCGTTTCTGCTCTTCGACTTCCTCCTCTGGAGCTCCCAGGCAGTCTACCAGACTAGCTTTGCCCTCTTGGTGCATCGCCGCTTCGGACTCACGGAACAGCATGTGGGGTACTTGGTGGCCTTCGCCGGTGCCTTGGGAGTTCTGACGCAGGTGGCCATTGTCGGGCCGGTTGCCCGCCGACTGGGGGATGGGAACGCTTTCTGGGTAGGGTCTCTCCTGGCAGCAGTAGGGCTGGGTACAGCAGTGCTGGCGCCATCAGTCCCGCTCTTCATGCTCTGCGTCGTTCCAGCAGCATTGGGATCGGGGATGGCAATCCCAACGCTGCTTAGCGTGCTGAGCCGTGTCACGCCATCGGCTTACCAGGGCAGCCTCCAAGGGGTGACGACATCACTGGAGGGCTTAGCGCGGATCCTCGGCCCGCTGTGGGGGAACGGTAGCATGGCACTTTCTCCGCTACTCTCCTTCGGCTCTGCGGCGGTAGTGCTCGCTGCCGTTGGGCTTGCCGCTATCCCGTATGTGCAACGCTTGCCCCAAGTCCATGAAAGTTCGCAGGGCTCTGCTGAGCGCATGGCGGAAAGATGAGCTCGTAGAGTTTGCTCGCCAGCTCTCCCAGCTTGGGGTAGAGCTGCTGGCTTCCGATGGTACAGCCCAGGTGCTGAGATCGGCTGGAATCCCCGTGCAAGCCGTCTCTGAGCTGACGGGCTTCCCGCCTATCTTGGACGGGCGGGTGAAGACGTTGCATCCACTCATCCACGCTGCTCTACTGGCGCGGCGTGATGTGCCGGAACACATGGAGCAGCTCCGACGCTTTGGCGTGGAGCCTATAGACCTGGTGGCGGTGGATTTCTACCCGTTCGAACAGGCTCTCGACAGTTCAGAGCTGGACGCTGGGATGCTGGAGCTAATCGATATTGGTGGTCCGGCATTAGTGCGGGCAGCAGCGAAGAACTACCCATGGGTGACGGTCGTCGTGCAGCCGGCCCAGTACGGGGAAGTCATTGCACTACTCCGTGAACACGGGGAGGTCCCCGAGTCTGTGCGCCGGCGCTACGCAGCGGAGGCCTTTGCCCGAACAGCCGCTTACGATGCTACGGTGGCTGCAGCCCTGCGGGCCGACGGGGATACTCCACAGTGGTGGGTTCAAGTCCTCCCGCTGGCACAGGAGCTCCGCTACGGGGAGAATCCCCACCAGCGTGGCTGGCTCTACGGCAGCGATTACGGCCGCTGCTTCCAACAGCTCCATGGCAAAGAGCTCTCGTACAACAACGTGCTGGATGCGGACGCTGCTGTGCGACTCATCCTCGAGTTTGAGGCCCCCACAGTGGCCATCCTCAAGCACACAGCACCTTGCGGAGTTGGAAGTGACGAGGACTTGGTGAAAGCCTGGGAGAAGGCCTGGGCATCCGATCCGATTTCGCCGTTCGGTGGGGTTGTTGTGGTCAACCGTCCATTGGGCGCGGAGTTAGCAGAGCGGTTAGCGTCTGTGTTCTTAGAGCAAGTGCTGGCACCGGACTTCTCCGAAGAGGCTCTGGCACTACTCCAGCGCAAGCGGAATCTCCGGCTCCTCCGCTACAACGAGCCCTTACTGCGGCAGCAGTGGGAGCAAGACTTCCGGAGCATCCTTGGGGGTGTGCTCGTCCAGACGTCGGATGTTGCCGTGCCTCTGCGGACTGAGGAGTGGCAGGTGGTGACGCAACGAGAACCTACGCCAGCGGAATGGGAGGCTCTCCGCTTCGCTTGGCGTGTCGTCAAGCATGTGAAGTCGAACGCCATAGTCTTCGCAGGTCCCGATCGGACGCTAGCAATCGGCGGGGGACAGCCGTCGCGGCTGGATGCTGTTCGAGTGGCCGTGCGTAAAGCGCGAGAGAGTGGACCATCGCTCAGCGGGTCTGTGGTTGCTTCTGATGCCTTCTTCCCCTTCCCGGATGCGGTGGAGGAGGCGATTGCTGCGGGGGCAACAGCAGTAGTTCAGCCTGGCGGGTCGGTACGTGATGCGGAGGTCATCGCCGCGGCCGATGCCCACGGCGTTGCCATGGTCTTCACAGGTACGCGCCACTTCCGACACTGAACGACTACTCCCAGCGGTAGCGTTCCAGCGAAAAGCTCTCGCCAAGGTAGAGGCGGCGCACGTCGGGATGGGCAGCAATTTCTTCCGCCGTTCCAGCGTAGAAGATGGAGCCGTCGATGAGGATATAGGCCCGGTCCGTGATGGAGAGCGTTTCGTGGACGTTGTGGTCTGTGATGAGCACGCCGATACGACGCTCCTTCAAGCGGCGGACGAGGCGCATGAGATCTTCGACGGCCAGCGGATCTATGCCGGCAAAGGGCTCGTCCAGCAGGATGAACTTGGGATCAGACGCTAGAGCGCGAGCAATCTCGCAACGTCGGCGTTCTCCGCCGGAGAGCATGTAGCCTTTCCGATGTCGGATGTGGGTAATCCCGAACTCTTCCAGGAGCTGCTCCAAGCGTCGGCGCTGTTCGGGACTTGGGAGACGGCGGAGCTGGAGGATGGCTCGGATGTTTTCTTCTACCGTCAAACGCCGGAAGACCGAGGGTTCCTGCGGCAGGTAGCTAATCCCCAAGCGAGCACGGCGGTACATTGGCATGTGGGTAAGCTCCTGCGAGTCCAAGAAGATGCGCCCGGCCGTCGGAGAAATCATCCCGACGAGCATGTAGAACGTCGTTGTCTTGCCTGCTCCGTTTGGGCCCAGGAGTCCAACGACCTCCCCCTGCCGGACTTCCAGCGAGACGTTACGGACAACCAGGCGTCGGCGATACGCCTTGGCTAAGCCCTCGCACCGTAGGGAGCTTATCATGAGCGGCGCCTGCCGACGACCAATTCAACTGTCCTCTCCCGCCCGTCGCGCAGGATGGTGATTCGCAGGCGCTGTCCAACCATCGTGTCAGCCAACAGCAGGTTGGCATCGTCGCTATCGCGGATACGGGTGCCGTCTATGGCCGTAATGATGTCTCCTGGCTCAATCCCCGCATTGTCGGCCGGGGAGCCCCGGCGGACGCTGACGACGAGGGCACCGTATGACAGCTTTCCTACATCGAACTGCTCAGGATCGCCCAAGCGGATACCAATATCTACGTCGCGGTCGATATGCCCATCGGCGTGTAGGCGCTCGATGATGCGCTTGACGCGATTGATGGGGATAGCAAAGCCAATTCCGATACTACCTGCGCCTTGCCAGTTCTGAGCCGTTGAGATGATCGCCGCATTGACCCCCACAACCTCTCCGAGGGCGTTGACGAGCGGGCCTCCGGAATTGCCGGAGCTAATGGCAGCGTCGGTCTGGATCATGCCGCGGTAGACCCGCCCACCCTGCCGAAAGTTGACTCCAACGTTGCTGACTACCCCGACGGTGACAGTTGGCTTTGCGTTGAGGTCAAACAGTCCAAAGGGGTTCCCGAGAGCGATGACCCACTCGCCAACAATCACGGAGTCGGAGTTGCCGAGCCGCAGGTATGGGAACTGGCGGGGCTTCGATGAACGGAGCTTCAGCAGTGCGATGTCGCTGACGGGATCGGAGCCGACGAGCTCAGCATCGTAGTGCTCGCCTCCAACCAGGGTCACCGTGATCTTTGTCGGGCGTTCGCCGACGACGTGCTGATTGGTCACAACGTAGCCGTCGGGGGAGATGAGGAATCCAGAGCCTAAGTTCCGGATCGTGTAGCGCTGACGGTACTCACGTGGCTCGCCGAAGAAAAAGCGGAAGATCGGGTCGTCGTAGAACCACGAGCTGAAGGGGTCGCGGTAGACGACCTCACGCTCGTCTATCACAGTGATGCCTACGACGGCAGGACTACAGAGGTGGACAGCACGGGTGATGGCATTCGTTCGCGTGCCAGTGAGAGTTGCAGTGAGCAGGTGTCGGAGGCTGTCAGGAGGATTCTGGCTCTCTTCATACAACCGCTCCCCTCGGCCTCCGGAACAGTTCAGGCCGAGGAAGAGCAGGGATGTAAGCATCCACACCGCATGTTGCCGGTAATGCATTTCCATGCCAGCCTTTTCGGACTTTCTGCGCACGGTATTGACGAACAATGCCGCAGCCTCCGGCAAGAATAGAGCCTGGGAATGGGGAACCCTTCGCATTTTGGCGGAGTATGAGTAGACGCTTGAGTACTGCCAACCGTTGAGGGGGTTCATGGCTGTAGCGCTTCTAATCTGCTTTGCCAGCTTCGCGGTCGTGGGGATAGCACAGGACCGCACGGCCGCTCCGATAGAACTTCGAGGCTCGCTCAGTACGACTGCGGAGGCGTATACCAGCACTGGGGAAGCTCCATCTCAGCACTACATGCCTCGGTATGGGGCTCGGGTGTTCTTCCGTCCAGTCGTGCGGCTCTTCGGGGAAGTCGAGCTTCCATTTGAGTTCTCTTACAGCGCTGCCGTAGGCCGGCGGGCACCTTCTTCGATTGTGGAACCGCTGCAGCCGTTCAACCAGTTTGGCCTCAGTCCGCGGATTACCTCGTGGCTGCGCCTCCACGGCGGATACTTCTCGCTGCAGCTATCGGAGTTGAGCTTCGGAGAGCTGCGTGTGCTCGGTGGAGGACTGGAGCTGACACCTGGTCCTCTGCGGTTGAGAGGACTATACGGTATCGTGCAGCATCCTCGACCCATAGATACCGTCAGCGGCTCTCCTGGTGCATATCGCCGCTGGGTGTGGGGTGGCTCGGTAGGGTTCGGTACCGATGAAGGTGCAGAGGTAGCGCTACACTACGTGCGCCTGCTGGACGATACCACAAGTATTCGCCTTGCCCGAGTCGTGCGGGATACGCTGCTGGGGCGTAGCGATACGGTCGTCACCCCAGGTCAGGACAACGCTGTTGCGGCGCTTTCGTTCCAAGTGCCGTTGACGACAGGGATGACCGTCCGTGGGGAGATTGCCGTGAGCGCCTTCTCCAGCAGTATCCGTGCGCAGAGGAAGGAATCAGAGCTGCCAGACTGGCTCTTTGCGTCTCGCTACTCCTCCAATATCGACGGAGCTGCTACAGTAGGGATTAGCATTGTGCCGTCACCTTCGGTGGCTGTCAATCTGAATGGGCGCTGGGTTGGGCCGGGATTCTACAGCCTCGGGTATCCGCAGCTGTTCAACGATGTAGCGGAGGTCAGCGTAGCGCCTCAGTTCAGCTTTGCTGAGCAAACAGTCTCTGTTCGCCTCTCGGGAGGACTCCAGTGGAATAACTTGCGGAAGACGCGCCTGGGAACCTCACGGCGTATCATCGCTGGAGCGGGCGTTGGCTGGCAGCCATCGCAGAACTTCGGCGTCGACGTGCAGTACTCCAACTACGGCATGCGAATGCAGCATGACAACGACACCTTCCGGGTGCAGAACGTCTACCACAGCGTTTTGCTGAGCCCACGGTGGCAGTTTTCCGGACTGGGGGGTATGAACTCCGTTGCAGCGACCTATGCGTTCTCTAAGACGGACGACCGCAATCCCGTGAGTCGTGGAGCCACGCAGCAGCAGGCACACTCCCTGTTCCTCTCGCACAGCCTGTTGTTCCCTTCGTTGCTGGGCCTGACGACTACGGCCAGCTATGCGCTTACAGAGGCCGGTGGCTTGCGGACCAGGATCTGGATGCTCGGAGAGACCGTCTCTTACCCGATCGTTCCGGAGAAGCTCAATGGCTCAGTAGGACTAAGCCTGTCCCAGACTCACGTAGTAGCGTGGGATACACAGTGGGGACTCCGATTGTCGTTGAGCTACCACCTCAAGGAGTGGGGAACGCTGACCTGGAACACCTTCCTGAACCGTTCTGAGCGTTCCGGGCGGCGACCTTTCACCGAGTTGCATACCAGCCTCAACTACGGGTTGAACTTCTAAGCGGATTGCTGCATTGCAGCAGAGTAAATTGGCAGCCGATGAGCTGCGCGTCTGCCTGTGATGGCGTACCCGCGGAATGTGCTCTTTATCGTGGCAATGCCGCTGTTCCTATGGGGACAACTCCATGTCTCCTTCGACGCTGCACAGTTCTGGCATGAGGGGCGAACGCCGCGGTGGGAACTCTACTACGCCTTTCCGGATACGATCCTCTGCTACCGGCCCCACCGCGAGGGATATCTCGGCGAGCTTTACTTCGGTGTGCAGGTAGACAGTGCAGGACGTCCTGTGCTTGCGCACCAATGGGTCGTTCCGGTTGAGCGCCCAACCCCACGGATCGAGCAGCCTCAGGAGCTCATTGGGCAGCAGAATTTCCTCCTAGCCCCTGGCGAGTACCGTGTCCGTCTCGTTGTCCAAGATGTACACGACAGCACGCGCCGAGCAACGGCTCAGTTTGGGCTATCCCTCCGTGCCTTTGATACGGCCCAGCTCCAGCTTAGCGATATTCAGTTGGCCATACTCATCGAACGTGTCGAAGAAGGCGTTGGGTCTTCCCCATTCCACAAGGGGCGATATCGGGTTGTGCCGAATCCTACGGTTGAATACCGAGGGACAGACCCAATCCTGCGGCTCTACGTGGAGCTCTATGGTGCACGTCGACACGCGCCACAAGGTGGGGTGATTCGCTATGAACTCCAGGATGCCGTGCGTCGCCTTCTGTGGGAGATGGAGCGCCGCTTTGAGGCTGTCTCGGACGCCCTAGCCGATGTCTTGGAACTGCCGCTCAATGTTGTGCCGAGCGGGGTCTACTTCATCCGGGTCGTTGCCCGAAGTGATCGCGACAGCACCTCTGCAGAGAAGCGCTTCTACGTTCTCAACCCCGAGATGCCTCCACAGGCTATCACGGGTCAGCCTGAGGACAGCCTCTTCGAGCAGAGTGAGTTTGCGGCCTATTCAGAGGATCGGGTTGCCGAAGAGTTAGAGCAAATTGCTTACTTGGCGACGCCTCAAGAGCTCGAGGTGGCCCGCTCCCTTACGGACTTGCGGGCGCGTCAGCGTTTCCTCTTCCGTTTCTGGCTGCAGCGGGACCCGAATCCCCTCACCGCCGTTAACGAGGCCCTCGAGGACTTCCGATCGCGGGTGCAGTATGCCAACACCTTCTTTGCTTCCCCCCGGTGGCGAAAGGGGTGGCGTTCGGACCGTGGCCGAGTACTGCTCAAGTACGGTCGGCCAACACAGCGGGAGAGCATCCAGCCCACGCCGGAGCGCCGACCGTATGAGGCGTGGTTCTACAGCGAACTGCGAGGTGGGACTTACTTCTACTTCGTGGACCTGACGGGCTTCAATGACTACGTGCTTGTGCACTCTACCTGTCCTGGCGAGCCGTACGCTCCTGATTGGCAGAGCCGGTACCTGCCGTTAGGGCCTTCAAGGCAATGAGTCGCTATGAGGGTGGTGGCGGTAGGAGTAAAAGGAAGCCCATGTGTTGCTTGCAGGCACTGGTAGAAACTCTGCAGCTGCGCTGAGGAGCAATGGGGGCTCTTGGGAGGGAATCGAGTCCGCAGACCCGATTGGGTACCCCGGGGAGGGCAGTACGGTAGAGCCATCCAGAGCAGCCCGTCGGAGGGGATACCGAATGCGTCCGCTGTAGAGGTCCTGGAGTCGTGCCTGGAGAATTCGCCGTTCCGTGGCGAAATCAGAGCCTAAGAGCCAATCGCGGTGAGGGTCGAATTCCTCCGGGAGTAGGAAGGAGAGCACGCGTGCTGGCTCCCTGCTGTAGACTAGCACGGGGGTACCGCGGCGGAGTGTGTGGTAGAGATAGCGGGCGTCTTCACGGCTCAGACGTACACAGCCGTGCGACGACGGGCGCACCCCGAGGTGGCGGTAGTAGCTCCATCCCTCTAAGGCGTGGAAGCCAACATTACCGGAGAAGCCCATCCAATACAGCATCCGGGTATTGTCGAACTGACGGGAGATCGCTAAGGTTGCCTTCGTCTGCAGCGTAAATAGCCCCGTTGGGGTTTCGATCCCCCCAGCTATCCAGGGGGTACCTGAAGAAACCCTGAACTCCTGCCGTTCACCGTTGCGGCTGACGAGATATAACCGCTGCCGTTGCAGGTTGAGCTCCAAGTACCACGGGCTTAGGGTGTAGATGGTATCCCGCCGTGGGAAGAAGCGGAGGAAGCTCGTGGGGATGATACCTGTTGCTGATGACTGAGCCCGATAGGCTGGCGCTGGGCCCCCTTCAAAGGGGGTGCTCAATAGGAGCCAGGCAATGCAATGAAGGAGGAGACGCAGCATTATGGGTAGTCAGTGATAGGCATGCACAGAGACGAACGAACTTTGGGGTTGTTGGATCTCGCAGGGAGTATTTTCCGGTTAAGCTTTGGCTTCTGCTTGTGCCGGCGGGATTGAGAAGGAGGAGGGGCTGTTAGGCCAGATCTGCGGTCATCTGGAGACTCGCAGGTGTCGTGAGGCGTGCCATACAGAGAGTGGTGGTGCACGTATCGGCGTACCTAACTGCTCGGGAGACCAGTCGGAGTGCTGGGAGAGTCGTTGGGTATTAGGTTATGCAGAGTACAGGAACCCCTCATTGGGGATGGTGTCCCTGTGCCGTCGAGTTGCGGTACCGAATCCTCCCCAACGATGCTCCGGAAGATCGCTTCTATGCTCGGTTCGGTCCAGGCAAGGTGGTAGAGCTCGACATGCTGTACTACTGCCTGGAGGAAGGTCGGTAGGGAGCGAAGGTCCCCATGCCACTGAAGCTCTATGTGGCCGCGGCTAGAGCGTAGGAGGTGGGCATTCGGGAACTGCTGGAGCACGGGAGTGATGTCTCCGCAGAATTCCAGTACAAGCGTCTTGGGGCCCCATTGCTGCTTAATGTCACGAATACTGCCCGATAGTGCGATGCGCCCACGGTGGAGGAAGATGATAGCATCGCAAAGCTCTTCCGCCTGCTCCATGCGGTGAGTTGATAATACAATCGTTTGGCCTTCGCTGCGGAGCTCCTGGAGGAGATTGCTTAGTTCCCGAACGTCGACTGGGTCAAGACCCGACGTCGGCTCATCCAAGAGCAAGAGGTGCGGTTGATGGAGGAGTGCGGCCGCTAGCTGGACTTTTTGCTGTATCCCCTTGGAAAGCTCGCTTATCCGGGAGTGACGCCATGGTATTACCCCTAACCGCTCTAGCCAGTATCCGATAGCCTGCCGTGCCTGTCCTAAGGGTAGGCCTCGGAGACGGGCGAAGTAGAGAAGTTGATCCTCCACGCGCTGATGTCGGTAGAGCCCACGCTCTTCTGGCAGATAACCAATGAGCCGCTGATGACGACGCTGCAGAGGCTCACCTTCGAAGAGGATTTGACCTGCATCCGGTAGTAGGATGCTGGCTAAGAGGCGGAGGAGGGTGGTCTTTCCAGCACCATTAGGTCCCAGCAGTCCAACGACCTGCCCTGTGCGGAACGTGAAGCTGCATTCCTGCAGGGCTACTGTCTGCCCGTAACGCTTCCAGAGACCTCGGGCCTCTACCATCGGGGACTGTGCTGTTCAGCGAAACATCGCCCGGAGGGCCTCTTCTAGGGCCGTTCGAGCGTCAGTCTGACGATCGCGGTACTTCACAATCAAGGGTGTCACTATCCCAAGCCCATGGGCCCGGGCAAATTCGGTGGAGATTCCCCGAACGCCAGGCACGACGACAGCAGCTTCGGGGATCTCAATCGGTGACTCCGGTGTGCCGGTAAGGAGCCGCTCGTGGACCAGGTCGTAGACCGGAGTAGTCGCCGTTAGCTGGACTCCAGCAGCGAGGACGGCGCGGCGACGCACGAGGACTCCTTCGAAGAGCCCACAGTTTGCGCCAATGAGGACCTCATCCTCAACGATGACGGGTCGAGCCGTGGGGGGCTCGAGCACGCCTCCAATCTGTGCTCCAGCACTGACATGGACACGCTTGCCAATCTGGGCACAGCTCCCGATGAGAGCGTGTGAATCCACCATCGTGCCCTCATCAACGTATGCGCCTACGTTGATGTACATGGGGGGCATGCAGATGACGGTAGGAGCAACATAGGCTCCCGTGCGGACGGTAGATCCTCCGGGGACGAGCCGCACACGGTCTTCTGGTGCAAACCAGCGTGGAGGCAGAAGGTCGATGTCGGTGAAGTGCCATCCCCCCAACCGCATGGGGCTGAGTTGCCCTACGCGAAAGCACAGAAGAATCCCTTGCTTGATCCACGAATGGACTCGCCAGGAGCCATCAGGCTGCGGACTGGCTGCGCGGACTTCCCCACGGCTGAGAGCGTCGAGGAGGGCACGGACATCGTGGATGACAGCCTCCCGCTCAGCTCGTAGAGTGTCTGGCGAAGCGTTGCTCCATCGCGTGATAGCTGCCTGCAGTTCTTCCACAGTCATGGCGCAAAGGCGATGTTGAGAGCCTTGTAGGTAAGACGCGCGGCCGTTAGGGCTGCATGGTGGAGGCCGGGGATGGGAGCAAATTCTACAACATCGAGGCCGATAATACGGCGGCCACTCGATCGCACGCGGCGCAGGAGTTCAACGAGCTCGTGGTACAGTAGCCCGTTCGGTTCTGGTGTCCCTGTGGCTGGCATCTGCGCCGGGTCTAAGACATCGACGTCGAGCGTAACGTAGACCTCAGGCCCCAGACTCTCTACGACGTGCCCGTACCAGTCCTCTCCGAACAAACCTTTTCGGATGGAGGTTGCAAAGAATGTTCGGAGGCCTCTACGGCGGATGAGCTCGACCTCCTCGCGAGCGATGGCTCGGATCCCAACTTGGACAAGTTGGCTAGGGGGTAGAAACTCCAGCGCACGTGCGATGACACAGGCGTGCGAGTATGGGGAGCCCTCATAGGTGTCCCGGAGGTCTGGGTGAGCATCCAACTGAAGAAGGCTCATGTGTGGAAATTTCCGGAAGTGGGCCCGAATCGGTGCCAGGGCAATAGTGTGCTCGCCGCCAATAGTCACCACGAACTTGCCCTGCTGCAGGAGTGTCTCGATGACGGCTTCCACTTCAGCAATGGCGGCAGCGTCGTGTTTACCGCCGAACGCAATCGGCTGGAGAGTTGCTAGGCCGAGCTCGTAGCAGAGCTCTCGGTCGAATTCCTCGTCGTATGTCTCCAGGTGAGCGCTAGCGGCAAGGATAGCCTCCGGGCCGTAGCGTGTGCCTTTGCCGAAGCTGGTTCGGTATTCGTATGGCGCTGGGACGATGACGATCCGTGAGGACTGGAGTCCCGAATGCTCTGGCTCTAAGTCCAAGAAATTCTCCTTCGGGCCCAAAGTAACAAGCTCCATTCTAGTGACCAGGTGTACTTACACGTTGCTGCGGCGTAGTGGCTCAGGACGAAGAGCCAGCGGGTTGCGGGTACGGGCTGATCTGCTATGGTGTGGCCCGACGGTGCTTTTGCCACTGCACGGTCGATGCCTTAGGGGAGATGTAGGGTCTCCGGAACTGGTACGAAGATTGACATACAGCAGACGGTGTCTTGTGACTATGCAGCAGAATGCGGTGGAGCTTGAGTGTTGGGGTCTTAGTGGCAACTCTCTGGTTGGGGGGAAGCGAGGTGTGTGCGCAGACGATGTCGCTGCCCCCCATTCCGAAAATCAGCGTGGGCGTGGAGGAAGCGAATTCTCCGCAGGAACTCTCTCTCACCCTCCAGCTCTTAATCTTGTTGACGGTGTTGGCTCTGGCACCGTCTATCCTGGTGATGATGACCTGCTTCACCCGGATCATTGTGGTGTTCTTCTTTCTGAAGCAGGCCCTGGGGACACAGATGCAACCACCCAGCCAATTGCTGACAGGGCTTGCTCTCTTCTTAACCTTCTTCGTAATGCAGCCTGTGCTCGATGAAGCTAACGAGAAGGGGCTCCAGCCATACCTGCGGCAGGAGATTACTCAGCAGCAGGCGGTGGAGAACATGGTGCGCCCCTTTCGGGAGTACATGCTCAAGCGGGTGCGGCAGGAGGACTTAGCGCTCTTCTTGCGACTCAGTGGGGCGCGGCGCCCAAAGACTCCAGAGGAGGTGAGCATATGGGCACTTATCCCAGCCTTTGCGATTAGCGAGCTGCGAGTCGCGTTCCAGATCGGCTTTTTGCTCTTCCTGCCCTTCCTGGTCATCGATCTTATCGTTGCCAGCGTCCTGCTTTCGCTAGGGATTTTCCTACTACCCCCACAGCTGATTTCGTTGCCGGCCAAGGTGCTGTTGTTCGTGCTCGTGGATGGCTGGAACCTGTTGATTGGCTCGCTCTTGCAGGGGATACTCGCACCTTGAGTGGCGGGGATAGCCGTGAACGAGGAGATGGTGGTATACTTGGTCCGGGAAGCCTTCTTCCATACCCTCCTTGTGGCTGGGCCCCTGTTGTTCCTGGCATTGGTGGTGGGGCTGGTAATCGCAATTCTGCAGGCAGCAACGACCATCTCTGAACAGACGCTCACCTTCGTACCGAAGCTCGTAGCCGTTATGATCGTAGGTGTCTTGCTGCTACCCTTCATGGTAGGGGCGATGAAGCGCTACCTTCTAGAGCTGTTCCGTCTCATCCCGACTCTGCGATAGTGCTATGGTACTGGATGCAGCAGCGTTGGAAGAGACGATACGGGTTGTCATAGTAGGAGCGCTGTTGAGTATCCGGGCCGTTGGGGTACTCATAGTAGCCCCAGTCTTCAGCCACCCCGGGATTCCGGTGCTCGTTAAGGGGATGCTGGCACTTGTGATTGCCGCTGCATTGGTGCCGAGCGTACCCCCACAGCCAACATTGGAGCTCCACCCTTGGGTCTTAGCGTTCCTCGCGTTTAAGGAGGCATTGGTTGGTCTCATGATTGGATTCCTCAGTTCAGGCGTGCTCTACGCTGCCCGCTTTGCCGGAGGGATGTTAGACTTGGATATCGGCTTCCAAACGGCTCTACTGTTCGATCCGGGATTGGGAGGCTTCCCGACCCTTATCGGAGAGTTCTTCGCCCTCACAACTCTGGTGCTCTTCTTCTGGCTAGATGGACACCAGGCGCTGTTGCTAGCTCTCAGGGAGAGTGTCCACCTGATTCCGCTGACAACCGTAGTTGTACCGACGACGGGAGAAGAGCTCATCCGCTGGGCAAGTTCTGTGACGGCTCTAGCACTGAGCCTTGCTGCACCGACGGTGGCGGCGCTCTTCGTCAGCATATGGGTATTGGCACTGCTGGGGCGAGGTCGGCACCACAGATCAACATCTTCATGCTCAGCTTTTCGGTTAAAGCGCTGGTCGGGATTGGGATGCTCGGCTTGAGCACTCCACTGGTGGTGGTAGCACTGCGAAACGCTTTGAGTGAGCTCCAGCTACAGCTCTTCGCATTCGTGCGTGCTTTGTGGCCGTAGTGACTACTGATGCCGGAGACTCCAGAAGGACAGCAGCGGACCGAACCGCCGACGCCAAAGCACCTTGAGGAGGCGCGGTTGCGAGGACAAGTCGCCAAGAGCGCAGATATGACGGCAACAGCGGTGCTGATAGGAGCACTACTCCTCTTTGCCGGTCTGCTACCTGGTGCCGTCCGCTCTTTCCAGGGCCTATTGGAACAATACCTGCAGTGGGGCGCCACTGTGCGGCTTGATGAGAGTAGCGCCTATGCCCTCGCTTGGGACTTTATCGTTCGCACATTGCTGCTACTCCTACCGGCTATGGCTGTCGTCCTTGCTCTTGGCGTCGGGGCTGAGCTTGCCCAGGTAGGGGTGCGGTTTGCAACGAAGAAATTTCCGCAGGGGCTGCCGTTGCAGACGGTCTTCAATCCCCTCGTGGGGCTACGGCGGGTATTCCTTTCGGGGCGCTCGGCTGTTGAGCTGCTCAAGAGTGTGCTGAAGATTGCATTGGTGATTGGCATCGCTGCTCAGGTGCTCTGGGGCCGGTTAGAGGAGCTCATCCAACTTGCTGTACTTCCGTTGCCTCAGGCTGCTTCCGTGCTGTGGAACGTGGTGGTGGAAGCAACGGTGAAAATTGTCGCTGCTCTGCTGCTGTTGGCGTTAGGCGATGTGCTCTATCAGCGGTATCGCTACCGTGAGGATCTTCGCATGACACGACAGGAGGTCCGGGATGAACTCAAGCAGACGGAAGGGGACCCACAGCTCAAGGCTCGTTTGCGAAGCTTGCTCCAACAGCGCTTACGGCGATGGCTGCTGCAGCGCGTACGACAAGCAGATGCGGTTATCACGAACCCTACCCACGTTGCTGTTGCTCTCCAGTATACGCCACAGAAGATGCGGGCCCCAATCGTTGTAGCGAAGGGTGCGAATCGGATTGCGGAGCAGATTCGCCAGATAGCACAGGAGGCAGGAGTGCCGATTATCGAACGACCTGCCTTGGCATGGAGTCTCTATCGGGGTGTAGAGGTGGATCAGGAGATCCCCGAACGCCTGTTCGCAGCCGTTGCAGAAGTGCTGGCGTACGTGTACCACGTGTACAATCGGGCCAAAGCATCCCAGATCTTGCAGAGTCGTAGATGACTGAGCTCCGGCTTCCAACAACGGGTTGGCTCCAACGCCTCCAGCGACAACCTGATATCGCTGTGGCTGTTGGAATCCTGGGGATTTTGACGTTGTTGCTCTTCCCGCTCCCGACCCCTCTACTGGATTTGCTGCTGGCTCTCAACATTACAGTGTCACTGCTCGTTCTACTGATAGCGGTCTACGTTCAGCATCCGTTGGAACTCAGCGTCTTCCCCAGCTTGCTGTTGATCACGACCCTCTTTCGTCTTGGGCTCAACGTTGCTACAACGCGGCTCATCTTAGGGCAGGCGGACGCAGGTGAAATCATCCGTGCTTTCGGCAGCTTCGTCGTTGCTGGGAACTACATCGTTGGCTTCATCATCTTCCTCATCCTGGTGCTTATCAACTTTGTGGTCATCGTCAAGGGGGCAAATCGAATCGCCGAGGTTGCAGCCCGCTTCACACTGGATGCTCTACTAGGGAAGCAGATGAGCATAGATGCCGAGCTCAACGCTGGCTTCATTACAGAGCAGGAGGCACGGCAACGGCGGGAACAGTTAGCGCGGGAAGCTGATTTCTACGGAGCAATGGACGGGGCGGCAAAGTTCATTCGAGGCGATGCCATTGCAGGTCTGGTCATCACGCTGGTCAACATTCTCGGGGGCCTCATCATTGGGATTGCACAGCGAGGGATGGAGGTTGTTACAGCACTCCAGACGTACACAGTGCTGACTATCGGCGATGGCCTCGTTGCCCAAATTCCTGCTCTCCTCATCTCCGTTGCCGCTGGTATGGTGGTTGCCCGCTCCTCCACACGTGACCGTCTGGAGAAAGAGCTCGGTCGGCAGTTCGGGCAGCAGCCGCGGGCAATCGCCATAGGAGCAGTTGCTGCGCTCCTCCTGGCACTGCTCCCTGGACTGCCATTCTTTCCCTTCGTGGTGCTAGCTGCTGGGTTAGGGACGATCTCCTACTTCCTGCTCCGTCGGGAGCGCCTGCTCGAGGAGCGTCGCCGTGCCGAAGAGGCGGCGCGTGCACGCATACCGGAGCGTCCGGCTGAGCCAAGCCCTGAGGAACTGTTGCGTGTGGACCCCGTAGAAATTGAACTCGGGTATGGGCTTCTCCCCCTCGTGGATGAGACGCGGGGGGGCAACTTGTTGCAGCGCATCACCAACGTGCGGCGCCAGTTAGCGGCAGAACTGGGCATCCTCCTCCCTCCAGTGCGGATCCGATCTCCGACTGGAACCCGAAGAGTACCTCATCCGGATTCGGGGCAATGAGGTGGCACGGGGGAAAGTCTTCCCCGGCATGGTGATGGCGATGAATCCAGGAACGGCCGAAGGGGAGCTCAAAGGGCTCCATGTCACAGAACCTGTCTTCGGGCTGCCTGCTGTGTGGATCCCTGCTGCCCAGCGGGAGCAGGCAGAACTGATGGGCTATACCGTCGTGGAAGCTGCTACGGTGCTGATCACCCACCTCACCGAGCTCCTCCGCCGAAATGCCTGGCGCCTGCTAACTCGACAAGATACGCGCCAACTCCTAGAGCAGCTTCGCCGGGATTACCCAGCACTCGTGGAGGAGGTGACTCCAGAGACGCTGCCTTTGGGAACCCTGCAACAGGTCCTGCAGAACCTTCTGCGCGAAGGCATTCCTATTCGGGATCTGCCCCTTATCGTAGAACCGGCGCTGGAACACAGCAAGGCGACCAAGAGTGCCGATGTGCTTACGGAGTATGTACGGCATGCTCTTGGTGAGACCATCCGACGGCTGTACCAAGATAGCAACGGTGTGGTACATGCCGTGACGCTTGCTCCCGAAGTCGAGCGGCTGCTGACAGTACAGCTACAGCAATCACCGCAAGCTGCGGGATTGCCCACCTTGGGATTGGCTCCAGACGTTGTGCAACGCCTTCGGCAGGCTACTGGACAAGCACTGGAACAGCTCTTAACGCTCGGATATCCCCCCGTCCTCCTCGTCTCTACACCTTTACGTCCTTACGTTGCCCGTCTGTTAGGAACGACGTTTCCCATGCTGGCTGTTCTTAGCTACACGGAACTTCCGCCAGACACCACCCTGGACATCATAACGTCGGTTCAGCCCTGAGCCCGTAGTGCATGGGACTCCATGTGAGTCCCGTACAGAAGCGTGTTACGAGATAGTCCGTAGCTTTGCGCGTGCTGGTGTCACAGCTGATGTAGGCGTGTGCATGCGAGTGCTGGTCTGCATCTCGTACGTGCCGGATACAGCAACGCGTCCACAGGTTGCTAGCGATGGGAAGCAGATTGAGCGCGCTGGTGTCAAATTCATCCTCAACCCTTATGACGAGTACGCGATTGAAGAGGGGCTGCGAGTTCGCGAACGCTTCGGCGGTGAAGTACTCGCCGTCTGTGTCGGACCCGAAGGGGCAAAGGAGATTCTGCGGACGGCCTTGGCAATGGGGGTTGACCGGGCGCTCCTGGTGCGGAATGGGTGGACTTTGGACTCATTCGGCGTTGCAACTGCGCTGGCAACGGTTGCTCGCCAATATCAGCCCGAGCTCATCCTCATGGGACGACAGAGCATCGACTGGGACTCCTTCCAGATGCCCTCGACGGTGGGTGAACTTCTGGGGTACCCATCGGTTGCCGTCGTTTCGCGCTTGGAGATTGCCGATGACGGAGCTGTGATAGCTGAGCGAGATGTTGAGGGAGGCAAGGAAGTGGTGCGCACGCGCTTGCCGTGTGTCATCAGTGTCCAGAAAGGGATCAACGAGCCACGATATCCTCGGCTGCCAGACATCATCAAGGCGAAGTCTAAGCCGATAGATGAGATAGCTCCTCCCGAAGTGGAGCCGCTCAGCGAGGTCGTGCAACTAACACTGCCTCAGCGGCAGCGGGCGGGCAAGATCTTGGGACCATCTGACGCGGAGCTGGACGAGCTCATCCGGCTGCTTCACGAAGAGGCGAAGGTCATTTAAGCGTGGAGGATGGGAATGGCGAAGGTTCTGGCCCTTGTTGAGACAGATACTGCGGGGATCAAGCGCACTTCGCTGGAAGTGTTGACGGCTGCGGGGGCTGTTGGTGAAGCGCTTGGAAGCAGCGTTGCTGCAGTTCTCATAGCAGGTCCTCCTGAGGCTCTCAGTCAAGCTGGTGTCTACGGAGTCCCCGAGGGGATCGTCCTCCAGCATGAGCTGTTGGGTTCCTACTCTATGACAGGTGTGGCAGCAGCAGTAGCGCAACTAGTGGAAGCGGAAGACGCACAGATCGTGTTGGTCGCTGCAAACGCACGAGGAAAGGAATTAGCCCCACGGTTGGCTGCGAAGCTCCGGGCAGGATATGCCTCCGATTGCGTAGAGCTACGGCCCCAGCAGGGACAGCTCTTGGCTATCCGCCCTGTCTATGCCGGGAAAGTAATGGCAACCGTGCGTTTGAGAACGGCTCGGGGAGTGTACTCGCTGCGTCCCAACGTCTTCACTGCTCGTCCACTAGCAGATGGGGTGGAGACTACCATTCGCTCCTTCCGGCCGGAGTTGCAACCGGAGGACTGTACGACGATCGTAGAGCGCGTCATCCGTACAGAGGGGAAGCTAGATGTCCTAGAGGCAGACATCATCGTCTCTGGTGGCCGTGGGATGAAAGGACCGGAGCACTTCTGGATGATTGAAGAGTTAGCCCAGCTCTTAGGTGGTGCCGTGGGGGCATCCCGGGCAGTCGTAGATGCTGGATGGCGGCCTCATAGCGAACAGGTTGGGCAGACTGGCAAGACCGTGTCCCCAAGCCTTTACATTGCCTGTGGAATCTCGGGTGCTATTCAGCATCTGGCTGGCATGTCCTCCTCGAAAGTGATCGTGGCTGTCAACAAGGATCCGGAGGCTCCGATCTTTAAGGTAGCTGACTACGGGATTGTCGGAGATGTCTTCGACGTGTTGCCGCGCTTGGCTGTGAAACTTGCCCGCTTCCTGGGGAAGCCTCTTCCGGAGCGCTTTCAGCATATGGTGGAGCAGAGCAATTGAGGAATAGCCCTCGTCGTCTACACCAGCAGCGCTAGGTCAATGCCGCCAAGAGGGCCGAAGGATGAAGAAGGTACGGGTAGAAGTTGTCGGGCTTGCCTCCACGGAGAGCAACAGCGCTTATGCCCTCATCCTGAAGGAAGTAGACGGTGAGCGCCGCTTGCCGATCATCATTGGGGCGTTTGAGGCACAGGCTATCGCACTGGAGCTGGAGAATATGCGCCCTCCACGCCCGATGACTCATGATCTGCTCAAAAGTGTCATAGAGGCCCTGGACAGCAACTTGGTGGAGGTATGTATCCACGACCTGCGTGATGGCACTTTCTACGCGTACCTTCTCCTGGAGGATGGAGAGGTGGAGGTGGATGCTCGCCCCAGCGATGCTATTGCGCTGGCATTGCGTTGTGGGAGTCCTATCTATGTTGCCGAGGATGTCATGGAGGAGGCGGCCCTATCGCCTTCTTCCATGGAAGAGGGTTCAGCGGAAGAAGAAGCCGAGGAAGAAGAGCAGGACTTCTTTGAACGCCTTAAGCGGAGCTCAGAGGAGGCAAGGGCCTCTTCAGCGCAGCCTAAGGATCAGCTCCAGCGCCTGCAGCAGCAGCTTCAGAAGGCAATTGAGGAAGAGGACTACGAACGGGCTGCCCGTATTCGGGACGAGATCCGTCGTCTCATGCAGCGCTCTTCGCAGTAGAGTGTCGGCCTGAGCCTGCTATTTTTGCATTTGGCCTGCCGGCGTAGCTCAGCTGGTAGAGCAGCGGAATCATAATCCGCGAGTCGGGGGTTCGAATCCCTCCGCCGGCACTTTCTCCCCACGCTTTAGTGACGACGAGTAGCCGACTTCTCAGTGGGCACTTCAAGCTAATCGCGGGAGCGCCCGTCTGGATTTAATGCCCCAGTTGCGATCGGGAGGAACGTGGAATGGATGTGCTGCTCCACCAGTAGTGGGCGCAAGATTCTCCCTCCTTATCCGAACGCGGGTGACACAAAATCTAACGATAGGCAATCGGTCGGTTTTTCAGGCGGCCGTACAAATCAGCCATGGACGCAGGTGGCTGCCCGGTGCGAATATCCCTGGCATCAACGAGAGTAAGCCTCTGAGGCATTGTCGACGGCGATGATCAGTGGTGTCCTGAGGTGCCGAAGGGTAGGCTAACTTAATCGCGCATCGGCGCTAAAACACGCTGGAGTGCCTCTACGGCGTAGGAAATCTCTTCCTCCGTGGTCTCGTGGGAGAGTGAAAATCGGATCGCTGCTCGCGCCTGAGCCGGGCTGCGCCCCATGGCCAAGAGCACATGGGAGGGTTGCATGCTCCCGGCAGTACAAGCTGAGCCGTTGGAGACGGCAACGCCGTGTAAGTCCATTCCAAGGATGAGGGCATCACCATCGAGCTTATGGGCATCAGTGAAGGTAATGTTCACGATGTTGGGTAGGGAGCCTTCCTCTGGGGTGTTGAAGATGACGCCTGAAATGCGCTCGCGCAAGAGCCGGCGGAGGAGGTCACTTAGGTGGCGCATACGCTGCGACCGATGTTCAAGCTCTTGGACAGCCTTCCGGACAGCTACTTGGAAACCGACAATGAGAGCAACGGGTTCAGTTCCGGCTCGTCGGTTCCGTTCCTGTGAGCCACCATGTTGATGAGCTTTAAACTCGATCCCACGTCGGATGTACATCGCCCCGATCCCCTTGGGACCGTGAAGCTTGTGGGCAGAGAAGCTAGCGAAGTCGACGCCTAACTGGCGAACGTTGAAGGGAGTCTTGCCGAGGGATTGTACGGCATCCGTGTGCAGCAGCGCATCTGGTGCTAATCTCCGGATTTCCTCCAAGGGCTGGATGACCCCTGTCTCGTTGTTTGCGTGCATGACGGAGATGAGGGTACGGGGATGGTTCCAACGGGCAACCTCTTCTAAGACCACTCTGCCCCAGGAGTCCACAGGAAGCACGGCTGTTCGGAACCCTTGGGCCGCCAGAGCCTCCGCAGGATGAATGACAGCATGGTGCTCTACAGCGCTGTACACAACCGTGTCAGCCAACCCTGACTCTGTACAGCAGCTCTTCAGAATAGCATTGTTGGATTCAGTGCCACCGCTAGTGAATACAAGCTCCGCTGGGTGGGCTCCAATCAGAGTGGCGATCTCCTCCCGGGCTTCTTCTACGGCAACCCGTGCGCGACGGCCCCACGTGTGGAGCGAAGAGGCATTTCCAAAGTGCTCCCGTAGCCAAGGGAGCATAGCCTCCAGGACCTCAGGGTCTAACGGAGTGGTAGCACTATGGTCGAGGTAGACGCTACGCTGTTTCATTCTTCCGCTTCGTTGAGCCGACCATAGCCCTTGTGGATGTCAAACTTTGGGCTATATAGCACGATGTTAAAGGAACTGTCCCGAAGGATTCCGCCAGAGGGTGAGAGGTAGAAGATCGCAGTGCGCCCTGTGGGATAGCGAGCTGGCATGCCCCGTTCGTCGACATAGAAGCGGAGGATGTAGTATCCCTGCCTGTATTCAGCCGTCTCCATCTGACGTAGCACATTCTCTGGAGAGAAGATGTAGAGCTGCGACTCCATGGTAGCGCCTAGTCCTCCGGCTAACCCCGCAAGGTAAGACGCACAAACCCCCTTGCTTCCTGCGTCTATAGGCAAGCTGTTCCACAAGGAAGCTCGATGCTCTGTCCCAATGTTGCTCAAGCTACTGCAGCACATCTTCCCAACGAAGCGTGAGCGAGACATTCGGCAGCTGTTGCCGATAGTGGAAGCGATCAACCGTGAGTATGAGCAGCTCCATGATATCACTGATGCCGAGTTGCGGGCTAAGACGGACCTCTTCCGCTCGATTGTTCGCGAGCGTACGGAGCGCTACCGGCAGGAGATAGAGAGTCTGCGAGAGCAACTGCGGACTCAAGACCTGTCGTACGAAGAACGGCTGCAGGTCTACGACCGTCTAGCGAAGCTGGACGAAGAGGAGTACAGCGTGATTCAGTCTACGTTGGACGAGTTATTGCCACAAGCATACGCTGTCGTCAAGGAGGCGTGTCGGCGTCTGGCGGAGTCCCAGTATACCTACGAGGTTGTGGGGCACCAGGTTGTCTGGGACATGATTCCGTTTGATGTTCAGCTCATGGGGGCAATAGTCCTGCATCAGGGCAAGATTGCCGAGATGGCGACCGGCGAAGGGAAAACCCTTGTGGCTGTAATGCCGCTATACCTCAATGCGCTGGCAGGGCGTGGAGTTCATCTGGTCACCGTCAATGACTATTTGGCCCGGCGAGATGCGGAGTGGATGGGACCCGTCTTCCGAATGCTGGGGGTGACAGTCGGTTGTATCCAGACAGGGATGTCCATCCCGGAGCGGAAGAGGCAATACGAGTGCGATGTCACCTATGGAACGAACTCAGAGTTCGGCTTCGACTACCTTCGCGACAACATGGTGCTGGACCCCAACGACATCGTCCAGCGAGGACACTGGTATGCGATCGTCGATGAGGTAGACTCTATCTTGATTGACGAAGCCCGTACACCGCTGATCATCTCCGGTCCCGTCATCTCCAGCAACGAGGAGTTCGTGCGGATGAATCCGCGCGTTCGTCGACTGGTAGAGGCGCAGACCCGGCTTATCAACCAGATTGTTGCAGAGGCCGAGCGGCTGCTCCAGCAGAATTCCTCTAAGGAAGCACGCGAGCGCGCAGGGAGGCTTCTGCTACAGGCACATCGAGGCCTACCGAAACACAAACGTCTGCTCAAGCTCCTTGCTGACGGCGAGATTAAAGAACTTCTGCACCAAACGGAGCTTTACTACCTCCGTGACCAAGGTATCCATCTCCATGAGCTGGACGAGGAGCTCTACTACACCATAGACGAGAAGACCCACCAAGTGGACATCTCTGAAAAGGGTCGCCAACTGCTAGCCCAAGTGGGAGAGGATCCCGACATGTTCCTCATTCCGGACGTTGGTACGGAGATCAGCCTCATCGAGCAAGACCCGGATCTAACACCTGAAGAGAAGCAGCGTCGCAAGGACGAGGTCTTCCGCCTCTACGCTGAGCGCAGCGAGCGTGTCCACGTCGTCAACCAGCTTCTGCGGGCCTACTCGCTCTACGAGCGCGACGTGGACTACGTCGTCCAGGATGGCAAGGTCAAGATCGTGGACGAGTTCACGGGGCGTATTTTGGAAGGACGTCGGTATTCTGATGGCCTCCACCAGGCGATCGAGGCCAAAGAGGGCGTAACGGTAGAGCAGGATACTCAGACATTGGCAACGATTACCATCCAGAACTACTTCCGCCTCTACCGCAAGCTAGCTGGCATGACTGGAACGGCTGAGACGGAGGCTGCTGAATTTGACAAAATCTACGGACTAGACGTTGTGGTCATTCCGACGAACAAACCCGTAATACGCCAAGACTTGGATGACCTCGTCTTCCGGACGAAGCGTGAGAAGTACAACGCCGTTATCCAGGAGATTCAGCGACAGTTGGAGCGAGGACGGGCTGTTCTGGTAGGGACCACGAGTGTGGAAGTCTCCGAGACGCTGAGCCGTATGCTGCGACGGCTCGGCATTCCCCACAACGTGCTCAACGCGAAGCACCACCAGCGCGAGGCGGAGATCATCGCGCAGGCAGGACGGAAGGGAGCTGTGACGATTGCTACGAACATGGCCGGTCGCGGCACAGATATCAAGCTAGATCCAGAGGTGCGTGCTGCTGGAGGCTTGGCTGTTATCGGCACAGAGCGGCATGAGGCGCGGCGGATAGACCGGCAGTTGCGCGGACGTGCAGGTCGCCAAGGTGATCCGGGGACGTCACAGTTCTTCGTATCCCTCGAGGACGATCTGCTCCGCCTCTTCGGTGGGCCGAGGATTGCGGCGATTATGCAGAAGCTCAAAGTGCCCGAGGGTGAGCCGATCCAACATCCGATGATCACGAAGGCAATAGAGCGGGCACAGAAGAAGGTAGAGGAGCAGAACTTCGCAATCCGCAAGCGGCTGCTGGAGTACGACAATGTGATGAACCAGCAGCGCGAAATCATCTACGACCGTCGGCGCCATGCTCTCCTGGGTGAGCGCCTTAAGGGTGAGATCTTCCAGTACATCCGGGAGCTGGCTGAGGATTGGTATGCCACCTACCACCCAGAAGGCGACCTAGAGGGGCTGAAGAACACCGTCCGTGCCACCCTGCTCTGCGAGCCTGCAATTAGGTCAGAGGAGTTCCGCGAGATGTCCAAGGAGGAATGCGTGGAGCGAGTTCTCCAGGCGGCTCAGCAGTTCTACCAGCGCAAGGAGGCTCTGCTAGGACCAGAGTTCATGGCCCAACTGGAGCGGTTTGCTGTTCTGGCTACGATCGACGAGAAGTGGCGAGAGCATCTCCGAGCAATGGATGAGCTGCGAGAGGCGATCCACTTACGGGCTTATGGGCAGAAGGACCCGCTATTGGAGTATAAGGCGGAGGCATATCGGCTCTTCGTGCAGCTCATCAAGGAGATCAACCGGGAGGCAGTCCACTTTGTCTTCAAGTACTTCCCGCCTGTCCTCGAGCAGGCTCCAGCAATGGCGTATCAACAACCCGCTGTAGCCCCGCCATCGCTTCGTCTTCAGCAACGAATTCCTTCGTCAGCATTGCAGTTTTCTCACCCTGAGGTGACGAGTAGTGTTGTACCGGCTGGGGTTGGAGCGGCGCAAGCTGTTACTGCAGGTGTGGTAACGAAACCAAGTCCTGTTGTCAATACTATGCCTCGCGTTGGTCGTAACGATCCGTGTCCCTGCGGCTCTGGAAAGAAGTACAAGCACTGCCACGGGCGGAACGCGTAGTATCCATGGAGGCTGCCCGGGAAGAGCGCATCCCGGTGCACTATACGTTTCGTGTGCCTGAGGGGCAGAGGGCTGAACGCATTGATGTGTGGCTGGCTCGGGTGCTTCCGCACGCCAGTCGTACGAAGGTACAGCGGGCGATTGAGGCCGGGCTCGTCCATGTGAATGGGCGTATCCCGAAGGCAAGCTACAAGGTTCGCCCTGGTGATGAGATCGGCTGCGTCGTTTACCGACTTCCGCCGCTCGAGCTTGTCCCCGAGCCGATACCGCTAGACATCGTCTACGAAGACGAGTACTTGATGGTCATCAACAAGCCTGCGGGTATCCCGACGCATCCAGGGATTGGGCATCGTCGCGGGACGCTTGTCAATGCCGTCCTCTACTACCTTGGCCTACGGGAGCCCGTGCGCGTTCAGGCAGAGCTGGAGGAGGAAGAGGACGAAGGTGCAATCTTTGCTAGCGAAGCTGTGCGCCCCGGCATTGTCCATCGTCTGGACAAGGACACCTCAGGACTGCTATTGGTCACGAAGGAGTCTGCACTCCACGCTGAGCTGGCTGAGCAGTTTGCGCAGCGCCGGATCTACCGGGAGTATCGGGCAATTGTATGGGGGCGGCTCTCGCAGAAGCACGGCGTGATTGACGCTCCGATTGGGCGTTCTCCGAAGAACCGAAAGGCATTTGCAGTAGTGCCTTCGGGGAAGGCGGCACGGACGGAGTACTGGGTTGTAGAAGAGTTCCCGATCGCTTCGTTGTTGCGACTGCGCCTCTATACAGGCCGCACACATCAAGTGCGGGTCCATTGCACCTGGATGGGACACCCGTTAGTCGGGGATGCCCTCTACGGTGGAGCAGCCGTTCGAGTGAGAGTCGAGCACCCAATATGGCGACAATGCGCGGAAAGGTGCTTGCAGCTCATCCGTCGACAGGCACTCCATGCTCAGGTCTTGGGGTTCTTCCATCCCGTTACTCAGCAGTGGATTGAGTGCCAGAGTCCGCTCCCTTCTGATATGCAGGCTGTGTTGGATGAGCTACGTGCTGCGCGTCAGGCGACGGAGGCTCCACACCAAGGAGTTGTGCCACTACTTGCTCCGCTTTCCGAAGAGTCTCCTCCAGGCGGTCGTTGCAGATAACGAGGTCGAATTGGGCCTGGTAGCTCAGCTCGAGTGATACCCGCTGGAGGCGCTGTTGGATCTGCTCTTCTGTTTCTGTCCCTCGCTGCCGGAGGCGGCGTTCTAGCTCTTCAATGCTCGGGGGGGCGACGTAGAGCAGAAAGGTCTCTTCCGGATACGCTTTGCGTAGAGAGAGTGCGCCTTTGACGTCAACATCGAAGAGCAAGAACTCGCCCTTGACGAGGGCTTCCTCTATTTGCCGCCGCGGGGTACCATAGAGGTGTCCGAAGATTTCCTCGTACTCTACTAGCTCTCCAGCGCGGATGGCGGCCTGGAATTCTTCGGTTGAGAGGAAGAGGTAGTCTCTTCCATGCACCTCTCCGGCGCGTTGCGGACGTGTTGTTGCGGAAACAGAGAATCGGAGCTGTGGGAAACGCGATAGCAGGTATCGGGCAACAGTGGTCTTCCCAGCGCCGCTTGGAGCGGAGATGACGATCAGGTGCTTGCGCTGACCAGCCGTGCTGCTCATGCTGCTACTCAATGTTCTGAGCTTGCTCGCGAATGCGTTCCAATTCTTCCTTCAACTGAACAACCCACTGCGAGATTTGGGCATCATCCGCTTTTGCTCCAATTGTATTCGCTTCCCTCTGCATCTCCTGCAGCAGGAAGGAGAGCCGACGTCCTACAGGCTCGCGTTCGCGTAGGAGCTGCCGCATTAGCTGAAGGTGGCTGCGGAGTCGGGTACATTCTTCCGTTACGTCCAGCCGATCCGCTAGTATGGCGAACTCTTGGTAGAGGCGCTGAGGATCTGGAAGCTCTTGGAGGAGTGCAGCAACCCGCTTGCGGAGCCGCTGTTGGGCTTCGGGCACACGCTGATTGCTTCGGCGTTCGATTGCCCTGACGGTGCGTTCTATGGTCCGAAGGCGCTGACGAATATCAGCAACGAGAGCCTGGCCCTCGGCAGCCCTCATACGCTGAAGTTGGCGAAGTGCTTCCTGCAAAACTCGCTGCGTCAGCTTCCAAAGGTACTCGTCGGTCTCGGAGGTCGTCGTCCCTTCAAAGAGTTCGGGGAAGCGCAGGAAGTGCTCCAGCCGCAATGTGTCTTCTATGCCCGTCAGCTGGATGAGTTGCTGTAGCATACGCTGGTATGCCTGGACGAGTTCAGGGGAAAGGAGGCGAGCCGGCGGTTCCTGCCATTGCAGCGTAACGGCAACAGTAACGGTCCCCCTTGAGATGTAATCTTGGACCAGCTCCCGGATGTGCCACTCACGTGCAGCTAGTACCTTCGGCAAGCGGCATGAGATGTCTAGGAAACGGCCGTTGAGGCTGGTGATCTCAGCGACTATGCGGACGCGCCTGTCGTAGATTTCTGCCCGCCCAAAGCCGGTCATGCTGCGCAGCATTCTGCTTGCCTTGTGGTGTAGGCAAAAGCAGAGGCTGCGGGTATGAGCCAATCTACCAGGCAAGCATACCCGCAGCCTATTGGAGGCACTACCCTAGCGTCTGCCACCCCGCTGCTGTTGTTGCTCGCTACCCTGCTGCTGAGCTGCTGCTGTGATGGCATCCATGACTTGTTTGTATCGGTCAGCATCAGCACCCGTAATACGGGCACGCTGCATGAGCGTTACCAGATTCTGTGCAACCGGCAGCTGGAGCTCCAAGGTAATCTCGTCGTTCGGATTGGCGCGGTTGGCCTTCTGTGCGTTCTCTAGCGCATCAGAGAGGACTTTGCGAACCTCGAGGAATGCATCTACCTCACGACCCTGAATTTCCACGCTGTTGATGAGGTTGATGGTGAAGACCAGCCCTGCAGCCGTCAGCTTCGGCTTGATAATCTGAGGCGGAGGTGGCGTCTGGAGTTGGCCAGCCCCTTGCTGTGCCATTGCAAAGGTGCCTGCGGTAAGACTAACCATGAGCCATTGCACGACAGATCTGGACATTGGAACACCTCACGAGCTGCGTGGTTCTACATACCTATCTGTACACCCAGCCGGTGAAGCAAGGCAGCGCTCACCAGCGTTGCACTGTAGTCAACACTTACCTCCGGTACGGTAATTCCTACGCCGGCTGTTGCCCCCGTCGTACCCCTATACCCTGACGCGGCGGCACGACGCAATGCGTTGTCGTAGCCGATGCGAAGCCGGAGCGCAGGACTAAAACGTAGCTCCACGCCAACCGCAAAATTCTCGAATTTTTGCCATATGGAGGCGCTTGGTTCAGTCAGGCGCGTGAAGCTCAGGTTGAAGATTGCTGGTAGACCCTGTAGGAAGTGTGTCAGCCCAACCCGTAGGTCGGTAGGTAGGGACAGAGGCTCCTGGGAGAAGCGGCGGAGGATTGTACCAGCATGAAGAAGGGATAGTCCAACGCTTGTTCGCTCGTCCGGGAAACGGTAGAGCAGGCCAGCGTCTATGGCAATAACCCAGGCGTGGCGGCTCTCTAAGCGCTCCCACACAAGCTTGGCTCCAAGCCCATAGAAGAGGCGTGGCTCCAGCGTGTCGCCGTAGGAGATGGAGAGAGCTATGTCGTGGGCTGAGAACTCTCCCAGAGGGCGCCCTTGGACGTCGCGCCGTTCGAAGACGCCGTAGTCCATGTAGACGATACTAGTACTGAGTATGCCGGCCATTAGGGGAATGCCGGCTGCCAAAAGGGCTCCCGCGTTGATGTCCAGTACGTGCTTCAGGAACACTGAGCTGAAGGAGCGGCGGGGGAGCGTGGGATTCAGGGCAGGGTTCAACAGAATGCTGGGGGCATCCTCTGGGAGAGCGACTGTCGCCGCAGCCAGGGCGGCTGAACGAGGGGCAATCGCAGTCCGCAGGAACTGGAATGCCGCCGTAGAGCTAGCAATCGCGGGCACGACGGTAAATAGGCCGAGCAGTACTATGCGGTACATCTGCTGCGGACCTGCTGCACAACGTAACGCTGGATTGCTTCCCAGAAGATTGCCGGGGGGCGGACAGGCCGCCACCGACGGGCATCCATGAAGGTGTGGAGCGTATAACCAGTAGCGATCAACTCAGTCTCGCGATAGATTTCATACTCCAGCCGAAGTGATGGAGTGTACCGAGGAAGGTACCGAGTCCGAATAGAAAGCACGTCGTCATAGTGCGCGGGGGCATGGTAGTGAGCATGGGCTTCTAAAACCGGCAGGAGATACCCGTGTGCCTCCAGGACGACGTATGGAATTCCGCAAGCACGTAGTAGCTCGGTGCGCCCCACCTCGAAGTAGAGTAGGTACGTGGCGTAGTACACGACCCCCATTCGGTCAGTGTCGGCGTAGCGAACCCGTATAGTGGTGGTATGCAGGAGCGGCGGTAGCGTTTCCAGCTCTGCTAATCTCATCGGCGGGGGAGAGGGTGGATCTTCTCCAGCGTTGCGAAGAGCTCCAGGAGCCGCTCCAGTTCCTCAAAGGAGTAGAACTCAATCTCTAGCCGACCTTGCCCGCGAGCGTTCGCATGGAGACGGACACGTGTGCTGAAGAGCCGCTGGAGGTGCTCTTCGATCTCCTTCAGGGTGGTCTGAACAGGCGAAGAAGTGGCTGCTGGGGAAGAAACGGGCGCTTCGCTGGTTTTGGGAGGTCGTTCTAACGCTCCTTCGGGGGTCAAGCGCAGCCGTCCTAATTCGATCTCCTTCACCAGCATCTCCGTTTGGCGGACGGAGAGACCCTTTGCGAGGACGAGTTCAAAGGCGGCACGCTGTAGCTCTTCTGTCGGTAGTGCCAACAGAGCACGTGCATGTCCCATCGTGAGCTCGCGCCGGCGGAGAGCCTCCTGGATAGGTTCTGGCAGACGGAGGAGCCGAAGGAAGTTTGCTACGGTCGTCCGGTCTTTGCCAACTTTAGCAGCCACCTCCTCCTGTGTCAGGTGGCATTCCTCAATGAGCCGCTGGTAGCCTCGGGCAACCTCTATGGGGTTGAGGTTCTCTCGCTGAACATTCTCGATGAGCGCTAGCTCGAGGAGCTCGATGTCGCGTTCAACGTCCAGGATGTACGCGGGGACACGCTCCAATCCCGCTTCTATGCAGGCGCGTACGCGGCGCTCTCCAGCGATCAGCTCAAACTCATTGCCAGCGCGGCGGACGGTGATTGGTTGGATAAGCCCTCGCTCTTTGATCGACCGGGTCAGCTCTTCGAGTGCTTTCGGATCGAAGTCTTGGCGAGGCTGGTAGGGATTCGGACGAATCTTCCGGAGCTCAATCAGCATGACAACGCCAACCGAAACGCCGTCATCCAGCGGTAGTTCCCGGGCCCGTTCGGGGGATAGGGGTGTTGAGGGGATCAGAGCCTCGAGTCCACGTCCTAATCCGAGAGCTGGACGGGCCTTAGAGCTCATCCTACCTTCCCTGCAGCTGTTGATGTCGCCTGCTCTGGTAAGTGTGATCCTCGGGCAATCTCGGGGTTACGTTCTAGGATCTCCTGCGCCAGCTCCAAGTAGTTCCGTGCCCCCTGGCAGAGAGCGTCGTAGAGCAAGACAGGCTTGCCATGGCTCGGGGCTTCAGAGAGGCGCACATTACGAGCAATGACTGTCCGGAACGTCTTTGTCCCAAAGTGACGTCGGACTTCCTCCAAGACCTGGTTGGAGAGTCGGAGGCGACTGTCGTACATCGTCAGCAAGACACCCTCAATGTCCAGCGTTGGATTGAGGTGTCGCCGGACAATCGCGATCGTATTCAGAAGCTGGCCTAAGCCCTCCAGAGCGTAGTACTCACACTGCACGGGAATGAGCACGGAGTCGGCGGCAGTTAAGGCGTTGAGGGTGAGCAGGCCGAGGGATGGGGGACAATCGATGAGCGTGAAGGAATACTTGCGTCGAACATCTTCCAGGACCTCCCGTAGGATGCGCTCTCGCCGTGGAAGGTCTACCATTTCAATCTCTGCGCCCACCAGATTGATGTGGGATGGCAACACCCAGAGAAAGGGAAGCTCTGTAGACACGATGGCCTCGTGGATCGGCACGCCGCCAATGAGGACTTCATACGTGGTCTTCTCCAAGCGCCGAGTGTCGATTCCTAGGCCGTTGGAGGCATTTGCTTGCGGATCGACGTCAACCAAGAGCACGGGGTATTCTGCGACTGCTAGAGAGGCAGCTAAGTTGACAGCTGTTGTCGTCTTCCCAACCCCACCCTTCTGGTTAGCGATCGCGATGACTTTCCCCATACTGCCCCATAGGCTGTAGTACCATCCCCTCGTTGCACAGGAAAGCGTAGAGGGCTACCAGTACCAGGGAGTGGCGAATCTGACCAGAACGGATGAGGTGAGGGAGTGCTTCTACGGGAGTCAGGCGAACAGCGATTTCTTCATGCTTGTCCCATCGCTGCTCATCTACCTGGCGGCAGTCGCGCCAGAGGTACGTGTAGCAGACATTCGTCAGGAAGGCAGGGTTAGGATACACTGTGGCTAGCAGGGTGGCGTCGGTGTCTGAGGCATACCCGGTCTCTTCTCGACACTCCCGCTCCGCCGCCATCCGAGGGTCTTCGCCTGGTGCGACCATCCCCCCGGGAATCTCCAACGTCACAGCATCGATCCCATGGCGGTACTGCTCAATGAGCACGACTTCGCCATCCGAAGTGACGGGGACAATGTTGACCCATGTGGGGGCCTCCAGGACGACGAACTCACCCACCTGCTGCCGCAGCGGGTGGCGGCGCCGAACGCGCCATACAGTGAAGATGCTGTGCTCGGAGAGCCGCTCTTGCCCAAGGGTTTCCCATAGGGGGAGTGTGGTATGTTCTGTCGGCCGTTGCACAGAGTTCGAACGGGCTGACTAGCGCCTAAAATTACGGAGTTTGGGATGGCTTCTGGGACCGCCGCAGTCGGCGGCGTAGCGCTTCCAGCTGCTGGGGTGTGTCGATGCCCATGAGAATCCCCTCAACGGGCACGCAACCGATCTGGAGGCCAGCCTCTAGTAGGCGTAACTGCTCCAGCCGTTCTGCCTCTTCCAGCGGGCTGGGCGCGAGCGTGCGGAAACGCTGGAGAACAGGAGCACGATAGGCATATAGCCCGATGTGCTTCCAGAAGTGGGCACGGTGAATCCACTCCTGGGGTTGGTAATCGCGAACATGTGGAATCGGGGAACGAGAAAAGTACAGCGCACATCCATCAGCTCGGAGTACCACTTTCACAACATCAGGGGAGAAAAGCTCCGAAGCCGACGTCATGGGCTGGATGAGTGTAGCCACATCCCAGTGCGTGTTGCTCTGGAGAGCGGAGACCAGGGCGTCGATATGGGCTGGCTGGACGAGAGGCTCATCGGCCTGGAGGTTCACGACGATTGGGTCGTGGAGACCAAGGAGTTCGTACGCTACGGCAAGCCGATCCGTCCCGCTTGGGAGTGTATCAGGGGTGAGAATGGCGTCGGCTCCAAGACGGCGGCATGTAGCAACGATCCGCTCGTCGTCAGTAGCTACGTAGACGTACCGGAGGCTTCGGGCTTGCCGTGCTGCTTCCCACACCCATTGGAGTAGGGGCTTCCCGAAGAGACGCCGCAACGGTTTGCCAGGGAGGCGCTGCGAAGCGTAGCGGGCAGGGATAATGCCCACAGCCGTCATGTCATTCAATGACTTTCGGGACGCGGAAGAAGACCCCATTGTGCTTAGGAGCATTCCGAAGGGCTTCTTCGCGTGGGAGCGAAGGCTGAGGTATGTCCTCACGGAAGGCGTTCTCCACGGGGATGATGTGCACGAGTGGTTCGACACCTTCCAGTTCCAGCTTCTCGATGGCGCTGATGAAGTGAACGATGCGCTCGAACTGCTCAACGAATCCACTGAGCTCTTCCTCAGAGAATCGGAGCCGAGCCAGCTCGGCAATGTGCTTCACCAAGGCTACGCGGGATTCCATGAGGGGCCCACCATGGTAGACATTTCCGCTAGCCATGTCGCAATGCGATGTCGTAGGGACTGAAGAAACTCCTGCTGCGCCGCGCGGTCTGTTGCCGGCGGGATTTCTATAGGAGCTCCGATCCGTACGCGAGCGGTTCCAGGTCGGAAGCGAAGGGTATGGGGGGGTAGAAGGGCATAGGTACCGGCGATTGCTACAGGAACAATGGGACAGCGAAGCTGCTGGGCTAGGATGAGAGCCCCACGTTTGAATGGGCGGACAGTGCCATCAAAGGAGCGACCGCCTTCGGGAAAGACCACTGGTGACACTCCGTACTGCCGAGAATAGGCAATGGCTAAGCTGAGTTGCTGGAGAGCATCTGTGCTCCGCCGGGTAATTGGCACGTACGGCATTCGGCGCAATACCCATCCAAAGAAGGGAATGCGCTGCAGCCCCTTTTTGTAAAGGAAGCACAGACGATCGGGGAGCGCAGCAATCAGTACAGGTATGTCCAGGAGGCTGGCATGGTTGCAGACGTAGACAACGGGTCCTCGGAACTGCCGGAGATGCTCCGCTCCTTCTACCACGACTCGTACGCCACACAGCCACAACATCGTTTGGGCCCATCCGGGGACGGCTTCTAGCAAACGCCGGTGGGCGGTACGTGGAGGCAGTAGGAGGGCCCATGTTGAGGCTACGATTGTGTAGCCGATAATTGCAGCCGCTCGTAGGCCATATCCCACGATGTCACCGGTCCACATCAGGGCTCAGAGTGATGAGGACGGTTGTTAGGCTCGAAAACATAGTAGGCGTAGAGCACGTAGCGCTGGAGGCGGACAATCGGTCCAAACTGCTCAGCGTGCTCGCGGCGCAGTGCTGGGGCATACTCTGTCTCGTACCGTCGAAAGGCCTCCGGGGTGGGACAAGCGTAGTCTACCACGAAGGTTACCTCGTCGATGTCTGCTCCTACCGACCTCCACAACGTTGCGCGTTCAAAGCAGCCGGTGGAGAGCACAGCGGGGATATGCTCCTGACGCATCCACCGCTCCCACCTTGCTACATGGGGCAGTGGGACGGTTGCAATCACGAGGTAGCGGAGTTCCATTCCGAAGTTGTCGACTGTCTACGGCGGTCGAAGACGAAGCAACCGAGAGCAGCGATGTGCTGTGACATCAGCGGCTCTCTGCTTTGGTCTTAGAGGGGTCTCCCAAGCTCGGAGTCGGATCGCTGGCGCTGGAATGATGGGAGGACTAATGCCTCCAATTGCTCTAGTTCTCCGTGCGTAGGCGCCTCCACGACGAAGCGAATGATCGGCTCTGTGTTCGAGGGGCGCAGGTGGAACCAGCCCCTCCCAAACCGAGCGTAGAGGCCGTCATCACGGCGAACCTCTTTTGCCTGGTTGACAATGCTGGCAGCAATCCGCTCTATGACGGCGGATGCAGGCTCGGGATGAGTCAAGGCATATTTGTGCATAATCGGCCGTGGGAGAGCTGTAGCGAGCTCCGAGAGGCGTCGTTGCGAACGGGCCATGAGCCCCAGGATGAGCATGCAGCCCACAAGGGCATCCCGGCCATAGTGGACGTGCGGTAGAATGACCCCCCCGCTCCCTTCACCTCCAATCACTCCACGGGCTCTGCGGAGTGCCTGCACAACGTTAAGCTCTCCGACGGGGGACCGCAGGACATTTGTGCCATACTGCTGGGCTATGGCCTCCACGACGGAAGTGGTGGAGTAGTTGACTACTACCGTTGGCTCGTATTGCCGTCCACACGCTTGTTCCTTTTGCTCCAAGACCGCCTGCACCGCTAGTGCGATTGTCAACTCCTCCCAGAGGCATGTTCCAGTTTCGTCAACCAGTACCAAGCGGTCACCGTCGGGGTCAACGGCGATACCGATGTCAGCTCCAGTGCGACGCACCCACTCCGATAGTTCCTGGAGGTGCTGGGGAAGGGGTTCCGGAGGATGCGGAAAAACTCCGCTGCCATCCGCATGGAGGAGCGTGATTCTACAGCGGAGGTGCTGAAGGAATGGAGGCAGGAGGAATGAGCCGCTGGCATTGACAGCGTCTACTACAACATGGAAGTGCTCATGGGCGATCATTTCGCTGAGGCGTCGTAGCCATCGGGGGCGCTCGAGGCTCTGGATATGCTCCCAAATGGCACGCTCGTGCAGCCAGCGAACAGGATGAAGGGTGTAGCGGTACCCGTTCGAGGAGATGCTGCTGGTGGAACGTGCCTCCCGATAGAAGAGCGTAGCGTCCAGTGTCAGCCCTTCTGCCCCTAAGAACTTCAGCCCGTGCCATTCGGCGGGGTTGTGAGAGGCCGTAATCGAGATGCCTCCGGGGAGACGGCGACGTGCAATCCATACTTGGGTCGTCGGCGTAGGGACAATCCCCAGCCGATGGATGCGGTGCCCATACGCCTTTAGGGTTGTCACGACTAACTCCTCCAGAAGCTCGCTTCCACTGCGTCCATCACGGCTAACAGCTATGGGACCTTCCGGGAGGCGCTGCGAGAAGGAGTGGAGCATTCTCTCGATGAGTTCGGGCGAGAAGTCGTCGGCTGTGAAGCGTAGTCCGGAAACGGAGCACATCAGCGCCATGGAGGTCTCCGCCGAATAGCGTTAGCGAGGAGAGCGCAGGAGCTTCTCCAACTCTTCTACCCTCCGCGGCAGGGCTGAAGAGAGGACTTCACTGCCCGTTGGCGTGATGAAGACGAGGTCTTCAATCCGCACGCCGATGTTCCACCACCGTTGGTCGCAGGGGCTGCCAGGAGGGATGTAAACTCCCGGCTCTACTGTGATGACGAAGCCCGGCCGTAATGTGTCTACTGGTCCGACGTCGTGGACGTCCAAGCCTAAGTGGTGCGAAGTGGAGTGTGGGAAGTAGCGGTGCAGCTCCTCTGGGCTGCGGAGGATCCCCAGCTCCGACAGACGGCGTTTGAGGACGGCCACCGCGCGCCGGTGTGGAGCGGAGAATGGTACGCCTGGACGACAGGCCGCTAGTGCAGAATCCTGGGCTTCCAGCACGGCTTCGTAGACGAGGCGCTGCTCTGGGGAAAAGCGCCCGTTGATGGGAAACGTGCGGGTGAGATCGGCTGCATAGCCTGCGTACTCGGCACCGCAGTCTACTAAGACAAGCTCGCCATCGCGGATGCGGTGCGAACCGCGAGTGTAGTGGAGGATGCATGCATTGCCCCCAGCAGCAACGATTGTTGGGAAGGCAGGGGCATCGGCACCATGGCGTCGGAACTCAGCTTCCAAGAGTGCCTGGAGTTCTGCTTCCTTCATGCCGGGACCGGCTTCCCTCCAGAGGCGCTGGAATGCAGCCGTTGTAATTGCAATTGCCCGTCTCAGCAGTCTGAGCTCGGCAGTGTCCTTCTCTGCCCGCATTCGGCGTAGTGGCGGAAAGCCGTGCTGTAGGATGAGCTGAGGGAAGCGGTTACGGAGCCGTTCTCGCTCTAGCCGTTCAGTGGAAATGACCTCTCCAGAGATCGGGAGCCGGAGTGAAGGGGTAGGGAAGGCGAGCACGTAGAGGGTATCCGTTTGGCTCAGGAGCAGGTGAAGGAGCGAATCGTAGTGTACCCGTGGGAGTGCCGGGATGTCGAGCAGCCTCTCTGCTTCCATTGGACCCATTTGGGCTCCCTCCCAGCGTTCGCGTGCAGCGGACCGCTCTGGAAGGAAGAGCAGCTCTTGCAGGCGGCGTTCTCCCCATGGAATGCCCTGAGGGCTGAGTACCAAGACCGAATTCGGCTCGAGGACTCCAGTGAGGTACCATAGCCAACTACTTTGGCGGTAGGGGTAGTAGACGTCACCGTTCCGGAGACGGGGCTCAGCGGCGAACACAAGGAGTGCTGACCGTGGACCCAAGTACTGCAGCACTCGCTGCCGACGCTGGCGGTAAACCGATGCAGGAATCCCATCGGGGTGGGGGTACTCGTAGGCCAGTTGCCAGTCTTCGGGGAGCCTGGAATGGCCTATCGATGATAGCAGCAAGGACCCAAGCAAGATTCCTGTGGCAGCGCAGGTCCGTGTGCTGTTCATCAGGGTAGTATCATTTCAAGACTCGACGCAGGCTCTGGAGGAATTGGTCACGTGTCCGTGCCCCTACGATGCGCTCAACGATCCTGCCGTTGGCATCAATGATGAAGGTAGTTGGGATAGCTACGATGTTGCCGTAGGCGTCTGCTACTCGGACATCGCCAAGCAAATTCAAGTACGGAACACCCCGAGCTTCGAGGAAGCTTCGGACCTTCTCCTGGGCTTGTGCACCCTGGTCCAAGCTGATGCCGATCAACAAGAACTTCTCTGGCGACAGTTCGCGGTGGAGCTCGATCAAGTCTGGAATTTCCCTTCGGCAAGGACCACACCAAGTTGCCCAAAAATTCAGCAGAACGACTCGATTTCGGGCTATTTCCGAGAAGCGGACCCGACGACCATCGCTATCACGCCAGGCGAAGTCGGGAGCTCGGTTTCCTGACGCAGGGAACACCTCCTCTATGACCGGTACTCGAATGGGGGTAGGGCCTTGGGAGGCCGGCTGCGGTGACTTCTGTGCAACGCAGGCGTTCACGAGGATGAGGATGCTCACTAGGAGTCCGGCGGCTTTGGAGAAGCGCATCTGCCTTTGCAATCTGACGTGCAACATTAGCAGTTCACTCTTGCCATTCTGCATGGAGCAATAGCTTGGCCTTCTGCGGAGGCAGAGTTGTCGCAATCCCACAGACGAAGGACTCTTGCTCCCAGAAGGCGCATGTAACGATGCTGTCGCATGATTGCCACTTCCACTCGTGTCGGTGGAGGGCTTCCCAAATAGACGAATCCAGCCACAGTCGCTGTTGGTCAAACGCTTGCCGTGGTGCCTTCGCAAACATCAACCAACCCTCGGGCGCGTGGTAGATTGCTATGGGGATCGAGTAGCCGTTGACCTGCTGGATAGCGACTCCAACGAGCTCCGCTCTCGACAAGCCCCGGGGGACAGGGGACAGTGGATAGGGGATCCCGTTCTGGCGGAGGAGGGAATGGAGCTCCGCAATGTCTCCGACCTTAGCAACGGCTAGTCTCTGCCGTTGAAACTCGTGAAGACTTGTCCGAAGGGCTGTTGCAAAGCATGCTGGGCTGGGGCGTACTGGCAGATTCGTCCAGAGCCATAAACCCGCTCCAGCGACAAGTAGTGCTCCGGCAGTCACGAGAAGGCGTCGCCGCCGACGGGCCCTTCGCTGGCGTAGGTGCATCGCTAGACGGAGAGTGCCTAGAAGCTCTGGGGGAGCAGTCTGCCGTAGCCGAGCCTGCCGTTGCCGTAGTAGAGTAGCAACAGCCTTCTCTGTTCGGTAGAGGTGAGCATACTCTGGGTTGGTGGCAAGCAACCGCTCTAAGCGGGCGCGTACCGATGGCTCCAACGGGATGCCATCTACGTAAGCGGAAAGGTGCTGCTGTAGGAACGAGCGGTCCTCAGTCGCCATGGTTCGCTGATGGAGATTCCGGCGATACCCAGCCTCGCTGCTGAGCGTAGTGGAAGAGGAGTGCCGCTAATCGAATTCGAGCTCGATGGAGTCGTGAGCGCACGGTCCCGATTGGGATTCCCAACATGTTGGCAACGTCCTCATACGAGAACTCCTCAAGGTCGCAGAGAATGACGATTGTCCGGAATGATTCGGGCAACGCATAGAGCGCTTCCACGACTTCCTCGTCCAGCACAGTCTTGTAGAACTCGGTTTCGACTGAAGGACTCGCTGGTAGCTCTGGGAAAGAGTCCTCATCATCCGGATGCTCGTCGTAGCTGAGGAGCTCCGGAGTGCGCCGGAGTCTACGGTAGTGGTTGATGTAGAGGTTCCGCAGAATCTTGAACAGCCATGCCTTGCAATTCGTACCCGGCTGGAAGCTCTTCCAGTTCTCCCAGGCTCGCGTGAAAGTGTCCTGGACTAAGTCCTTCGCTAGCTCGCGGTCTCGGCAGAGGTATGCAGCAAAGGAGTATAGTGCCTCCCAGTGGGGGAGGGCCTCTCGCTCAAACTCCCGTTGCTGCTTACTGGAGTACACGTTCGCTACGCTGAGTTTTGGGAGTCTTGTCAGCGGGGCCCTCCGAAGAGAAGGGGGTCCAAGTTCGGAGCAAGTCTACCAGCAGCCGAACCCCAAAGCCCGTACCGCCCTTCGGCATATAGTCGGTCTCTTTAGGCGCGATTGCCGTCCCGGCGATGTCCAGGTGTGCCCAAGGGTAGTCTCCGACGAAGTGCTTCAAGAAGAGGGCTGCCGTGATGGCACCAGCATTGCGGCCGCCGGAGTTCTTCACGTCAGCTACATCGCTGCGGATTAGCTCTCCGTACTCCTCGTAGAGCGGCAGCTCCCAGACACGCTCGTACGTTCTCTCGGCGGCTTGCTTGATGCGCTCAAGGAGTTCACGATGGTTTCCGAAGAGTCCGGCAGCGACGTTCCCAAGGGCGACGACGCAGGCACCAGTAAGTGTCGCTAAGTCGATGACAGCCTGGGGTTTGTAGCGTTCCGCGTAGACCAAGGCGTCCGCAAGGATCAGTCGGCCTTCGGCGTCGGTATTCTCGATCTCAGCAGTCTTACCGTTGAGGAAGCGCAGGATGTCGCCCGGGACCATGGCTGAGCCGCTGGGCATGTTCTCGGTTGCCGGCACCAGTCCGACGACGTTGAGTGGGAGTCGGAGCCGGGCAACGACGGAGAGTGCCCCGATAACAGAGGCGGCACCGTGCATGTCGGCCTTCATCTCGCTCATGTTGGCTGCCGGCTTTAGCGAGATGCCGCCCGTATCGAAGGTGATGCCTTTCCCGACGAGTACGATCGGTGGCTGGCTTCGCCGAGTGCCCCAGTACTCCATGATGATGAAGACTGGAGGACGGGCACTCCCGCGGTTAACTCCCAGGAGACCTCCCATTCCCAAGCGCTCAATCTGAGCCTTGTTGAGTACCCGAACATTGAAACCGGCCTGGTTGCCGACCTCGCGAGCACGTTCCGCCAGCGTCTCTGGGTAAATCTCATTCGGCGGAGCGTTTGCCAGATCACGTGTCAGGAAGACCCCTTCGCAGAGGATACGAGTGTAGTCCACCACAGGACGAAAGCGCTGTTGTTCGGCAGCGTTAGCGGTGCAGACCGTGAGGCGCTCCAGGAGTCCGTTGTCTTGTTGGGTTGTGATGTACTTGGCGAAGCGATACTGGCTCAGGACGATCCCCTCGATTGCTGCCTGGAGGAATTCCTCTGCTGAGAGGCTCCCTACAGAGCCCTGCGGCACGGGGATGGCTACGTGGCGCAGCTTTGCAGAGGCAGCGCGTTTCGCAGCTGCTGCTGCGGCTCGACGGACAGTCTCCGCGCTCAACATTGCTTCCGAACCCAGCCCCGCTATCAGTACGCGAGGAGCTTGGAAGAGAGCTGGGTCTGTATACAGCAGCGCTACGCTCTTTGCCTTCCCGCTGATATCGCCTGACTGGAGGGCTACTCGCACTGTTGGCACGTAGCTGCTGATCTCCTGTTCCAAGCTCTGCACGCCCTCTTCCGTGACGAAGAGCACAACTGCATCAGCCTCGACCTGTTGCCATCGCTTACGGCGCAGTTCTATGGCGACCATGCTTCCTCTTCTACTCGCAGCTTGAACCACAGCAAAACTACGAACCGCGCTGTTGTTCCGTGTGTCTTCTCTAGGAGTGTCGCTAAGTTTGCGGCTGACTCCAGGCAGTGGAGCAGCTGTGTCTTGGCCAGTGGAACTCGGAGAGAGCTGCAAGATGGAGCGCCGTGAATTCCTTGGGTTGTTAGGGTTGTTGGGAGCTACAGGGGCGGTTGGGCCTCTAGGGCAGAAGGAGGCACAAGGGCAGCAGTTTGCAGGGCAGCTTACAGAGCACACGCTCCCGCCACTTCCCTATCCTTACGATGCTCTAGAGCCCTACATTGACGCCAAGACGATGGAGATTCACCACACCAAGCACCATCAGGCGTACGTGGATGGGCTCAACCGTGCTGAGCGAGAGTTGGCAAAAGCTCGGGCTTCGGGGGACTTTACCTACGTAGAGTACTGGTCCAAGAAGGCTGCCTTCAACGGCGGAGGGCACTTCCTCCACACGCTTTTCTGGAACATCATGGCGCCTCCGGGTAAGGGAGGCGGAGGTGAGCCGACAGGGCTGCTGCGACAGCTAGTAGAGCAGAGCTTCGGGAGCTTCGAGGCCTTCAAGCGGCATTTCTCCGCTGCTGCTTTAGCCGTCGAGGGGAGTGGATGGGCGCTACTACACTATCGGCCTGCAGACGGGCGCCTCATCGTCCTCCAAGCCGAAAATCAACACAAGCTCACCCCATGGGGAGCCATACCGTTGATGGGGATAGATGTCTGGGAGCACGCCTACTACCTCAAGTACCAGAACCGTCGCAAAGACTACATTGACGCCTGGTGGAACGTTGTAAACTGGGCGCAGGTAGAGCAGAACTTACGGGCCGTTATGGGCAGATAGTTGGCTTTAGGATGGATGCGGTTATTCTTGCGGGAGGGTTGGGCGAACGCCTGCGGCCGTTGACGAAGATTATCCCGAAGCCGCTGCTGCCAGTTGGTGAACGCTCTGTGCTGGAGATTATCCTTCTGGGGCTCAAGCGTAGTGGCGTCCGCCGGATTTTCGTGGCGCTCAACTACCAGTCAGAGCTCTTCAAGGCCTTCCTGGGAGACGGCAGCCGTTGGGGGCTCCAGATCGAGTGTTCGGTCGAAGACCAGCCCCTAGGAACCGCTGGGCCGCTTCGCCTGTTTGCCGATCGGCTACGCCGCCCGTTTATCGTCATCAATGGAGACATCCTGACCAACTTGAATTTCCGCACTCTGCTACAATATCACCGTCGCCGCAAGGCTCTCATAACGGTCGTCACCAAAGAATTGGCGCTACCCCTTCGGTATGGAGTCGTTACAGCCGAGGGGGATTATGTTCGGCGGCTTGAGGAGAAGCCGAACATCTATGCGGAGGTTGTCGCGGGCATCTATGCTTGTGAGCCAGAGATACTGCAGCGTATTCCGCCACGAGAGTACTACACGATGCCGCAGCTTATCCACCAACTCCTGGATGTGGGGCTTCCAGTAGCGCGGTTCCCTCTGCGGGATTATTGGCTCGACATCGGGCAGATGGAGGATTACGAGCAGGCACAGCAGCTCTACGCTCAGGGCGCTTTCGACGAGCTCGTCAGCAATGCAACGTGAGCCGAACTTCCATCGCCCATGGTATCCCCCGGCATTGGAACTCTTTGAGAAAGCAGCCGCAGGGAAGCGTTGCCATGTGCTGGACGTTGGGGGCGGTGCCGCGGAGATGGCGGTGCTCCTTCGGGAGCGTGGGCATACGGTGGAATTCGTAGATATTGACGAATACAACGTTGCTCGTGCGCGCCTGTTGGGATTCCTAGCTTACCGCCACGATTGCAATCGCCCTTTGACGGAGCTCTTCGAGCCAGAGCGCTACGACGCGGCACTGCTCCTAGAGGTCATAGAACACGTTATCCATACTCAGGTCCTGCTGCGTAGCCTTTGGCGATGTCTGCGTCCGGGTGGGTTTGTTGTCGTGACAACCCCGAACGTTGCCCATCTCCGCTGGCGTCTGCGGGCACTCTTAGGCCATCCGCCACGGGGTGAGGGATACCATGTGCGCTTCTTTACGTACGCACTGCTCTGCCATGAGCTCCGTACCGCTGGCTTTCGGATTGAGCACGAGGCGCACGCAACCTCAACGTTCGGACTCAATGCCCTCCGCATATGGTTGGGTAAGCCACCGATACGGCTCCCGCTTCCGAAGCCGCTTCGTGGACTACTGGCGAGGAACTTCGCGGTAGTGGCGCGGAAATGCCCGTGAACGCTCAGGCATGGCAGGATTTCTACCAGGATCGGGCAGTAATCGTCCTTGGAGGCGCTGGATTCTTGGGAAGCCACCTCGTAGAACGATTGGTCGGACTTGGTGCGCGGGTGACGGTGGTGGATGCCCTAATACCAGGCAGTGGTGGGCGGTTGGACAATCTTGCGGGGGTCATCTCTCGGATTCACTTCGTGCAGGCCAACTATGGGGATATTTCAGCATGGTCATCAGCACTAGAGCCCGGATGCATCGTCTTCCACTGTGCCGCCTTCAATACGCACCGTTGGTGCAATGAGCACCCAGAGCAGGATGCCCGCTGGAACTACTTGCCGAACTGTGCCCTCGCAGAGTTGTTCCATCGGCTCTCATTCTCGGTCCGGCTCCTCTATGCCAGTAGTCGGACAGTCTACCCACGGAGCTCTGCCCGTATCGTGACGGAGCGCCATCCTGTAGCCCCCAGCGATGTCTACAGCCTCCACTGCTGGGCAAGTGAGCAGCTCTTAACGCAGCTGCTGGGATCTTATCATGCCGTCCTTCTGCTTCGGCTTTCCCACCTCTACGGGCCTCGGCAGCGATTGCAAGGCGTAGAGATTGGATTCATGGGAGAACTCCTTCGGGCAGCTCTCTCGGGAGAGCCCTATGAGCTCTTCGCTAAAGGGGAAGTTTACCGCGATGTGCTCTATGTAGGCGATGCCGTGGAGATCTTCCTGCGGCTGGGTGCTCACTGGGTTACTGGTGTCTTCAATGTGCCAGGAGCCTATGTATCGGCTCGGACAATAGCACAGATGTTGGAGAGTCTGTGTGGTTGGAGCTCGTATCGGCTAGTAGAGACCCCCGCGCTCTCTTTCCCTCGCCTCTCTGGACGGAAGCTTCGGGAGGTTCTCGGCCAGTTACTACAGACACCACTGCGGGAGGCTCTGTGGACTACACTTCAAGCACTCCAGCGATGCTGAGGCGCTATTTTTGTGCTCCACCGGGATATGTGGAGTTCAGCGGTGCAGGATGTGATGGCGTTTCAGGGCGTGGACTACTATCGGCTGGACGAGTTGCTGACTCCAGAACAGAAGTTGGTGCGCCAGACGGTGCGCGACTTCGTTGAGGCAGAAGTCATTCCCATCATCGAGCAGCACTACCGAGAAGGGACCTTCCCGCTGCATCTTGTGCCGAAGATGGCCGAGCTTGGGCTCTTTGGGATTACACTGCCTCCTGAGTATGGCTGTGCTGGGGCCGACAATATCACGTACGGCTTAGTCATGCAGGAGCTGGAGCGAGGGGACTCGGCAATCCGGTCGTTTGCGTCGGTGCAGAGTTCCCTGGTGATGTACCCGATCTACACCTACGGTACTGAAGAGCAGAAGCGGAAGTGGCTACCAAAGCTGGCTCGTGGTGAAGCCATTGGCTGTTTTGGCCTCACCGAGCCTGACTTTGGCTCTAACCCTGCCGGTATGCTAACGACGGCTCAGCGGACATCCTGCGGCTTCGTGCTCAACGGCACGAAGATGTGGATTACGAACGGCTCCATCGCCGATGTGGCAGTCGTCTGGGCGAAGCTGGACGGGGAGGTCCATGGCTTCCTCGTGGAGAAGGGTACTCCCGGCTTCACTACCGTGGAGATGAAGAACAAGCACTCGTTGCGGGCATCCGTGACGTCAGAGCTTATCTTCCAGGATTGCGAAATCCCGGAGGAGAACATGCTTCAAGTTCGTGGACTCAAGGGGCCGCTGAGCTGCTTAACGCAAGCTCGTTACGGCATCGCTTGGGGTGCTGTTGGTTCGGCGATGGCCACGTTTGAGGTGGCCCTCAACTACGCAAAGACGCGGATTCAGTTTGGGCGTCCGATTGCCAGCTTCCAGCTCATCCAGGACAAACTGGTATGGATGTTGACCGAAATCACCAAAGCCCAGCTCCTCTGCTTCCGGTTGGGACAGCTTAAAGATGCTGGAACAATGACTTTCCAGCAGGTTTCATTGGCGAAGCGGAACAACGTAGACATCGCGCTCAAGGTAGCCCGGATGGCCCGGGAGATTTTGGGTGCCAATGGCATTTTGGATGAATACCCCGTCATGCGTCACATGGCTAACTTGGAGTCAGTTAAGACCTACGAGGGAACCCACGAGATCCACACGCTCATCATCGGCGCCGACATCACGGGCTTTCCTGCATTCGCTTAGAACGGAGGTGGCTGCTCTTCAGGAATGAGCAGACTCCGATCATCGTAGCGGGCAGAGTTGAGGCGTCGCGAGACCGGAGCGAAAGCCATGGCTTCTGAAGGATAGGGACGGAGGAGACTAAGGGCAAGTGGTACAGGAGTTGCGGGGTCTAGCCATAGCTTTTCTGCTTCTCGATGGAGGAGGGCCGGCATTCGGTCGTGGATGCGAGCAACGAGACCGTTGGCGGGTACGGTGATGATCGCGAAGCTTTGGAGGAGTTCTCCCGTCTCGGGATTGAGCCACTCGTCCCACAGCCCTGCCATTCCGAAGAGCGGCTCCTCGGGAAGGAAGAAGCGGAAGGGAAACCGACCACTAGGGTGCTGAAGCCATTCATAGAAGGCGCTCGCTGGGACTAAGCAACGGCGGTGGTGGATGAGATGGCGAAAGCTAGGGCGCTCGCGCAGCGTTTCAGCCCGTGCATTGATGAGGCGGCTACCAAAGTCCTCGCGGGCCCACACAGGAGTGAGCCCCCATCGTAGGAAGCTCAGCTCGCTCTGTCCCATCTGCACGCGAATAGCGGGTAGCAACTGGAGGGGTGCAGCATTGTACCGTTCTATGGTCGGTGCCTCTTGTACGTAGAAGCGCCGAGAGAGTTCCTCCCCAGAAGCAACGAGCATGTACCTCCCACACATTCGGACCAGAATGTGCTGCTCTTCAACCGAGCTCGGAGACGAACAAACCTCACTTTCGCAGGGTGGGTGGGAACTGCATGGCTCTGGCACGTCTCTACTGGCAGAGGCGGAGAGCAAGCGTAGTGGTTTGCGAGCTGCTCTGTAAAGCGTTGATTGTGTTGGACTTGCTGCACAGAGGACAACCGCAGCGTATATTTGTAGTGCCGTGCAGTGCACGGAAGCGTTGTAGAGTATATGTCGAACTAGCTGTCAGGGTGCACCATGAAGCGGCTCGTTGCTCTGCTGGTCGTTGCCGGAATGGCGGCAGTCAGTGCATCAGCACAGAAGACCAAACAAGGGGACAGAGCATGGCTGTTTACACTGAACGGTCTGTCAGTTCTGGGGGTCGGCGGTTACAACGGTGGGTTAGGGCTGTTGTACTACCTCAGCGATGACTTAGGTTTGACCGTGGGTCTGGGATTTGGAACTAAGAGCACAACAGAAAGAGCGCCGACCCAGGGAGGAGCAGATGAGAAGACTTCTGCACTGAACCTCACTCTTTCCCCGGGGATCCGCTTCAATCTTGCCTCAAGTGGCCCCGTTGTGGGGTATGCGGGTGTCGGTATATCATTTGGAATGGGGAGTGAGACGGTGGAGAATCGAGATCATCAAAGCGGACACAAAGTAGAAGCGTCAACGACTACGTTCGGTGCAGCGGTCACCGTGGGGGCTGAGTGGTTTGCGTGGAGCAACGTCTCTTTAGGTGCCAGCTACAGCCTGGGCTTCTCTACAAGCTCGGGAAAGCAGAAGGTAACGACTGGCGGCCAGACGACAGAAACGGATGCGCCCTCTGTGACCAACATTAGCACCGTTCCGTCTGGTTCCTTTACGCTTTCCATTTACTGGTAAGCATGGTGCAAGCGCCCTGAATGAGAAACGCCCGTGCGCTTACACGCACGGGCGTTTCTTTTTAGGGTGGTCAGGGAGGGATTCGAACCCCCGACACGGGGATTTTCAGTCCCCTGCTCTACCACCTGAGCTACCTGACCAGCCAGAGAGCTCACCACAAAATTAGCAAGTGCGCACGGTTTCAGCAGTATGGTGCGCTTTCGCTGGGAGCAATGGCAAGCACTGCCGTGGGCGCTTCGACTGCGGAAGCTTCTCTGTAGGCCCTTCAGACAGCTTTCGAGGCAGTGGGGTCCTCGGTCCCTGGAGCTTGTCTGTGGACATGGTGTAAGGGCAACTCTTAGCCCTCTTTCGCGCTCTCCGCTGTCGGCGCGGCACGTTGAGCCCTTCCAGAGAGGGCTCTGGGAGTGGTGGGAACACTGGCGGCAAGGGGAGCTCTTACTCTTTCTCCCTTCATGGATCCGTCTCCCGCATGTAGAACAGCCAATGCGCTATCGAGAGGAAGGGAGGTCGGGTAGGAAATGGGTGGAAGAGGCTCTGAGCTTGCTGCCTGCAGCACATCAGTGGCTGGATTGGCAGTGTGATGTGTTCAGCGGATATCAGTGGGATGGTACCAGACCGTCGTGGGAGCTGTCGCTATGTCCGACAGGAGCTGACCCGAAGGTGCCATGGGAGCTCGGTCGGATGCAGTATTTGGTGTCACTAGCGCTCTTAGCCCAGCTTACCGATGGGCCAACGGCAGAGCAGCTCCGAGACCACTTCCGCTCCACAGTGCTGGATTTCCTCGTGCAGAATCCGCCTGGATTCGGGATTCAGTGGGCATCGCCGTTGGAGGTGGCTCTCCGCGCAGTATCGTTGGTTGTAGCATGGACATTCTTCGAGCAGCAGGGGCTACTGGATGTCGCTTTCGGACGCGTGATGGCTCAGGGCCTGTGCGAGCATGGGTCCTTTCTGATGCATCATCTGGAATGGGGCGAGGGGCTACGAGGGAATCACTACGTGGGGAATCTAGTCGGGCTGCTGTGTTTGGGAGCCGCTTTGGACAATCTTCCGGTGGCTGATGCATGGCTGGCTTTTGGAATTCGAGAGCTGACCAGTGAAGTCTTACACCAATTCTTGCCGGACGGGGGGCACTTTGAAGGCTCTACGTACTATCACCGGTTCGTGCTGGAGATGGTGCTCCTCGGAACCCTTGTCGTGGTAGGGCTACCTACGGCTCGGCGGCAGCGACTCCAGCACTACGACCATCAGCTGTGGCGAGGCGAAAGGCCGTTGGCGCCGCCCCCAGTCCCGGCGTATCCAATATCTACATCCGCAGCAGGATCGGTATCTCCGTTCCCGCAGGAGTACTGGGAACGATTGCGCGCGGCGATCCGCTTTGCTGCAGCCATAACGAACCGTAGCGGGCGGGCTCCTCAGATTGGCGACCACGACAGTGGACGCTGTGTCAAGCTCATTCCGCGGCTCGTTATGCTCTCCCAAGAGCAGGCAGAGACATACGAGCTCCCTACCGGACGACCGGTTGCGCAGCTAGCAGAGGACCATCGTGACATGCGACCGACGTTAAGCTTAGCGGCGGCGCTCTGCCGGTCCTACCCTAAGGAATGGTTGCAACAGCCGGAAGCGTGGTTGTTAGAGCCTTGCCCGCTGCTGGAGGTAGAGCCGCCTGGACCCGTGGAGGTCTTTCCCGATTTCGGTGTCGTGCTCTATCGCTGGGACGAGTTCTTCTTGGCTGTTCGCTGCGGGGGTATAGATCGGCTCCACCTGAGTGGTGGACATGCCCACTGCGATCAGTTGTCGTTTGAGCTGACCATCGGCAATTGTGAAGTCCTTGTGGACCCCGGAACCTACTGCTATACGGCCTCGCCGGAATGGCGGAACTGGTTTCGTGCAACAGGAGCGCACAACACGGTTGCTGTGCCTGGGGTAGAGCAGTTCCGGTTCTATGGACATACTCCGGAGGCTCTCTTCTGGCTCTTCCGACGCAAGGTGCAGGTACGGATACTCTCTGTCAGCGCGCAGGAGTTTGTCGGAGAGTTCCTCCATCCGCTGTACCGGCATCGTCGCTGCTTGCAGATACTAGCCACGGGGATCGAAGGGGCGGACGTCTACGAGGGGCCGACCTCAGCAGTTGTCAACTTTCACTTGTCACCGGAGATCAGGGTTGTGCAGCATGGCTCCGAGGAGATGCTCTGGCATAGTCCAGTGGGTACCCTCCGCTTCTGGAGCACGGCTCCTGCGGAAGTATCTCCCAGCTTCTTCTCCCCAGGGTACTTGGTGCGGCAGCGTACTCACTGCGTGCGGCTTACCCTCGTGCCTGGTGAGGTCCGCTGGAGGCTGGAACTCCTGTGAGAGGAGCTTACGCTAGAGCTCCAGGTCTGCTCCAAGAAAGATTAGGCGCTCCCCGCCTGGGAAGAAGTGGCGCCCCTCGGCGCCAGCAGCATAGAGGGCGTTGAAGAGGTTGGAGACCTGTAGGCGGAGAACGATCCCCTGGAGTCCCAGAACGTTCGAGAGTCGCCAGCGCACGTCTAAGTCGGCAACCGTGTAGGGGTCGACAACGTTGTCCCGGTAGTCGGCAATCGTTGGGTCCTGGGCAGCGTATTCAGCCAGCTTCTCTCCAAAGCTGTCCGAATAGAACTTGCCCACATGCCGGACTGTGAGTTGGGCCTCGAGCTGACCAATCCGGTAACGGAGCACTCCAGAAGCAAGAACCTCGGGAAATCCCGCTACTGGATTTCCATTGAGCGAGAAGGCCTTTGTGCCGCTGTAGTAAGTATACTCCACAATGCGGTTGCGGCTTAGCGTTGCGGAGCCCCCAACGGTTATAGAGCTCCCATCCGGAAGCCGGAGGAGCTCTGCGAGGATTTCAATCTCCACTCCAATGTGGCGTGTCCGTGGTGCATTCCCGTCAATCGGGACTCCGAAGACGTCGACGCGTCCACTCTTGACCAGCTCGTCGAAGAACTCCATCCAAAAGGCGTTGACAGAGGCAGCGAGACGCTCGGATCGGTAGCGCCACCCTAGCTCAATGTCCAGCATCCGCTCGGGCTTGATCAGTGGTTTAGAGAAGTCGTAACGAATGACGCCACCAACGGTGTCAGCCTCAAACAAGGGTCGGGCTCCGAAGTAGGAATCTTCGGCAGCGTAGAGATTCCGCATCCGTGGCTCGCGAGAAGTATACCCTACCATGCCGAAGGCTTCATGCCCTGTGCCGAAGCGCCATAGGAGCCCGACGCGGGGGTTGAAGAAAGTGTAGCGCACGTCGAATAGGGTTCCAGTGCCCCTCACCGTATCGCCCGATCGGGTTAGGTACTGCGTAGGTCGGCCTCCGGCCCTCTCGTTGCGGATGCGGTAGCTGTGGTGGACGAGTTGCCCTTCGAGATTGAGCAGGAGCTGTGGGCGGAGTTCGTACTGTTCACGGGCGAATACGGAGAAGATGTCGCGAATGCCCTCGTAAGAGTAGATCTTATACTCGGGGTCGAAGTTCGTCGGCAGGAGTTCGGCGTACCGCACCTTACCCCAATGCACGGAGCGATGCAGTCGCACCTCGGCCCCAATCAGGAGCTCACCACCAGTGTGTCGCCATAGTAGTCGAGGGATCCACCCACCGTGTCGGTTGCCCACAAATGCCCGAATGATGGCATTGCGCGGGTAGACGGTATCGGGGAGGTCCCAACCATACTCTCTGGTCAGCCGTAGCGTCCGAGCGTCAGCCCACGATCCATCGAAGTCAAAGAAGCCGTCACCGGTGTAGTAGAAGAGCACGGACTTCAGCTCCAAGTCGTCGGTGATGCGCCAGTCGTTGAGCAACTCGTAGTGTGGCTGGGAGAAGTTCTCCAGCTCGTTGGGACGGCGTTCTATGGCGAAAACGATTTGACGGTAGGTGCTATCGTATTGCCACCAGGCATAGTTCTTGCGGCGGAGTGTCAGGTCCTTGATGTGCTCCTTAGGAATGCCGTAGTACGTCAGCCCATCGGCTATGGGCCCACCGTAGATGTTGATCTGCGTAGTGAGACGCTCGTCGAAGCGGGCCCCGCTGAGGAAGTAGCTGTTCAGCTCTGCCCAGCTCTGGTCCCGATAGCCCCAGGAGTTGATGCGGGCCATGCGTCCATAGACGGCGTATTGCCCCTCAATGAGCCCAGAGGAGACTTCGAATGCGTAGCGCTGGATTGTAGGCTGGAACGTCGTCCGCCCGCCAGCACCGAACTGCTGCCAGCCGTTGCCGATGCTGATGCGTACCAAGCGCCCTGTGAGAAAGTTGGAGGTGGTGATGTTGATGCTGCCTCCGATGGCAGCAGCACCGTAGTTCGTTACTCCAGCTCCACGCTGGACCTGAATGGAGCCAATACTGGCGGCCAGATCTGGGAGGTCAATCCAGTACACGTTGTGGTCCTCCGGGTCGTTCTGCGGCACCCCGTTGATGAGTACAGCAATCCGGCGTTGGTCGAATCCTCGCATAACAAGGGTGGAGTAGCCGATTTGGTTGCCGTTCTGGGACCATACGAGCACGGACGGGAGTGTGTTGAGGAGGGTTGGGAGGTCTTGGGCCGTATACCGCTGGGCAAGTTCTGCTCGTGTAACCTCAGCGAACGGTACGGGGCTCCTCCCCACCTCAGCTCGGGTTGTGGTCACGGTTACGGCCGGTAGCTGGTACAAGCGGAGTGTGTCCTCTGGGTTCTCTGTTCTCTGCTGGGCATAAGCGAGGACTAAAGGGACGGAGAGAGCAAGAACACCTGCGGTGGACCGAACCATCTCGTCTCCTCCACACGTGTGTTACACAACGTGCTTTCACCGTGTGGAGGTGCTTGCTGTAGGGAGGCCATGAGAGGGGGGATTGCAGCAACAGAGAGGTTCTCTGGGCTGCTCCGTTTTCCCTACGCCGGCATTACCCGGATCAGGTTCGAAGGGTATCCTCTCAGCCTCGCCCCAGAAAGGCGAAGCACCCCCAACGGAGCTACCACAAAATTACGGCTTTCCTGGAAGCTACGTGGTTCTGAACCCTATAGCGAAAAGCGCAGCCCAGCACCAATGACCAGCTGCTCGGCTCCACCGAGCACAAACTTGATCTCGCCGAAAATAGCGCCGAAATCTACCCGCGTTTCGCCTCCAATGCCGACGTTGAGACCAATCTCGGAATCGCTGACAGTTTCGAAGCCAATATCTCTACGAGCATACTGGAGACCAAAGAGCCCGTAAGCGCGTTGCTGACGTCGGTGCTCGTAGAAGATGTAGTGGGCGTTGAGGTCAATTGTCCAGAAGCTCGTCCCCGACTCAGTGAAGAAATAGTGGAAGTTCGGAGTCAGGCGTAAGGTGGGGGAGAGTCCGTAGTAGCCTCGAAGGTCGATCCCGGGCTTCTCGATGTCGCTACCGAAGCAGAGGCCGACCCCTAAATGGATCTGGGCAAACGCAACATTAGCCCAGACTATGAAGGTAACGACGGCAAGTGAGAACACGAGCTTCATAGGGGCTTCCTCCAAGGAGTAGTACCAACTCTTGGTATGCACCACGGCGGCTATGGACGTACGATGGACTGCCGCTGATGTGCAAAGAAGCTTTTGATCGCGTCTGCGACGTAGCGGAGCTGTTCTTCGGTCAACTCCGGATACAGGGGTAAAGAGAGCAACTCTTGTTGGTATTGCCAAGCGATAGGGAAATCCTCAGGGCGATGCCTGAAGTGCTGGTATGCCGGCACGAAGGGAAGAGCTCGGGGATAGTGGAGCTGGGTTTGGATTCCACGCTCAGCGAGGAATTTCTGCAGTTCGTCTCGTCGAAGAGTACGGACGACGAAGAGATGGAAGACATGGGTGCAGTTGGGGCGGATACGCGGTAGAGCTAGCTCTTCAACGTCTGCCAGGAGTTCGGCGTAGCGCTGCGCACGCTCAGCACGCTGCTGGTTCCAGTGGTGAATGTATCGGAGCTTGACGGAAAGGATCGCCGCTTGGAGACCATCTAAGCGGCTGTTGATGCCCTCGATCTCATGCTCGTGCTTCGTCAATGAGCCATGATTAGCGAAAATGCGGACAAAGTAGGCAAGAGCATCGTCGTCTGTCAAGAGCGCTCCGCCATCTCCGAAGGCTCCTAAGTTCTTGCTGGGGTAGAAGCTAAAGGCTGCTAGTGCCCCAAAGGTTCCCACCAGACGCTCACGGTAGCGAGCGAAATGTGCTTGAGCACAATCCTCCAGGATGGAAAGCCCGTGCCGCTGAGCTAATTCCAGCAGAGGGTCCATATCTGCTGGCTGCCCATAGAGGTGCACTGGGATGATAGCCTTGGTCCTCTCCGTAATCTTGGCTTCTGCGTGGCGTGGGTCTATGGTGTAGTACTCGGGCTCGATGTCTACGAAGACGGGTCGGGCGCCTGTCAGGGAGACTGCCTCGGCTGTAGAGATCCACGTCAGAGCAGGGACGAGGACTTCATCACCAGGGCCGATTCTTAGTGCTCGGAGACCAATGTGGAGGGCATCGGTGCCGTTACCAACCCCAATGCAGTGACGAACGCCGTGAGCTTCAGCATAGGCGCGCTCGAACTCCTCAACATACTTGCCGCGAATGAATGCAGCGTCTGCAAGGACCTGTGCGATTGCAGCATCGATCTCTGCTTTAATACGAGCGTACTGAGCTGGGAGGTCGACGAAGGGGACTTGAACATGCATCGCTATACCTGCTGAGATAGGTCGCGCAGCTTACGGGCAGGATTCCCAGCGTAGATGCCAGGCTCTAAGATATCCTTCGTCACCACCGCTCCAGCTCCGATAACGACATCATCTACAATCCTGACGGGCAGAATCGTTGCGTTCGTGCCGATCGCGACGCGGTTGCCGACGATCGTGGGTTTCAGCAAGTCTCGGCACCCGCGGGGGGCTGGGCCGCCCGTTTGGAAAGTGTCGTTGATGAACATGACCCCATGCGAGATGAAGCAGTCGTCTCCGATAGTGACCATTTCACAGATGAAGGAGTGCGACTGGATGCGAGTGCGTTTGCCAATTCGGACTCCGCGCTGGATTTCTACAAAGGGGCCGATGAAGCAGTCGTCGTCAATGAAGCACTCGTAGAGGTTAACTGGCTCGACGACGATGACGTTCCGTCCAAAGGTGACGTCCCGAATCTGCACCTTCCAGCGAATCGGCCCGTAGCCTACCATGCTGCACTTCAGCTTTCAAGGCACTGCTGGAGTACTTGAAGGACTCCCTCAACCGTTGGCCGAGAACCTCTGTCGCCACCGACCACAACGGCCTTTGGAGAATACGGGCCGATATGGCACGGATCCGTACTCACAAAGATAGCCACTACGGGCGTTCCTACGGCAACCGCCAAGTGCATAAGCCCGGAGTCGTTGCAGACGAGGAGACGGCAACGGCTGAGGATGGCAGCAGTCTCAGGCACAGAGGTCTTCCCGGCCATGTTGATAGTAGCAGGACCGAGAGCCTGCGCAAGCGTTCTTGCCAATCCCTGCTCTTCACGGCCCCCAAGCAGTACAAGCGTATACCCTTGTGCTTGCAGCCAGCGCCCAACAGCGATGAACTGCTCATCCCCCCATCGCTTCTCCGCCCGACCGCTACCTGGATGGAGTGCTACCAGTTGGGCTCTAGGGAAGAGCTGCTGCACTCTTGGATGAGCTGCATTCGAGACGGGATATGAAGGACGGAGGCTGCCCTCAGGGATGTGCTCTCCAAGGATGCGGAGCAGGTCCAGATTCGCCTCCACGCGGTGGCGGCTCGGTTGGAGGGGGAGGAGGTGGTGGTAAATGCAGGAAAGATCTCGCTCTGGCTCGGTCGTTGGTGGAAAAGCGTGCTTCACCCGGAGTCGAGCTTGGCTAATGGCAGCAATGAGAGAGTGTCGGAGTGTATTTGCGGGTTGTGCACCGAGGAAGACATCAGCCTTGAAGCTCCAACAGCGCCACAGCACCCAGGGGAGTGTCAAGATTCCGAGAGTGCCTTCGCGGTACTGGAAGAGGCGCACACGAAAGGGCGCGAAGACTGCTGCCACTCGCTCCGAGGCTACGACGGCGGTCTCTTTTTGCGGACGACTCTGTTGCAGAGCGAGCAGCAGTGGAGTGGCCATGAGAGCGTCTCCGAGTCCGGCGCCGCAGAGGAGGAGTACCCGGCGGGCATGCCGCCATCGACTTTGGAGCTCCTCTCGGGTCAGCGGCCTAGCTTTTGCCAAGCGACACAGTAGGGCGCGGAGCAGTGCTTTCGCCTTTCGGCCTACTCTCGGTAGCCGTTGGCCCATAGGCAGCGGAGCTCTTCGGTTGACAGGCCTATGCGGATACCCTCAAAGAGGCGGTGGAGTTGGTAGGAGTTGTGCCGAAGCCCGTGGCGTGACTCTGCATACTGGCGTGCCCGCTTCCCAAGTGCTCGAAGGTCTTCTGGGTGGTTGAGAGCATCTTCCAGCTCTCGCTGTAGCAAGGTCAAGTCCCCTCGAGCACAGAACCCTAAGCCATGGCGAGTGATGACCTCTGCAGGATCCACCCAAAGAGAGTACACCGGAGTTTCTCTCAACCAGGCTTGGACGAAAGTGTTGGGGAAGCCCTCGTAGAGCCCCGTATGGAGTAGAACCCATGCACGCTCCAGCAGCCGTTCCACGTCCTCAACTGGTAGGGCACCGTAGAAAAGGAGAGTTTTCGGCAGGGAGCGCCAACGACGGAGCTCGTGAAGCTGTTCCCGGCGAGTAGCTCCAGTGACGAAGTGGAACTCTGCCCTCTCGGCGAGCGCTGTGGCGATTCGAAGAGCCGACGAGAGCTGGGCGTGGGGACGATAGTTGTGAATCCAGGCCACTAGGGGGGTGGGGTGCTTCTCTGGCGAGCGTAGCGGTTCCGGATGGAGCGTGCGGACGAGGAGTCCTATGCGCGCATACCGCTGGCGTAGCCATAAGGCCTGCTGTTCGTGTTGTACCAAGATATACGGTGCTTTGCGGAGAAGACGATGGAGTCGGGCGTCTGACCAGAGGGCGTATGGGAGCAGCAGCCATGAACGCCACCGAGGGTATCGGTAAAGAGTAAATGCTCGTGTGGTTGGAAATCGCCATCGAAGCAGCGCATCCGAAGAGATGGCGAAAACATACGGGATCTTTCGGCGTAAGGCAAACGAAAGGACGGATCCGCTCTCCTGGAGTGTGCCCCAGCCTCGCTGGTAGAGGACTTCTGGCTGTACCTCTTCGAGGACTCGTTCCACCTCCTTCTGCGGGACAGCCCAGCCATAAGGGTAAAGCGGCAGCCAATAGACAGGCGTGCCAGCCACGTCTTCCCAGCCCTGCTTTCCCTGCAGGCTGTGGCAGAGGTAGACGACCTCCCAACCGTAGTGTTGGAGAGCCTCGCCGAGGAAGCGAGTCTGCAGCTCGACTCCGCCGGCATGCTCGCTCCAGTGGCGATGCCCTGCGATGCAGAGGCGTGGCATCAGAGTGCTACCGTTGGAGAAACTCTTGGAGTAGCATTTCCCACAGCTCTTGTGGGAGGCGTGGCTGCTCGTACATCCCAGCCAACCAGCGCTGCCGAAAGGCCTCGTAGAGTGCAACGGCGCAGGCAACCGAGATGTTGAGGCTCTGCACCATCCCTACCTGTGGGATCCAGAAGACCCCATCAGCGGCCTCCAGAGCCTCTTCGGAAACCCCGCGATGCTCATTCCCGAAGACCAGAGCTGTCGGTAACGTGAGATTTAGGCTGTAGAGCGAAGGGACCTCTGAGCGGACAGCTGTTGCCCAGATTCGGTAGCCCTGGGAACGGAGTGCAGCATAGCATGTGGCGATATCTCTGTGGCGTCGGAGGATTAGCCACTTATATGCGCTGGCGGATGTTCGATGGCTGATTTCGGGGAAGGGATCTACCGTGTAGACTAAGTAGACCTCCAGGACTCCCACAGCATCGCACGTGCGGAGGACTGCTGAGACGTTGTGGGTGTCATGAACGTTCTCGAGTACGACGGTCAGATCGGGTTGACGACGGTGCAGGACTTCTGCGATCCTATCACGGCGTTGGGCCGTCCGTTCCCGTAGTGGGATCATTTATCAGCTTCGCCCATCACCGGATCGATAGAGCCAATGATAGCAACGACGTCAGCTACCATGGAGCCCTCACAGAGGTATGGCAGTGCCTGCAGGTTGGCCGCCGATGGGGAGCGGATCTTCAGCTTCCAAGGCTGGCCAGTACCGTCGGAGACAATGTAAAAGCCCAACTCGCCTTTCGGACTCTCGATCGCTGTGTATGTCTCGCCTGGTTCAGGCATAGCACCGAAGTTGATGAGCATGAAGTCGTTGATGAGTTCCTCCATGCGCGTGTAGACCCGCTCCTTTGGGGGAAGGACGAAGCGGGGATCGTGGGCCAGAACCTCCCCGGGCGGCATCTTCTCTAGGACTTGCCGTAGGATTTTGACGCTCTCTTTCATCTCCTGGATACGCACCATGTAGCGCGCCCATGAGTCTCCGTCGGGGTAGGTGATGACTTCGAAGTCCAGTTGGTCGTAGACCAAGTATGGCTCATCGCGCCTCAAGTCGCGTGGTACTCCGGAGCCTCGCAGCGATGGGCCCGTCAGTCCGAGCTGGATTGCCTTCTCGGCCGAGATGTACCCAACCCCTGCTAGGCGCTCAATGAAGATGCGGTTGCGGTGTACGACCTTCTCAAAGTAGGCCAGCTCGTGGGGGAACTGGTCCAGCCACTCTCGAATCTTCGCGAAGGCTTCTGGTGGAACGTCGTTCGCAACGCCTCCGATACGGGTGTAGCTCGTTGTGAAACGGGCCCCACAGATGAGCTCGAAGATGTCGTAGAGCTTCTCTCGCTCGCGGAAGGTCCAGAGGAACAGGGTCATTGCGCCAACGTCCATGCAGGTGGCGCCCATTGCCAGCAGGTGCGAGGAGATTCGCGCTAACTCGGCAACCAGGACTCGGATCCACTGGGCTCGTGGTGGAGCTTCGATGCCACAGGCGTTCTCTATCGCCAGCGCAATGGCAACGTTGTTCGACATCGGAGCAATGTAGTCCAGCCGGTCAGTGTGCGGGATGAATTCGTGGTAGGTGATGTTCTCCGCCAGCTTCTCGTAGCCACGGTGGAGGTACCCCAATTCGGGCACGCACTTGACGACCGTCTCCCCATCCAGCCGGAGCAATACTCGCAGGACTCCATGGGTTGCTGGATGCTGTGGCCCCATGTTGAGGACGAGGTCGTTCTCCAGTGGGTCTTCGAAGAGGACACTGACATCGCGGTCCAGCAATTGGCGTAGGATTTTCGCTTGCCGGACTTGCTGCACACGCTCCACGAAGGCGATCTCATCGTGCGGTCGGTGTTCCTTCATTGCAGCTCCGCTTGAGCTCTGACCGCACAAAATTATGCAGCCGATATCCCTTGGCAGCTACCGTAGCGTCAGAGAAAGGCCTTCCACAGCATGGATTCGATCGGGACAGGTTTCTTCTCGCGGTACTTGGAACTCGGGCGGCGATTGTAGGGGTTGAGCACCTCACCTTTGACCTCGAAGTAGATGAGCTGCCCAATCGGCATCCCAGCGTAGATGCGGACAGGCTTCTTGACGGAGATCTCCAAGGTCCAGTAGTTACAGAACCCCACATCTCCCTTGCCAGCAGTGGCGTGGATGTCAATTCCAAGGCGTCCGACGCTGGACTTTCCTTCTAAGAAAGGGACGTGAGCGTGCGTCTCCGTGTACTCCTCAGTGACGCCGAGGTAGAGCATGTTCGGCTGGAGGACATAGCCCTCCTCGGGGATCTCAAAGAGCTCTATCCGATTTGGCTTACGTGCATCCAGCACCTCGTCGACGTATATGCCTAGCACCTTGCCTAGGTGGACGTCGTAGCTGTTTGGTCCCAAGCACTCAGGTCGGAAAGGATCAATCACAATCAGCCCCTTGGCGATGTTCTCCAGGATCTCCTTGTCTGAGAGGATCATGCCCGTTGCTGCTCAGAACCCCTATACACTCTTGAGAGCTTCAGCGACTGCTTCCAGTGAACGGCGGGCGTCACCGAAGAGCATGTAGGTGTTAGGCTGGTAGAACAGCTCGTTCTCAACACCGGCGAACCCAGGGTTCATAGAGCGCTTGAGGACAATGACAGTGCGGGCCCGGTCGACATCCAAGATGGGCATCCCGTAAAGGGGACTGGTTGGGTCCTTGCGGGCGGCTGGATTGACGACGTCGTTAGCGCCGACGACAAGCGCTACGTCCGTGTGCTCGAATTCCGGATTGATGCGTTCCATGTCGTAGAGGAGGTCGTAGGGCACATCGGCCTCTGCGAGGAGTACGTTCATGTGCCCTGGCATTCGGCCAGCGACGGGGTGAATCGCAAATTTCACGTCAATCCCCCGCTGTTGGAGCAGGGTAGCCAGTTTCTTGACAGCGTGCTGGGCTTGGGCGACTGCCATACCGTAGCCTGGGACGATGACGACGGAGCGTGCGTAGCCCATGATGACGGCTGCGTCTTCTGCGGTCGTGGTTCGGACAACGCGGTCAGTAGCAGCTCCCTGAACTACCTCTGCACCGAAGGCTCCGAAGAGCACATTCAGCAATGAGCGGTTCATCGCCATGCACATGATGTTGGTCAGGATGAAGCCCGATGCCCCAACGAGCGTGCCTGCGATGATGAGGAGGTAGTTGTGGAGCACAAATCCTGTGCTCGCGGCGGCCAAGCCGGAGAGGGAGTTCAGGAAGGAGATCACCACCGGCATATCCGCGCCGCCGATCGGGATGACAAGCATAATCCCCAGCACAGCAGAAATGGCCAGCAATGCGTAGAAGAGGCCGGCCAGGGTGGACTCTGCCCATGTCGTCTGCTGTAGCAGTATGAGTACGGCGAGGACTACGATAGCGGCTGCCTGCAGAGCGTTCCAGCCATGGTGGAAGGGTAAGACAATTGGACGGCCGGTGATGAGCTCTTGGAGCTTTGCGAAAGCAATCAGGCTACCGGTAAACGTAACTGTGCCGATGACGACGCTAGCCTCTATCGTCCCAAGCAAGACACCAGAGGCCTGCCCGATACCGTGATGAAGCTGAAGGCGCTCCATTTCAGCGACGGCGACGAGAGCAGAGGCAGCCCCCCCGAAGCCGTTCAGGAGTGCCACCATCTGGGGCATGGCGGTCATGCGGACTGTCAGCGCCATCCCTGCTCCCAGCGCCGAACCTAAGACGACGCCGAGCAGGATCCATTCAAAGCTCACGATGCTGCGGTCCAGCAGTGTGGCGATGATACCTAGGAGCATACCGGATGCTCCGATGAGATTCCCCGATCGAGCTGTTCGGGGGGAGCTCAAGCGCTTGAGCGCTATGATGAACTTTGCTGAGGCGGCCAGGTATGCCAGGTTAATGAGCACCTCCATGGCGCTCCTCCTGGCGTTGTGGGCGGAACATTCGGAGCATTCGGTCGGTCACCAAGAAGCCTCCGACGACGTTAATCATCGCAAAGGTCACCGCTGCCACGCCCAAGAGGATCAGCACTGGGGATTCCCCACGACCGGCAATCAGTAGCGAGCCTACGATGGTAATCCCCGAGATAGCGTTGGAGCCTGACATCAAGGGCGTATGGAGTGTCGGAGGGACTTTGGAAATGACTTCGAAGCCAACGAAGGCTGCCAGTGTGAAGATGAAGATGGAGAAGAGCACCTCGGTCATCTGGGTTATCGCTCTGCTGAGACTGTCTCGTTAGCGAAGGGATAGAGCTGTCCAGCGTGGGTGAGGCAGGTCTGCCGGAGGATTTCGTCCTCGAAGTGGAGCGTAGGACGCCCGTCTTTGGTGAGTAGGCGTAGGAACTGCTCGAAGTTGCGTGCAAGCATCTGGCTGGCGTGGATGGGGATAGTAGCAGGAAGGTTCAGCGGGCCGTAAATAGCCACGCCGTTGTGCTCCTTCCACGCTCCTAACTCGGTCAGCTCGCAGTTCCCGCCAGTTTCCGCTGCCAGATCAATGATGACGCTGCCAGGTTGCATCCGCTCTACCATTTCGGCGGTGATCAGCCGAGGAGCAGGGCGTTCAGGAACGGCCGCCGTGGTGATGACGATATCTGCCCGGGCCACGTAGGTTGCTAAGGCTTCCCGTTGGCGACGCTGGACCTCTTCAGGGAGTTCGCGCGCATAACCGCCGCGTTGTTCAACGGCGTCCACTTCCAGCGTAATCGGCAGGAAGCGGGCACCAAGGCTTTCGACCTGCTCCTTAACGGCGGGACGGATATCGTAAGCCTCTACACGGGCCCCCAACCGACGGGCCGTAGCGATCGCTTGCAAGCCAGCAACTCCAGCCCCAATGACGAGCACCAGTGCCGGTGGGATCGTGCCTGCAGCCGTTACCATCATCGGCAGTAGCTTCCCAAAGCGTTCCGCGGCAACGATGACAGCCTTGTATCCCGCAAGCGAAGCCATAGAGGAGAGCACGTCCATGCCCTGTGCCCGCGAGATTCGGGGTATCCGTTCCAAGCCGAAGCAAGTAACGTTCTGCTTTCGGAGTAGCTCCAGCCGCTCAGGGTAGCGCCAGGCTTGGAGAATACCGATCAAGACCTGTCCCTCTCGCAATTGTGCAATCTCCGCCTCTGTCAGCATGTGGAGGCGCAGGAGGACATCGGCTCGGCCGACTACCTCTGCGGCAGATGGGACTACTTCAGCCCCTGCACTCTGGAAGCTTGCATCGGAATAGTGTGCTCCCTCGCCAGCACCTTGGTGTACGACAACCTTGTAGCCTTGTTGGCACAGTCGCTGGACGACTTCAGGGGTTAGGGCAACTCGTCGCTCGCCGTGTGCCTGTTCCCGTACGATGCCGATTTCCATAGACAGTTGGTCCTCTCTTAGGTATGCCGGCCCAAAATTAGCAAGAGCCGTGTCTCTTCATGAAAGCGGCTCGTGAGGCTGAGGCAGAGAAAGTAAATTTGTGGCCGCTGATGAGCAGTTCCATGGTACATTGCCGGAATCGTGTAGGCACCTTTGAAGCTCACATGCACTTGCTCCTGCTCTAAGAACTTGCCTGCCGAGGAGCATGCTTTGTGCTGAGCTGCAGCGACTCTTAAAGTTGGCCCAGCCAACGGTCTCCTGCTGTACCGAGGCCCTCTTTGCAGCCGACTTCACAGAGGCAGGAAAGCGAAGCTACCATCTAGAGATTCGGTTGAACGCGACAGCGCAGCACTTCTCTTATCCGTTGTGGATATGTCCCCTACATGCTGCCTAGTCGTGATTCGGCGGATTCCCTCAACACGGCGGCACGAAGGCCAAGGGGCCCAAGTGAGGCGGCTCTTCCCAACACTACAGCAACGCACGATTGATCCGTTTGTGCTTTTCGATGAGTTCCATGTCGTACCTCCAGCTCACTTTCCCGACCACTCCCATAGTGGTCTTGAGGTCGTTACCTACCTCATGGAAGGCGGTTTCCGGCATCGTGATAACTTAGGTAACGACAGCACCGTACTGGCCGGTGGAGCACAGCGCTTTACAGCAGGTAGCGGAATCGTACATGCCGAACATCCTGTCGGTGACCGGGTCCATGGTCTCCAGCTCTGGATTGTCTTGCCGCAAGCTCTGAAAGGGATCGAGCCATCATACCAAGCAGTGCCGCAGTTGGCGTGGGAGACACGTGATGGCGTACACCGCTGTTGGATCGTCGGTGGCTCTTCTCCAATCCGGCTTCACACCCCCGTAGAGTATTTTGCTGTGCGCCTCTCTGCGGGCCATCGGTACTGGCATATGCTGCCATCGGGATGGCAGGGGTTTGCCTACGTACTCCAAGGTGAGATCCGGCTCAACGATGTGCCCCTCCGGACTGCTGAAGGGACAGTCATTCGTGGCGAGGAACAGCTCTTCTGCACTGCGGTGCAGGATGCCCGATGGGTGCTAGCAGTAGGAAAGCCGTGGCAGGAGCCGATTCGGTTGTACGGTGGGTCGGTACTGTGAAGATGGTCTCCAGGGATTGCTCAAGGGCATGGAGTGTGGGGATAGAGGAGTTGGGCTCTTCGACAGCTTTGCAACGAACTTCAAGTCTACAAGAGACGCAGATGCGCTGCTCCGGGGAGGGGTTCCTTCTCTTGGGCAAAACATTCTGAAGAGAGCTTCCGAAGGGTTTTTGCGGTATGTCCAACTCATTTGAGGTGCTCCAATGAACGTCCTCGTGCTCATCGGTCGGATTGTGGTTGGCGGGTACTATCTCTACAACGCCCTGAATCATTTGGTCTTCGCCCCAGGCCCACTGTCGGAGTATGCCGCAGCCAAGGGGGTTCCAGCGCCGATGTTGGCCGTTATCGTTTCGGGGTTGCTACTCTTGATCGGCGGCTTGAGTATCCTGCTGGGGGTGTATACCCGCATTGGGGTATTGGCGCTCGTGCTCTTCTTCCTACCGGTGACGTTCTGGATGCATGATTTCTGGGCGATCGAAGATCCGGGGCAGCGAATGATGCAAATGGTTCAGTTCCTCAAGAACCTTGCCCTCATGGGCAGTGCACTGATGTTCTTGGCGATTCCGGAGCCGTGGCCGTACTCTGTAGCACCGAGGAAGCAGACGTAGTGGGTATCTGACCGTCACCGGCGGGCTGAGGGATGGTCGAGGTATTAGTAGTAAGTACTTGGGCGCCTTCTGTTTGGACTGTATTGGCTCTACAATGCCCTCAACCACTTGTTGATTGCACCGAAGGCACTAAGCGAGTACGCAGCATTGCACGGGGTGCCGGCACCGACGCTGGCCGTATACGTCGGCGGGATACTGCTCGCAGTAGGTGGGATAACGATCCTGTCGGGCATGTATGTCCCTGTTGGAGTTGCGGCGTTAGTCGCATTCCTGGGACTGGTCACCTTTTGGATGCACGCCTTCTGGAGGGTACGCGACCCCGTACAGCGAATGGTAGAGTTGACCCAGTTTACGAAGAACATGGCTCTCATCGGAGCAACCCTGCTGCTGTTGGCTATTCCAGAGTCGTGGTGGAAGTTAGCGGATTGAGGCCGTTGGCTGCCTCCGTCGTAGGAACAGAGTCTCGCGGTGTGAGTCGAACTGCACATGATTCACGTGGTGGGCATCGTTGGCAGCTTGCGGCGGGAGTCCTACAATCGGAAGCTGCTGCGGACGGCTCAACAGGTAGCACCGGCCGACATGGAGATTGAGGAGGTGTCGCTCGCAGGGATCCCGCTCTACAACCAGGACGAAGAGGAGCCGGTACCATCGGCGGTGCAGACGCTGAAGGAGCGGATCCGAGCGGCCGACGCGGTCGTCATAGCGACTCCGGAGTACAACCACTCCATTCCTGGGGTACTGAAGAATGCCCTTGACTGGATGTCGCATCCTCCGGCGGAGAATCCGTTCGAGAGAAAGCCTGTCGCAATTATCGGGGCGACGCTTGGGGAGTTCGGCACTCTACGGGCTCAGCTTCACTTACGCCAAGTGCTGTCATACTTGAATGCTGAGGTGCTCGCCAAACCAGAGGTGCTGGTAGCTCGTGTCCGGGAGAAAGTTGGCCAAGATGGACTCATTGTTGACCCAGTAGCACTCCAGCTCCTACAGCAGCTACTGGAGGAGTTGCGGCAGCGAGTGTTGGAGCGACGGTGGCTTTTAATGTCCTTCCATGCGCGCTGAGTCCCTCTTGGGACATGCCGGCGAACTGCTACGTCGGATGGAGCGCTCCCCACAGCCGCCAGACAGCGTTGCTCAGGACTTCTTCCGCCAGCGGACATACTTGGGGAGCAAGGAGCGCCGATTCATTGCAGAGGTGGCGTTCGCTACACTGCGATGCTGGGGAACGCTCGGATGGTGCGTAGCGCGGATTTCCCATCCCTCGGTCCCCAGGGAGCGGCTGCTGGTAGCTGCGATGGGCTACCTTGGGCCGCGGCTGGGAAACCCGCATTTGACTCCTGCTTGTGCCGCAGCTCTCCAAGCCGGTACGGTAGCTCAGCACGAGGAACTCTGGGAGCGGGTTCTGGCTGAGTCGGGATGGAAGGGGCAGGCGCGGCCGTGGCTCGAGGGGTTGTGGCGGGCGCTCTGTAGCTTGGAGCTGGAGGCAGCTAAAGTGCTTCGGCGTCCATGTCTGGAGTGGAGTCCGGAGGCATGGCAACTCATTTCGGCCGTCTGCTCTATTCCCGACTGGATCCTCCAGCGATGGCTCGAGAATCCCTGGTATGGGTGGGAGCCATCGGATGCTGTGCAACTCTGCCGTGCCCTCCTCCAGCCTGCATATCCATGCCTCCGAGTCAACGTTCTCCAGAGCTCGCGGGAAACTGTGCTGCAGTCTCTGAGAGAGCAGGGCATTTCTGCCGTCCCAACCCTATTCTCGCCGGTCGGGATACGGCTGTGGGAGCGCATCGCGCTGCATGAGCTACAGCTCCATCGGAGTGGAGTTGTGGAGGTCCAAGAAGAGGCAAGCCAACTCGTTGGGTATGCCACTGCACCGCAGTCTGATTGGCGGCTTTGGGATGCCTGTGCTGGGGCAGGTGGTAAAGCGCTCCACTTAGCGGTGTTGCAGGGGGATAGAGGTGAGATTTGGGCAACCGACATAGACCACCAACGATTGCAGGCTCTCCGGGTCCGATTGCGGCGAGCCCGTCTCAGTTCGGTGCGTCCTCTTCTTCTCCCTCGAGGGCAGCTACCACGAGCACTCCCGCACCGCTTCCACGCGGTCCTTGTAGACGCTCCATGTTCGGGACTAGGAACGGTTCGCCGTACGCCCACCCTGAAATGGCGTCTGACGCCGGAGGCGCTTGCCCGTCATCAGCGGAGACAGCGAGAACTCATAGAGCGTTACGCCGAGCGTGTCCTTCCAGGGGGCGTGCTAGTCTATGCTACCTGCTCGCTGATGCCGGAGGAGAACTTCGGAGTGGTGCGGTACTTCCTGGAACGTCAGCCAGAATGGGAGCTGGAACCCGTTTCTGAGGTCCTCCGTGCATCAGGGATTCAACTCCCGCAGGCTCCTCCTCAGTTCCCTGAGTGCCTCCTCCTCCCTTCTGTCCATGGCACCGACGGTTTCTTCATCGCCCGCCTCCGCCGTCGGAAGTGGACGGGCATGCCTCAGTCTTAATCTACGGTACACTGGCATACGCCAGCAGCGCTAGAATTTTACAGGGACTGGTTATGATGCAGGGGCCAGTCGTTACTTCTGGTAACTATAGACGAGTGGCGATGAAGGGCGCTCTGGCCCCTTTCAGCGTAGTAGCTCCCACTCTGGTGGCAAAGCCAGCAGTAGGGGCTCACGCTGACTCAATTTCTGGAGCTGGAGTGCGTGCTGTGCAGCGGTGCGGGCTTGCTGGGGTACAAGCTCCAGGAAGGCTTCTTTGAGGCGTGATAGTGCACTGCCGGAGGATCCTCCGCGTAAGGCCTCAAGCAACAGGTCAAGCGGGTCCTTGGGTTCGGGGAACTCTCGGATCGCCACAGGCTGGTCTGGCGGGATTCCCAGGCGGCGCTTAGCGATGTTGATTGCTACGGAGAGTCCTCCGAGGGTGTCCACAAGCCGCTGGCGGTAAGCATCTTCACCACTCCAGACTCGTCCTCGAGCACGCTCGCGCACTTCTTCCAGGCTCATGTTCCGTCGGACGGCGACTTTTTGGAGGAAGAGCTGGTACATCTCGGCACCAAGCTCCCGAAAGCGCTGGAGCTGGGCCTTCGGATAGGGCAAGGATGGGTCAGCGAATAGAGCACCGTCGTTCGATGTGACGGTGTCAACCGTTATACCCAGCTTTCGGATCGCGCCTGAGTAGTTCGGGAGCATAAGGATGACTCCAACAGAGCCGGTAATCGTCGTCGGGTGGGCGATAATCGTATCGCACCCCATGGCGAGGTAGTATCCTCCAGAGGCGGCCACTGGGCCCAGAGAGGCGTAGATAGGCTTGTGCTGGGCAATGCGGCGAAGCTCGGTCCAGATGGCGTCCGAGCCGAGGACGGAGCCCCCGGGGCTGTCTACTCGGAGGATGATCGCAGCGATGTCCTTGTCCTGTTCAGCTTTGCGTAGGGCCTCGATCAGGTCCTCTGCAGCGATAACAGGGGATGAGAAGGGGTTGGATTGGCGGCCAGGCACGATCGGGCCGCTTGCGTAGACGATCGCGATTGCTGGGCGGGAGGGCGCTCGTTTGTGCCAATGCTCCCAAGGCTTCGTGTCACGATAGCGGGCAACGCTGAGCAGCCGTTCCCGCATCTCCAATGTGTCTTTGAGGCCTATTCGGCGGGCTAAGGAGATGAGGAGCTCAGTTTCATGGGCCACTCCGTCGATGAGCCCTGCAGCACGGAGTGAGTCCGGCGTGTGGACTCCTTTGGACAGGAGCCGCTGGAGCTCTGAGGGGGTTATTTTTCGCTGTGCCTCCACGAGTGCAACGAAGCGCCGATACCGCTGCTGCAACAGTTCCAAGAGGTTGCTTCGCGCCGCCGGGCTGAAGGAGCGGCGCACATATGGCTCGCCAGCAGACTTGTACTCTTCGAACTGCTCCACGTGGAAGGAGATACCGAGCTTCTCCAAGAGGCCAGTGAGGAATAGCTCCGAGACGGAGAAGCCGCTCAGCTTGAGTAGCCCTCCTGGTGGCATGAAGATGCTGTCTGCAGCAACAGCGAGCATGAAGTCTCGTTCGTCGCCAGCCTCCATGAAGGCGTAGATGAACTTGCCGCTCTTGCGGAATTCGAGCAAGGCTTCTATGAGCTCTTCTCGCTGTGCCCAGCCCGTACTGCTAAGGCTGAGCCGTAGGTATGCGCCTTTGATGGAGGGGTCAGACTGTGCTATGCGGAGCGCTTCCAGAGTTTCGCGAAAGGTCGCCTGCGGTGGGGCACCGAAGAGCTCCGCTACGGAGCCTTGGCGCCACTCTGGGAGGCTGCCAAGCTCCAGTAGGAGCACTGAGGGCTCGCGATCGCCAGTAGTGATGCTCGGCAGTTTGAGGTCATCTAAGGGTAGCCATCGTGGCAGGAGCAGGCTGAGTAGTACATAAACGGCAGCGAGTCCCGCAACGACGAGTGGGGGTATCCACCACGGTGTCTTGCGGCGCTGTGGAGGAACCTGGGTTGGGAAGTCAGAGTCTCTCTGGCGTGTCGGGAAGTCTGCAGCCATGGGAGGTGCACCGAAAGGAGACCGCCGCGAAAATACAGACCCACAGGGCACGTCGTATGCTGTGCCCATAGGTGGAGGCAGCATGTCGGAGACTCTCCCGCAGGTGCTGCTGGAAGAGTACTTGTACGAGCTCCCGCCGGATCGGATTGCGCAGTATCCGTTGTCAGAGCGAGACCAGTGTCGGCTACTGGTAGCGGAATGTCGTACCCGAACGATTCGGCATCACACCTTCGCTGAACTCCCTGAGCTGCTCCCTGCGGGTACACTGCTCGTGCGCAACGTGACGAAGGTTGTCCATGCTCGCCTATTCCTACGTAAGCCGACGGGAGGAGTAGTAGAGGTGCTGCTGCTACAGCCACTGGAAGGCTCGCCAGAGGCCGGGTTTGCTGCGCATCCGCCTGTGGAGTGGGAGTGTCTGCTGCGGGGTCGCCGATTGCGCCCTGGCACAGAACTAGGGCTAGTGGTGGGAAGGTGGAGGCTCCATGCTCGCCTTCTCGACTATGCTGCCGGACAAGCGAGTATCTGGTTGGATTGGCAGCCTGCAACGGCGACGTTAGCTGAGCTCCTCCAAGAGCTGGGACGAGTTCCGCTGCCACCGTACTTGCGGCGGGAGGATGAAGCAGCCGACCGGGAGCTCTACCAGACCGTCTACGCTAGTGTGCCGGGGTCAGTCGCCGCTCCAACGGCGGGACTGCACTTCACGGAGACTCTCTTCCAGCGGCTCAAGCAGGCAGGGATCGAGATTGCGGACGTATGCCTCCACGTCGGCATGGACACCTTCAAACCCGTTCGGGTGTCGGACGCCCGCCAGCACAAGATGCACAGTGAGTTTTTGAGTGTCGCAGATTCCACGCTTCGGGTGTTGCGAGAGTTCTTCCGCCATCCTGACCGGCAGTGGCTCGTTGCTGTAGGGACTACCTCTGTACGGACGCTGGAGACACTCTACTGGCATGGGGTTCGCCTCTTCGTTCGGAGAGACTCTGAGCTTTGGGCTTCCCCAACTCTGCAGCTGCCTCAGTGGGAACCGTACGACCTCCTTCGCGGACCACTCCCCCCACCAGCCGACGCATTCGAGGCCATCCTAGAGTGGATGCAGCACCATGGCATCGGGCAGCTCCAGGGGACGACGGAGCTGATGATCATGCCTGGCTACCGCTACCAGCTCTGTGATGCCATCATCACGAACTTCCACCAGCCGCGGAGCACGCTCCTCCTGTTGGTGGGAGCTTTCGTGGGAGAATTTTGGCGCGATATCTACGCTGAAGCCCTCGCTCAGGGCTACCGGTTCCTCAGCTACGGGGATGCTTCCCTCCTCATCTGCCCGCGGCAACTTCCACGATAGCGTCTGCCCGTGGCAACTTTACAGCACTGGGTGTGAAACTAGCGCTAAAGGGCAGAGTCCACCTAGGTCCGGCTGTGGTCTTCCAATTCGGCTACGACAACCGCCACAGCATGCGTTGCCGTGTGCGACAGCGACACGTGGAAGCAGTAGCCGCTATAGCGGCGTGCTAGTTCGCCTCCAAGCAAGAGCTCCGGTTCACCCAGTTGGCCGTTGACGACGGAAATCGCATTCCACAGGCACGGAGGGCGCATCCCTGTTCGGATGGCTTTGCTGAAGGCCTCCTTGGCAGCAAATCGGGCAGCGTAGTGAAGGGCACGTCGCTGGCCAAAGCGGTCGCAGTACTGGCGCTCCACGTCCGTGAAGATGCGGCGAAGGAAGCGTTCGCCGTAGCGTTCTATTGCGGCCTCTATGCGGCGGACCTCAACGATATCAACGCCGATGCCGACGATCATCCTGCCTTCGAGAGCTTTTGACGGCATTCGCAGAGCCGGCGGAGGAGCTCTGGCAGAACAGTTGCTGCGGAGCCGCGGAGAGCGATGTCGGCAGCAGGTGTTAGCTCCGTTGGGTTGGGGTTCACTTCTATCACCGTTGCTCCCGCCAGTTTCGCCTGCCAGACGAGCCCTGCCGCTGGGTAGACCTCCCCTGAGGTGCCAATCGAGAGTAATACGTCGCAGCGAGCGACTGCTTGCTCCGCTTCAGCGAAGACGTCCTCCGGCAAGAGCTCCCCAAACCAGACTACAGACGGGCGGATCCGACCACCGCAGTGGGGACAAGTAGGAGCTCTTTCTTCGGGCAGATTCGGTGCCTCGTAAGGCCGGCCACAGCGATGGCAGTGGTTCCGCAGGATAGAGCCGTGGAGCTCCAGCACCCGGCGGCTCCCGGCACGTTGGTGGAGTTGGTCAATGTTCTGCGTGACGACCGTGAACTCCTCGAAGTGCGGCTCCATAGCCGCTAAGGCGTAATGCCCAGGATTGGGTTCAGCAGCAGCGATGACGCGGCGGCGGTGCTGGTACCATGCCCATACGCGGTCTGGGTTCCGTTCGAAGGCTTCTGGAGTCGCAAGCTCTTCCGGTCGGAACTGCTCCCAAAGTCCTCCAGGGTCGCGGAAAGTAGGAATACCGCTCTCGGCGGAGATTCCCGCACCGGTAAAGGCAACCACTCTACGAGCTTGGCAGAGTCTTTCAGCAGCCCGCTGATATGCCGTACCGTCGGCGCTCATCGTCGCATGTTACAAGTGCCACCGGGTGCCAAGAGCAGCAAGTCTCCTGCTCGAGTGCCTCGATCGGCAAGAGTGTCGGTGCGGAGGTACTCGAAGTTCTGCGTCAGGTTGTAGAGCCCTAAGGAGTCTACGTCAGCACTGAGCTGAAGCTGTTCGGCAAGCTGCCCGAGAAAATCCTGGATGGGATGCTGAGCCGGTAGCTGCAGGCGTAGAATCTGTCCGGAGAAGGCCCGGCACACGAAGACCTCAATTACGGCTGCTGCCATAGGAGCTGACCAACCAGTTTCCGGACTGCTCGCCGAAACTCCAGCACAGAGTCGTCGTGCACCTTGGTGTCCGCGGCTGCGATGAGCTCTGGAGCGATCGCTTGGCCGACTCGGGAGAGCCGGTAGAGCTCCATCCGGAGGTGGGCTCCCTCGCTCGTTCGCTGGAATGAGCCGGCAAGGAGGTACTCTACGCCCATGTTGGCCAGCAGCTCCAGCTCTAAGGCTGTCGGCGGATTGTAGTTCTCGGGCTCACGGAGTCGGCCGAGGGCATAGATGGAGTCGCGCGTGTCGATGTCACAGACGACGAAGCGGGGATGGTGGCGGGCGGTGTCAATTGCATTGAGCACGGCATCGTAGGAGCTGACGACCTTCTGCCGGAAGAGCTGCCATGGTGGTAGTCCCGGCTCTTCGCTGTAGCTGATGCTGCTGACCGCCAGTAACGGAGCTGGATAGACCCGTAACGGGGGCTCGTGGGTAGCGTACAGTGTGCTGTCGCCGACGCAGAGGGCAAATGCTCGCTGGGTTGCTTCTAAGAGTGCCGGGTCGTAGAGGGGCTCTCCTGAGCCGACTCTCGCGTATCGAGCCAGCGCGTAACCGACGCCGCGGCTTTCGGACTCATACTCCGGCGCCCATCGCAGCACGACCTCTACGCGGACCAGGTGGACGAAGCGCTCTGCCAGAGCAAAGCAGATAGCGGTGCATCCTAGACGTTGCGCCACAGCCCGTACTGTCGGTGCCAGCCCTTCACGCTGAAGGGCTTCGATGACCGAGTCTCGCTGTAGTGCAGGGACGACGGTGTATCGGCCGGAGACCTCCACAGCGAGCGTAATGGCAGCCTCTAACTTCTGTGTGCCGAAACCAGCAAAGCCAGTGCCGAGTCGGGCCTGAGCAATGAGGATCGCTGGCGGCAAGATGGAGTCGTTTGCCCGGCACAGGGTTCCCGGCAGTGCACCAAGAGCAAGAACGAGGAACCACATTGGTCCTACCGTACGCTCTCAGCAGAGCACAGACGCCGGAGGAGCAGAGGCCAGTGTAACGGCTTGTTCTTAAACGGTTTAGCACTGCTCGGCGTCTATTGCCTGGGCACAGGGAGGTAAGGGCGATGCGGATTGTTTGCACGATTGGAGACTGCAACGGTGTCGGATTGGAGGTCTGGGTGAAGGCCCTGGCGGAGGCACAGCGCCATTCGAAGGTCTTCGGCACCCGATGGGCCCTCATTGCCCATCCGAGGTCGGTGGCAGAGTACGTCGATGGATGTTGTCTATCGGTCAAGCTCCAGCAAGGGAGCTTGCAGATAGGACGCCTCACGGTGGAGCTAATTCCTTGCCAGACGTACGCCCCCGTTCGTTGGGGCTACCCTGATCCGCTGGCAGCCCGCCAAGCATGGGAAGCGCTGGCAACCGCGCTAGAGTTAGCTCGGAGTGGGCAGGCCGATGCCATTGTTACGCTGCCGATCACGAAGCACCTCATGAACGAGATTGGCTGGCGCTTCCCAGGCCAGACGGAGTATCTGGCTCACCCTTATCCGAACCGTACTCCGACGATGCTCTTCGTTGCGGGTTCTCTACGGGTGGCTCTCTTGACAACCCATGTCCCGCTGCGGCGAGTCCACAGCATGGTGACGCCAGAAGCCTTCTCTGCCTTCGTGCAGCGCCTCCACGATGGGCTCTCCGTAGACTTTGGCCTACGAGAGCCCAAGATAGCGCTCTTGGGGCTCAATCCCCATGCTGGCGAGAGTAGCAGGCTAGGGAATGAGGAGCGGATGCTTCAGCCTGCCATAGAGAAGCTGCGTCGTGCTGGGTATGTTGTGGACGGTCCTTTTGCTGCCGATAGCTTCTTTGCGCGCCAGCGCTGGAAGGAGTACGACGTCACCGTGGCGATGTACCACGACCAGGGACTTATCCCCTTTAAGCTGCTAGCTCGCGGCCGTGGGGTCAACGTAACGCTCGGACTTCCGTTCGTCCGTACGTCGCCTGACCACGGCACTGCGTACGATATTGCAGGCAAAGGGATTGCCGACCACCGCAGCATGTACCACGCTCTACTCCTCAGCTTGGAGCTGGCACAACGGCGCCGTGCTCACGGCTTGCACCCTCGTAGGAGAGATATTGCCCCGGTCCGCGAGGCCTCCCTGGCATGATAGTGAACGGGGTGCCATACCGCACAATCTGGCGACAGCGCGAGGGGGTCATTGCTCTCATTGATCAGCGCTTCCTCCCACATCGCTTCGTGGTGGAGGAGGTGCACACGGTGGAGGAGATGGCGCGGGCGATCCGGGAGATGCACATCCGCGGCGCAATTGCCCTCGGCGCTGCTGCTGCGTATGGGCTGGAATTGGCTGCCGTTTCGGCTCCGGACGACCAGCTCCGGAAGGCTCTCCAGCGAGCAGCAACAGTACTGCGGCAAACACGTCCAACAGCCGTTAACATTGCCTGGGCAGTAGCAACGGTTATGGCGGCTGTAGATGGCGTAGAACAGCCGCAGGAGCTCCGCTTTCGGCTCCTTCAGGTGGTGGATGCGTTGGTAGAAGCAGAGGTGGACCGCTGTCGTCGTATTGGGGAACATGGCGCTCGGCTCCTCCAGCAGCTTGCAGAACAGCGGGGTGGTAAACCGCTCAACATCCTGACCCACTGCAATGCTGGCTGGTTAGGGTGCGTTGACTACGGCACGGCCCTAGCCCCTGTCTACGTTGCTGCTGAAGCGGGCACTCCGCTTCATGTCTGGGTGAGCGAGACACGTCCCCGAAACCAGGGAGCGGCGCTGACGGCCTGGGAGCTCCAGCAGCAGGGTATCCCTTACACGATTGTCGTCGACAGCGCCTGCGGGCACCTAGTGCAGCGAGGGATGGTTGATGTTGCTATCGTTGGGGCCGATCGCATCAGCCGACGAGGTGACACAGCCAACAAAATTGGGACTTACCTCAAGGCACTGGCGTGCCATCGGTATGGGGTACCGTTCTACGTGGCTGCTCCGAGCTCCTCTGTGGATTGGGGACTGAGCGACGGTCTGCAGGCGATCCCAATTGAGGAGCGCTCTCCGGACGAGGTGTTGACTACCAGTGGTTGGGACGGCAATGGGATTGCGACGGTTCGCATAGCGCCTGAAGGAGCGCCAGCGTGGAACCCAGCCTTTGACGTCACCCCAGCAGAGCTGATCACGGGCTTCATTACTGAGCATGGCGTCATTCAGCCGACGGAAGCCGCACTAGAAGCACTGGCCAGGAATGCCGATGTACGCGTCGGAGGGGACCGTTAAGTTCGAGTACGAATGGGAGCGGCTTCCACTCCCCGAATCCCCGCGGCTACGAGAACTCTGCCGGTGGCGAAACCTCCTCTTTCGGTACGGGCTCATCGGGGCAGATTCCGCTGGCGTAGGCTATGGGAACGTGAGCATCCGCTGCGGTGAAGGTGCACACTTCCTGATTACGGGCAACGGTACAGGCGGGATCGCAGAGCTAACGGCTGAGGGATGTTCGGAAGTCGCGGAGGTAGACATTCACCGGAATTTCCTGCGCTGTCGTGGCTTAGTCCGTGCCTCTTCGGAGAGCCTGAGCCATGCAGCGCTCTACCTTAGCTCCCCAACCATCGGAGCGGTCGTCCATGCCCATCATCGCACTCTCTGGGAGCGGCTCTTTGGGATCTGCCCAACGACAGATCCAGCCATACCGTACGGGACTCCCGAGCTAGCACTGGCGCTTATGAGGCTTGTGGTCGAGCATCGGCTTGAAAGGCACGGGCTCATCGTTATGGGTGGCCACAAGGATGGCCTCCTGAGCTTTGGCAGTACATTACAGGAAGCCGTGCAAATACTGCTCCAGCAGCTTACAGAGCTGCCGACACCAGTGCCTTCGGTACCCGGATGCTTAGAGCACCCCGGACATCTCCCACCCGGAAACCCCGTGCCTTGTCCTCAGGATAGCGCTCACTGAGGAGCTGAGCCACAGAGCTAGGGATTTGCTCAGGGCTGCCATGGCACATCAGGCAGAGCTCTGACTGGAGGAGGATAGGGCGGAGAAGGCGAACGTCGCTCTCGTGGTAGACGACAACCACTGTATCCAGCGATCGACCTTCACTCCGCCAACGTTGGAACTGCTCTATCCATGCAGCTTCCAGGCTATCCGGGCGGTTCTGTGGATTGCGCCATCGCAATGCTGTCCGGCGGATGGAGATGCCGTGCTGCTGAGCAAACGATGCCGTGAACCGCTGAGCCGTATCAGCACAAATGCGCACAGCAGCCTCCGGTCCCTGCTGCAGAGCTTGCAGCAGTAGGGCCTGCATCCGCCGAAGGAAGGCTCGGCCCACGGCGTCCAGAGAGTCAGGAGTCCATCGCACTTGTTGCGGCGTGGACATCTCGCGCGCTTGTTGCTGCCACCATATGACACCGAGGACGAGGCCAAAGACGAGGAGAACGACCAAACCGACAACTAGACTCTGCTCACTCCAACGAGCCATGGCTACATGCTCCTCGTGTGTGCGACGTCCGTCCGAAGAGTCGGTATCGATGCTGGGCTACCCAGCGATAACAAGCGTTTCGGAATGGCGGAGGTAGCACGCGCAACAGCCATGCCCATACACGGAAGCCACCGCCTAAGTACTGCAGCAGCACAGAGAGGGCTTCCGCAGCCTCGAAGCGTTGGCCACCATACTCCACGACCACAGCATCGGAACCTTCTGGCAACGGCATGACCCGTAACGGAAGTCCGCGGCGTGCTGCACGACGGTGTATCCACTGCCCGAGTCCAGAACAGAAGCTGCAGGCACTGTCTATCCGCAGCGTCAGCCCCTCAGCGTCTCCAGTGCGTTCCATGCAACCGCTGCCAGCAGCGCAGCACCTATCGGGAGAGCCTCTTCGCTCGGCGCGAAGGACGGATGATGCAGACCTGGCATTGCCTCAAGCTCCGGTGGGCGTACCCCGAGCAGCCAGAAGGCCGAAGGGAAGCGCTGGCTGTAGTAAGCGAAATCCTCAGCCCACATGACGGGCTGGAACGGTACGACTGCAGAGGGCCCTAGGATGGTGGCTGCTGCTTGGCGCACCAGTTCAGTTGCCAACTCGTGGTTGACCAGTGCAGGGTAACCACGCCGCACTTCTAGGGTTGCCTGGACTGCATGTAGGGCAGTGATAGCAGAGGTAGCCCGCTGGAGCTGCTGCAGTGTCTGCTGACGCCACACTTCGTCAAAACTTCGCAGCGTGCCCTGGAGGCGCACCTCCGTTGGGATGATGTTCGTTGCGGTCCCGCCGTGGATTGCCGTGATGGAGAGTACCGCCGGCAGGAATGGGTCGCGGCGCCGGCTAATGAGGGTCTGCAGATGGAGGATGAGCTCAGCTGCAGTGACGATAGGGTCTCCTGTCCGATGTGGTTGAGCGGCGTGTCCTCCGCTCGACTTCAGCGTCCAGAAGAGCTCATCGGTTGCTGCGAAAATTGGGCCTGCAGCAATAGCGAGTTGGCCGACGGCCAATTCCGGATACACATGCTGCCCAAACACAGCAACAGGGGCTGGGTCCTCCAGGGCCCCTTCAGCTAAGAGGAGGGAGGCCCCGCCAGGGAGCTGCTCCTCGCCAGGCTGGAAAATGAGCAGTACGCTCCCAGGAAGCTCAGCCTCGCACTCCTTCAGCAGTGCTGCCGCTCCCAGCAACATTGCTGTGTGCATGTCGTGCCCGCAAGCATGCATGACGCCGGGCTGCTGCGAGGCAAATGGGAGGTCGGTGGCTTCCTCTATCGGTAGGGCGTCAATATCCGCTCGGAGAGCGACACAGGGGTTGCCAGACCCCAAGAGGCCAATCGTGCCTGTTTCTGCGGCCGTCCGGAAGGGGATTCCCAAGGCTTGGAGCTGTTGTCGGATGTAGGCAGCAGTTTGGTGCTCTTGGAACGAGAGCTCAGGGTGCTGGTGTAACCATCGCCGATGGTGTTGGAGCTCGCCAAAGAGTGCTTCTGCTCGCTGCCGGAAGGCTTGTGCTTTCTTCACTCTTCCTCCTCCAGCGACACTTCAACGGTGTCCTTCCCCAAGACCTGGACGCTACCCTCCAGGAAGACAGCGCGGAGCTGCTCTGCGGCCTCACCTTCCCAGTCAACCACTAACGGAACACGGCTCCGTGGAATCAGCTCAACCGGGGGCAAGGCCTCGCCACGGAACCATGCAGTAAGGGCGACCGCTATAGCTGCCGTACCACATGCTTGGGTTTCACGTTCGACTCCGCGCTCGTATGTCCGGATTCGGAGCTTGCCGCCCTCCGCTGGGGCATATACGCTGACGTTGACACCAGCGGGAGCAAAGCGCGGATGGTACCGCAATTGGCGGCCTAAGGCTTCCATGTCTACCGACTCGAGGCTCTCACCTGCGGAGGTAGCGGTTAGCTCCGAGAGGGGGAGGACTGCATGTGGAGACCCCGTATCTACGAACCAAAGGTGCAGTGTTCTCTCGGGAAGCTCCACGGACAATGCTCGAGGCGGTACAGGTGGTGGCCCTAACCGGAGGCGGATGCCTTTGTCAGTCGCCGTGGCTTCAATTTCTTGTCCGGCAAAGAGTAGCTGCACAGAGGGCCGCTGTTGGTCCATAGCGACAGCTGCGGCACAGCAGGCTCCGTTCCCACACAGCATTCCGGTGGAGCCATCGGGGTTGAAGTAGTGGACTGGAATACGGCCGTTCGCATCGGGCTGCCCCACGAGCAAGAGCCCATCGGTCCACTGGCAGAGCTGGCGTGCCAGCCGTCGCCATACCGGGAGAGGCAAACGGCGACGCCGTTCTCGCACGAGAGTAAACGTGTTTCCCGCTCCAGAGACGTACGTGACGGAGATCAGCATCTCAGTCTTGCAGCACCCGTAGCATCTGCTCGTGGAGTTGTCCATTGCTGGCTACGATGGAGGACCGAGGTTCTAAACGATGGGCTGTCCCGTCATAGTGCGTCACCCGACCTCCGGCCTCCTGCACTAAGAGGATGCCAGCGGCGACATCCCACGGCTGGAGAGCGACCTCCCAGAAGCCGTCGAAGCGGCCAGCGGCAACGTATGCTAGGTCGAGGGCTGCTGATCCTAGCCGTCGGACTGGTATTCCAAGGTGAAGGAAACGCAGGAAGTGCTCCATGCAGTTACCCGGGTTGTCAGCAACGTTGTAAGGAAAGCCCGTCACGAGGATGGCGTCCTCTATCTGAGTAGTCTGCGAAACATGGAGGCGTTCGCCGTTGAGCCATGCTCCTTCGCCGCGAATAGCCGTGAATAGCTCCCCCAGGAGGGGCTGGTAGATGACGCCACAGAGGACTTCCTGTTCGTAGAGCGCTGCGATACTGACGCAGAAGATAGGGATGCCATGCGCGAAGTTGACTGTTCCATCCAGTGGATCCACTAGCCACCAGAGCCGATGGTGCGCGCTACCGGAGTGTCCGCTCTCTTCGGCCCAGAATGCCGAGTCTGGAAAACGTCGTCGCAAGGACTCAACGATGAGTGCCTCCGCCCGTCGGTCGTAGTTCGTCACCAGGTTGTGGCGTCCATCCTTGCGCTCCACCACTAGAGAGGAGCCAAAGCCAGTACGGAGCAGCGCCCCTGCCTCTAGCGCTGCCTCCACCATGTTGGCGAGGAGCTCGTGGGCCGAGGGCTTCATGCCTGTACCCAGTGCATGCGGCGTTCCCTTACTCTCCACCCCGCAATTGCCAACAAGATAGCGGCAGTTGTAGCGGCTGCAACAATGCCCGGGGAGAGGAAGGAGATCACAAACCCTGCCACGATTGGGCCAGCAATGATGCCGGCAGAATAGAACACGTAGAGTAGCGCGAAGGCAGAACCACGCAGTGATGCTGGGGCATGTTCAGCTACCAGGACGTGGAGTGCTGGAAAGACCAGCCCGAAGCCGATTCCGTAGACCCCCATGGCTATGCCTAAACTCCAGAGTGGATGGAGCTTCCACAGCACTGCTAGGCAAGCTGCAATTAGCCCTAACCCAAGCAGAGCACGCTCTAACGGTTGCCCGCGCCGAAAGAGCGCCATAATCGGAACAGACACGAGTGCCATCCAGCCCAAGAGCTGGCCTGCGGTTGCCGTTGTGTAGCCGCGTTCCACCAGTAAGAGTGGCAGAGTGTACGCCAGCGTCCCCATGCAGAAAGTGAACGACGCTGTCAGCGAGTATGTGACTACAAGCAAGGGGACGCGGAGGACTGTTAGAGGTTGGGGCAATTTAGACTTGGCCCTGAGGACAAGAGTCTCGGGCACGAACTGCCAAACGAGGAGTGCTGCCAGTGCCATCAGTACAGCAACACTCGCGAAGAGAACGGGTGCTCCAAAGTGCTGGGCTAGGATGCCACCAATGGGCGGAGCTACGATCGCTGCCAGTCCTATGGTAGCTCCAGCATAGCCCATGGCTTTTACCCGTTGCCCTCCAGCTTGCTCACCAATCAGCGCGAAGAGGGCTGGTAGGGAAAAAGCTCCAAGGACTCCATGGAGGACACGTAGGCTAGCGAGCCACCACACGGATGGAAGAGCGCCATAGAGTCCTAACACCACGGATGTCCCTATGAGGCTCGCCACGAGCGGCCGCTTTCGGCCAAATGTATCAGCAACGTAGCCACCTGCCACCTGTGTTAGAAGCCCCACAAGCGAGTACGTGCTCATGACGAGCCCAATCTGCCATGCTTCGGCCCCTATCCCACGGAGGTAGACGGGCAAGACTGGGAGCATGGCGAAGGTGTCGAAGAAGCTGGCGAAGATTGCAACTGCTAACGCCCAGCGTTCTGCTATCCGCTGCCCGCAGTCGGGGTGCAGGGAGGAAGGCATACACTCTGTGAGGCTCGAAGCACTCCGGGAGGGTCGGCGTAGATCGGTCTCCCTGTGCAGGAGGTGGGAGTCGAACCCACACGGGGTTTTCAGCCCCACCGGATTTTGAGTCCGGCGCGTCTGCCAGTTCCGCCACTCCTGCGTGGGCAGAGGGAGAGTCGAACTCCCGACCTCTTGCTTGTAAGGCAAGCGCTCTGGACCACCTGAGCTATCTGCCCACTGTGCGCAAATTTACAAAGCTTTCTGCGAGCACCTCTGACATGGATAGCTGCTGCAGAGACGGCCCTTCTCAAACTTGGCGCATGCTCAAGCTTTGAGCGGCAGATGTTCACAATACTAGCAGGCACTGCTGCGGCCAAAGGTAGTGCAGTTGTGGAGTAACCGTATTGCTCAGGGTGCAAGCTCGGGGGCGAGCTGCTGTATGAGGGGGATAGGGTGGTTCGGGTAGTGCCCTGTTAAGGCACAGGCAAGCTCTATGCCTACCCTTCTGTGCGATGTTGGCCACGTGGTGTCTAGCCATAGCCATGGGTATCCTCGGCGTCATAGCTGCGTGAGCACATGGGCTCGGCGTATTGGTGTGGCATTCTCCTGCATGACGTGGCATGGGCTTCTGTTCTCGGCCGTGCTAGGCATTCCCGCGTCAATTAGGGGCAGGGCGAACTGGCGGAGGCTTCTAGGAGGCTTGCGGGATAGAAGACAGCACAGCGTGAGGCTCTGTCGAGTGTTGAAGCCACTGACCGAGAGGGTGGCAGTATTGCGAGGAAGCAGGCCGAGGGGTAGGCCCGGGGCTTCGAGGAACATGTCCAGGTGCAAGCAAGAAGTTTCCAGGTGCAAGCAAGAAGTTTGAAGAGCCCGCATCTGGAGAGTTGGATTTCGTTTAGCAGCGGTGTTAGATGCCAGGCGGTTCAATATGCTGACGGGGGCTCACAGCGTACGACTCCCTGTGTCGGACAGCCACCACAAGTTAAGGGAAATTCGTCCACAATCTCCAGCAAGGTAACGAGCACGAGAGGCGTGACATGGCGGAGCGTGTATCGCCTTACCGTCCGGGCAATCGGATTCGGATCGTGACGGCTGCTTCCCTCTTCGATGGGCACGATGCTGCCATCAACATTATGCGCCGCATCATGCAGGCAACGGGTGCAGAGGTCATCCACCTTGGACACAACCGTTCGGCGCAGGAGATCGTTGAGGCAGCCATCCAGGAGTACACGCAGGGAATCGCTGTGACGAGCTATCAAGGCGGCCACATGGAGTTTTTCACGTACATGTACGACCTCTTACGTGAGCGGGGAGCTGGGCACATCAAAATCTTCGGTGGCGGTGGTGGCACGATCCTACCGTCGGAGATTCAAGAGCTGCATCGTTACGGCATTGCCCGCATCTACCATCCCGATGACGGTCGGGCGATGGGACTGCAGGGCATGATCAACGATGTGCTCCAAAAGTGTGATTTCTTGCCGCCGCTGACGTACAACGGTGATCTCCTCAGCTTCGTGCTCAAGGGAGACACCTTGGCCATAGCACAGGCTATCACGCTAGTGGAGGAGTATCCTGAGCTGGCACCAGACTTCCTTCAGGAACTCCGCCGCCACTTACCGTTGCGGCGAATCCCAGTGCTGGGCATCACTGGTACGGGCGGTTCTGGGAAGTCTTCCCTCACCGACGAGTTGGTGCGCCGTTTCCTCTTGGACTTCCCTGAGAAGCGGGTGGCTATCTTGTCCGTAGACCCTTCAAAGCGCAAGAGCGGAGGGGCTCTGTTAGGGGATCGGATTCGTATGAACATCGCTAGCCATCCCCATGTGTACATGCGTTCGTTTGCAACGCGCGAGGCTAACGTGGCACTCAATCGGAATGTACGGGCTGCTATTGACATTGTCAAAGCTGCAGGGTTTGATCTGATCGTGGTGGAGACCGCTGGCATTGGGCAGAGCGACACGAGCGTGGTGGACATCGCTGACGTGACGCTCTACGTGATGACTCCCGAGTACGGAGCTCCGAGCCAGTTGGAGAAGATAGACATGATCGACTACGCCGACCTCATCGCCATCAACAAGTTTGACCGCTTCGGGGCTCAGGATGCGTTGCGAGATGTCCGCAAGCAGTATCAGAGGAGCCATGGGCTCTGGGGACAGCCGCTCGACTCTATGCCTGTTATTGGGACGATTGCCTCGCAGTTCAATGACCCGGGGGTGAATGCACTCTATGCGCTGCTCGTTCGCAAGATCGCGGAGAAGCTGCAGTTAGACTGGAGACCCCACTTGGACCTCCGATATGAGCTGACAAGGAAGATCGAGATCATCCCCGCTAACCGCCGAGGATACTTGGGTGAGATCGTGGAGACGGTGGAGCGTTACAATCGCTTCGTAGAAGAACAAGCAGCTCTTGCCTCACGCCTGTACCAGCTCCACGGCGCCCTTGAGCACGCGCGGCAGAAGGGGTACGCCGTGGATGAGCTAGAGCGGGAGTTCAACGAGCTGTGGGAGCAGCTCGATCCACACTGCCGGACCATCTTGCAGACGTGGGAGGAGAAACTGCAGCGGTACCGCCAGCCGGAATTCTCGTACACAGTGCGCGGACGCGAGATTCGGGTACCGAACTTCACAGAGAGTCTGAGCCATCTGAAGATTCCTAAGGTTGCCCTACCCCGTTACCGCGACTGGGGCGACATCCTTCGCTGGGCACTTCAAGAGAACTTCCCAGGAGAGTTCCCCTATACGGCTGGAGTCTACCCCTTCAAGCGACAGTTCGAGGAGCCTACTCGGATGTTCGCAGGTGAAGGGACCCCTGAACGGACGAATCGACGCTTCCATTACCTGAGCTACGGCATGCAGGCAGCACGGTTGAGTACGGCCTTTGACTCGGTGACGCTCTACGGCGAGGACCCCGACTATCGGCCCGATATCTATGGCAAGATTGGGAACTCAGGGGTTAGCGTCGCTACTGTGGATGATGCCAAGAAGCTCTACTCTGGCTTTGACCTCTGCGCGCCGAACACCTCCGTTTCCATGACTATCAACGGCCCGGCGCCAATGATTCTGGCGATGTTCTTCAATGCCGCGATCGACCAGCAATGCGAGAAGTACATCCTCCAGGAGGGACTGCGTGAGGAGGTGGAGCGCCGGATAGAGGAGCTCTATGCCAGCTATGGCCTGCCGCGACCGGTCTACCAAGGCCGACTGCCCGAAGGACATAACGGGTTAGGTCTCCTCCTGCTAGGCGTCAGCGGAGACGAAGTCTTGCCGCGAGAGGTCTACGAGAAGATCAAGGCCGACACCCTGCGCGTCATTCGTGGCACTGTCCAGGCAGACATCCTCAAGGAGGACCAGGCGCAGAACACCTGCATCTTCTCCACCGAGTTTGCCCTTCGTCTCATGGGCGACGTGCAGGAATACTTTGTCAAAAACCGGATTCGCAACTTCTACTCGGTCTCCATCTCTGGCTACCACATTGCCGAAGCGGGGGCAAATCCGATTACGCAATTGGCTTTCACGCTGGCGAATGCGTTCACCTACGTGGAGTACTACCTCAGCCGGGGCATGCACATCGATGAGTTTGCGCCGAATCTGTCGTTCTTCTTCAGCAACGGGATGGATCCCGAGTACACTGTTATCGGGCGGGTTGCCCGGCGCATCTGGGCAAAGGTCATCCGCTACAAGTACGGAGGCAATGAGCGCTCGCAGATGCTGAAGTACCACATCCAGACCTCTGGGCGCTCACTCCACGCACAGGAGATTGCCTTCAATGATATCCGCACCACTCTCCAGGCACTCTATGCAATCGCTGACAACTGTAACTCCCTCCACACAAACGCCTACGACGAGGCTATCACTACGCCGACAGAGGAGTCAGTGCGCCGAGCGGTTGCTATCCAGCTCATCATCAACAAGGAGCTGGGCTTGACCAAGAACGAGAACCCGTGGCAAGGCTCCTTCTTCATCGAGGAGCTCACGGATGCTGTCGAGAAGGCCGTGCTAGAGGAGTTCCGGCGACTCCACGAACGTGGGGGTGTCCTCGGAGCTATGGAGCTCATGTACCAGCGGGCAAAGATCCAAGAGGAATCGCTCTACTGCGAGCAGCTCAAGCACTCTGGCGAGCTGCCTATCATTGGTGTCAACACATTCTTGGGCAAGGACGGCTCTCCGACGATCATCCCAGCGGAGGTCGTTCGCTCCACTCCAGAAGAGAAAGAGCAGCAGATCGCGAACCTCCGTGCCTTCTGGCAGCGGAACGCCGATCGTGCTCCCGCAGCGCTAGAGCGGGTCAAGCGGGCAGCCATTCGCGGAGAGAATGTCTTTGCAGAGCTCATGGAGGCAGTCAAGGTCTGTTCCCTGGGCCAGTTGACACACGCTCTCTACGAAGTCGGTGGACAGTATCGCCGGAATATGTAAGGTGCTTCGGGGAGCCTCCTGGCGGACCCTTTCGTTCCTGGCCCGGTAGGTGCATGAATCTGCAGGGGGTGCATAAGGGAGGGGACTGTATAGGTGCTGCCAGTATTTGGTAGAGATTGCTCTGGTGTCCTCGACCCAGGCGGAGATACAGGTTGATGCAATGGTCGGCACGGCAAGCAAGGCGCTGCTCTGAGTGCAAGTGTAGTCGTGCAGTTGCTCACTACAGCCACCAGATAGCGGAGAACGTGGATTCAGCATCTTGCCGCTTCTGGTGGGGCTGTGCGGGCTATGCGTCGTATGGGTCTGCCTCAAGCTGCGGGTAGGTAGTCTCCCTGCCGGGACTACTCTTGCCACACCCACTCAGAGAGCCAGAACCCAAGGACACTGAGGATCCCGCCGTACGCAATCAGTAGGCGCAGTGGTGGCATGATCCCTTCCCATGTTGGGTCTCGGAGCGCTGCAAGGGTACCGTTGATGCCGAAGAGGAGGATGGGAATGAGAATTGGCAGAGCAACGATAGGCAGCAACATCCCTCGATGCTGAGCGGCTGCAAGGAGGGCCGAAAGGAGCGTCAAAGCTGCTGCAAACCCGAATGCGGCAACAAGGAGGAGGATGACTAGCCCAGCGGCATTAGCTATTGGTGGCGTGCGGAGAAAGGAGGCAAGGAGTGCATAGCTAGTGATGCTGGCTACTATGCCGAAGAGACTATTGGCTATCAGCTTGCCCCAGTACAAGGCTGCTGCAGAAGTGAGACTCCGCAGGAGGACATAGGTTCCCCGCTCTGCTTCTGCAATGAAGCTCCTGCTGAGGGTCGGACTCAGGACAAAGAAGAAGGCAAGCCACAGTAGAGCGGCGAACAGTTCACCCGATAGCTCCACTCCTTGGAGCGACAGAGCTAGGATGAAGCTCACCGACACAACGGAGAGGAATGTTAGAGCGAGGCCCACCCGCTGACGGAATTCGCTCCGAAACTCTTTCTCCACGACGGCCAAGAGCCGTCGTATGGGGCTGTACAGCACTGGTGATGGCTCCATCAGCCCGACACCGTAGACATTTCGCAGGCCTTTCGTTCGCGGAGGCCAGACGGTTCCCGGAGTGTTACTACTACAGCGGCGTCCAGGTGATGTTGGCAACGGGGACCGCGTACGGGTAGCCGAACCAGAACACTCCGAAATCCAGCGCTAACACGGAGTTGGAGAGCCGGACTCCAACGAGCAGTCCAGTTCGCGAAGGGCTGCGGATGTCGCTATTCCAGAGTTCTGCTAGGAAGTGTAGGTCCCGTCGGGCGAGTGGCCGAACTTCCAGGCCAACGCCAAGCCCGACAGCACCAGTGGCATACCCAAAGGTGACCGATCCCCAAGATCCTGTACGGACGGTGAGGATGTCATCACCAGCGACCTTCCCAAAGATGATCCCACTGATGCACGAGCGCTCGCCTCGGAAGCTAGCAAGGGTGTAGAGGTGTAGGATTTGGTGTCGTGCCGTAAGGGAGCTCACCTGGGCTCCAACAGCAATAGTGACGTAGCTGATGGAGTTGGTGGTACGCAGGAGCGTGAACTTTGTATTCAGCGCCCACAGCTGTTCAGCCATCGGAACTCTTGGGAGCAGCGTGTGGGCTGCTACGATGGAGAGCCAGTCCTGGAATCCTAAACCGCCATAGAGTGCGAAGAGTCCGGCCAATCCGACGAAGGAGTTCCCATCAACCGGCTCGGCTGTCGGCTGAATGAAGATGCGGTGGGAGTGCCGGTAGGCAGCGTGGAGAGGCTTAAGCTCGGCGATCTCACGGCGTGCGATAGTTGCCACACCGATTAAAGTCCGAAATCGCCAGGCGGGGAGACTGTCAGCTATGAGAGCCTCGCCGAGGAAAGTCCCCTCTAGGAGATCGCCATTGATGAGCCGTATCAGGTAGCGATGTCCCTCCGCTGGTGACTGGGCGAAAGCTGCAACGCAAATCGAGGTGGTAGCGGCAATCGATAGCAGTCTGCGCATTGCATTGATCTCTAAGAAAACGGGCAGGTGTAGCCTCTGTCCCGCACCTGCCCGATGCCTTCGGCAGTGACCCGCCAGTGTTATCGTGGGATAAACACTGGCGAGCTAGCCTCAAGCACGTTCCCGTACACCGGGATCTCCAGTGTCGGGTACTCTGGGTGCGATGTCTTCATGCGCACCATTGCGCTGTAGTAGCCCTTTTGGGTAGGCATGACACGGGCGACCAACTCTACTTGCTCTCCAGGCTTCAGCACCGTGTTGTTCTTCAAGTTCAGCGAGAGCCCCGGCGTTGTCTCGATGTCGTAGAGGCGTACTTCCTGCTGCGACATGTTCTTCAGCGTCAGTGTTGCCTTCGCCTCTTGGCCAACGCGCATGTCTACGAAGACGAAGTACTGAGCTGGAATGAAAGCCAACGGACGTACAATCTCAGCCTTGAGCCACAGGGTCCTCGTGGGTGCTGAGGGGTCGTTAGAGACGATGGAAATAGTCCTGGTGACAGGACCCGTCGAGCCGCCAATCCGTAGCGTTACGTCCATGGTGGCTGTCTCGCCTGGTTTCAGCTCGGTCTTATCCAGTGGCGCAGCCGTGCAGCCACAGGCGGGCTGGACGCGCTCAATCTTCAACACCTCGGTGCCGACGTTTTTCAGCGTGATCTTGGCTCGCAAAGGATCATCCTTGGGGCCTACTTTGCCCCAGTCGTAGGTGTCACCACCAACGATCTCCAACTTCGGTTGGGACCAGAGGAGAGTGCTCACGAAGAGGAGGCCAAGCCCTATACGCCTAACCATCGGTGTCCTCCTGTTGTGGGACTGCTGCAGAGATGGTGACGTAGCCATGTCAGCCTTAGTGTTCGGTCAGGCCCCAGAGTACGGCTGTCATCACCCCAATCTCGTACCGCTGCCACGCGGCCGTCTGTAGGAGGCTTATGAGCGACGTGCCGACGAAGACACTGGGCGAGAGATAGAGCGGTGAGAAGCGTGCTAACGGGAGATCGTAGCCGACCCGAAGGCGGAGTCCGACGCCGTACGGGCGGAAGGTGGTCTGTGTGCTCTGTCCAAGGCGCCGTTCACGGCTTGGGGGGAGGGTGCGGAAGAAGAAGTCTTCGGGTCTGCGGACGACTTCCCATTGCTCCTCACTCATCCTCCACTGTAAGGCAGCCCAGCCGCTGGCCCCGATCCAGAGCCATCGGTAGAGTTGGCGTTTCCAGGTAACTTCGGCCCGTAAGGCGAGTAGCCGGAGGCGGAGTTGGAACTCGGTCTCAAGCAGGCGTCCATCGGCTAAAGGGAGAGGCTGGGCTGGAGCAGCAAGAGTGAGCGTAGCATGCTCTACGCTGAGAGCACCCTGGAGGGAACTCTCCGGCCAGAGCCAGAACTCAGTCAGAGCCGTAGCGCTAAGCCCTGCACCAGCCCCACTCCGGTACGTTGCGCAGGTCCATCCTCCCTCAATGGCCTGGAGCGTAGTCGTACTAGGAAGGAGAGCAAGGGAGCTGCCAGCGCCAAGGAACCATCGGGGCGCCGCTATGGGTAGCCGCGGTGAGAGCTCCCAGGGGAAGCCTTGGGCAGAAGCAGCCAGAGGCAGTAGCAGTGCCAACAGCAGCACTACCATTCCACGATGAGTGGGTGCGTCTGGACGACGTCCCCAAAGTGCAAGCGGCAGTGGTAGTATCCCGGTGGCAACGATCGCAGTGAGTAGCGTTCGACGTGTATCCCAGCCCGGCGCCAGCCATGGTAGAGTGTCGCCACATGCATTCCAGCAGCGTTGAAGAGAGCCAACTCTACAGGCCCCTCCACTGGGAGCTCGTACACCACTTCCACCATATCGGCAGAAGGGTTGGGAAAGAGCTCTAGCCGAAGGCTTCCCTCGGGCAAGAGCTTTGCCTCCAGGCCGCAGACGGAGTCCAGCATCACTCGGCCACCTGCAGCACTCAGGGTCCAGAACTCAGGACAGAGGGTATCACCCAAAAGTCCGCGCTGGAGGGAGACCTCAGTGCTCATGCGCCTGCCCAGGAAGACTCGGAAACCGAGCTCAAGGAGCGTGGAGCGATGCCGTAGCGACCCATACGGCTGGTAGGCATGGACGGAGAGGACTCCGGGCTGAAGCTCACCGATGCGGGCAATCTGTGCCCCTTCTAGAGCTGTTCCCTCGGTCCGCCATGTCTCCCACCGCAGCAGGCTGGGATCGTAGCTGAGGACGAGCTGGCATTGATGGGCGTTCTCGGGTATGGTGTCCACTTCCAGTCGGAGCCAGATTCTGCTTCCTGGCTTAGCGCGGAGTACTGGGAGATGGAGCGAGACTGGTATGGGAGCGACTGCAAGGAGCCGTATGGGTACGGAGACAAGGGGACGTCCAGGCACGTTCGTGCGTACGTACAGCGTATCCCGGAACTCACCAGCCGACGGTGGTTGCACGAGTGCCCGGAGCTCTGTCCGCTCGCCTGGGTGTAGGAGCAGCGGGAGGGATAGGGTCTGCAAGGAAATGGCCTGCCCTGTAGCGAGCCACGCTGTGTCAATCTTGAGGACGTCCGTGCCGGTGTTGCCGAGCTGCAGGCGGTGCTCCTGGACCCTCGGGCACCGTGAGGACCAGGGGAACCAGAGCTCCAAGACTCTGGGAGAGAGCTGGAGCCGTGGGCCAATGCCGACACCTCGGAGTACGAGATGCCATTGGCGGGCTGACCATGGTACTCCGAAGCTGCGGGAGCCTAGGTCGCTCGTGAGGACATATGTGGCCTCGGCGAGCCCTGCCGTATGGGGCCAGAAGACAAGTTCTACCTGGAGCTCTTCCTGTGGTCTAATCCCCACCGGTGGGAAAGGGGTAGGAACAGCCAGAAAGGCTCCGTTCGCCTCTGGGGTGAGGGGAAGGAGTGTGTCCTGAGCATGGTAGCGGTAGTTGCCTTCGTTCCGGAGCTGGAGCCGTACGAACGCGGTGCCTCCTATCCGCACGTTGCCGAAGGAGATGGTGTCACCGCGGAGCTGTACCCCTGGGGAAGCATCCTGGATCTCCCAGTGCCAGTGGTGGACGACACCAAAGCCGGTGATTAGGGCAATTGCGCTCCGCTCGTTCGAGGCAACTGGGTATGGTCGGTAGAGGCAGCGTACCTCAATTGTGTCGGGTCCGGGGTCTTGGGGGCAATACCGGAGTCGAAGTCCGAGCTGTAGAGAACGAGCAGGGACGAGCAGCTCGGTAGAGTCGATCTGGAGCTCAGCCCCTATAGGATAGCTCCGGTAGCGCGTCTCCAGCCGTATCCGGACGAAGGTATCAATTGCCGTCGGCGGTGGTGGGGTCAAAGAGAGCTGGAGCGTTAGCTGCAAGGGTTTCTGGGCTCCGACGAAGACGCTATCGGCTGCAAGGAGTGGTGGGAGAAATTCCGCTTGGAGCTCTGTCTTGAAGGCTCGGAGCACGAAGGTATCGGCAGCAATGATAGCTGGGGCGTGGGGAGTACGTAGGCCAAGGAGCAGCGACGCCTGCTTGAGACCGAGAGGATAGAGCTCTGGGTATGCCCGGAAGCGAATCCATATCCGCTGCGTCTGCCACGGGGGGACAACAACGGGGAAAATGGTCTGGGGCTCAAACTCCAAGTAGTCGTATGAGTCCTCGCCCTGACCTGGAAGGCGCTCAATCGAGAAGTACGGCTGGACGGGGGCTGCGAGCAGGACCGTGTCTTGAGAGAAGTTGAGAATCGTCACAGAGCGGAGTACTGCCCAGCCCACGAAGGTTGTGCCGAAGTCTAGGGTATCCAATTCCGGCCGCTGGGGATCAATGACGATGCGGGGCTGCCCCAACAGCAGCGTAGCTCCGCACAGCAGCAGGACACTAGTCTGCAGCTTCATGCTCGTGGTGGGAGGGACTGACAGGTCTGAGGCCACAGAGGAGCTCGGCAATCTGGACGGCATTCGTAGCTGCGCCTTTGCGAAGGTTGTCGGCGACGATCCAGCAGCACAGCCCCGACGGGACCGAATCGTCAATCCGCAGGCGTCCTACGAAGACTTCATCCCGTCCGGCAACTATGCGGGGATGGGGATAGAGGTGGGATTCTGGGTCGTCCACCAGCACGACTCCCGGCTGTTGACTCAGGAGAGCCCGGAGCTCCGGCAGCGTAAAGGGTTCCGAGGTTTCAGCCCAGACGGCTTCGGCATGTCCACCTATGGTTGGTAACCGGACGCAGGTGGCACTGATTGGTAGGGTCGGAAGCTGGAGAATGCGGCGCGTCTCGGCAACGATCTTGCGTTCCTCTTCGCTCCAGCCGTCGGCTCCTATAGGGTGAAAGGCAGTGGTGAAGGCAATTCCCCTCGGGGCAACCTTATGCGGTGGGTCCATGCCAGCCAGCTCAGCATAGAGCTGGTCTAGTCCCTTCTGCCCCGCCCCGCTGATGGACTGGTACGTTGCCACCGCAACGCGGCGAAGTCCCCATTGTCGCGCGATCGGTGCCAACACAACCACGAGCTGGATGGTGGCACAGTTGGGATTTGCGATAACACCGCTGTGCTCTGCTAGGTCTTCTGGGTTGACCTCTGGGACGACGAGCGGTACTCGCGGGTCGTGACGCCAGGCACTGCTGTTGTCCACGACGAGGCAGTCCAGAGCAGCAACATTCCAGGCATGCTCTCGGCTTAGGGCCGATCCGGCAGACCATAGCGATAGCTCCATCCCACGGAGTCGCTCCGGAGCGAAGCTTTCTACAGGCACTTGCTCGCCGTTAAAGGTAAGGAGCTGTCCCACAGAGCGCTCCGAGGCGAAAAGGCGCAGCTCCCGCACCGGAAAGCGCCGTTCCTGGAGGACTTGCAGGATAGTGCGTCCAACAAGCCCCGTTGCACCAACTACGGCGATGCGGAATCCCATGGGCGTAAGGCGACGACGGCACAAAAATACGCTCTCCGCCCTGGAGCATCCCGGCTATATTTGTGACAGGCACCGGAAGCGCAATTCTGATGGCCTTGCTGCGGGTGGCCGTGGTACAATTCGCTCCTGTCCTTGGTGACGTTCAGCGCAATCTTGCCACCATTCTGGAGCTTCTGGATGCGGCGCAAGGAGCCGACGTTGTAGTTTTCCCCGAGCTAGCAACCTCAGGCTACTTCTTCCTTGCGCGGTGTGAAGTTGCTGCCGTAGCTGAGCCAGCAAATGGTCCTACGATAGAGCGGCTGCACCGCGAGGCCCAGCGGCGGCAGCAAGTGCTCGTCGTTGGTTTCCCGGAGTCTGCTCGGGACAAGCTCTACAACGCTGCGGCAGTGCTGCTGCCCAGAGCCACATCTGCCGTGGTCTATCGCAAGACGCACCTCTTCTACAAGGAGAAGCTCTGCTTCGATCCGGGCGATACTGGATTTGTCGTCGTTCCAGTGCCAGAACTGGGGGTCCGGATTGGGGTGATGATCTGCTACGACTGGCGCTTCCCAGAGGCAGCTCGCACGTTGGCTCTACAGGGAGCGGAGCTCATTGCCTGTCCCTCTAACTTGGTCACCTCTGCGTGGGAGAGGGTTATGCCAGTACGGGCGCTAGAGAACAGGGTCTACCTAGCTGTGGCTAACCGTACAGGTGTTGAGCAGCGTGAAGGCGAGGAACTGCACTTTCAGGGCAAGTCAGCCATCTACGGTCCGGAGGGAGAGATTTACTGCCGAGCCGGACCAGAGGAGCAGGCCGTACTCGTCGCAGAGCTTGAGATAGATCGAGCTCGCGACAAGACAATCGGTCCTTTTGGGGATATCTTCGCTGACCGGCGCCCAGAGTACTATCGACTATGACGGTTCTGCGTAAACGCGCTCGAGTTTTGCGGTGATGTAGTCCACGAAGTCGCGGATTGATAGCCCTTCGCCAGTGACCTCGGCAAGCAGCTCTTGAGGGGTCTTGAGGGCACCAGCAGAGTAGATGTTTCGGCGGAGCCACTCTACGATTGGTCCAAAGGTGCCCTGGGCGATCAACTGCTCAACGTCAGGGAGCTCCTCCCGCAAGCGTTTCCAGAACATCGCCGCGTACAGCTTGCCCAAGGTGTAGCAAGGGAAGTATCCGAAGTCCCCCAGCGACCAGTGGATGTCCTGCAGGCAGCCGGTGCGGTCATCGGGTGGGCGTAATCCTAAAAGCTCCTCCATGCCTGCATTCCAGGCTTCGGGGATGTCTCTGACTTGCAGCTCTTCGGTGATGAGCGCAACCTCTAGGCGGAAGCGGAGGAGGATGTGGAAATGGTATGTTACCTCGTCGGCCTCTATGCGAATGAGCGAGGGCTGGACGAAGTTGACCGTGCGGAAGAGCAGCTCTGGAGTTAGGTCAGCCCAAGGGGTGGAGAGCATACCGTTGAAGTGTCTCCGCCACAAGGGGGCGGCCCACTGGCAGAAGGCGAGACTGCGACCGATGATGTCCTCCCAAAACAGCGCCTGAGATTCGTGGATGGCCGTAGAGGCTCCATCGCCAGCGAAAGTGTCGGCTAGCTCCGGGGGAAGATTCTGGTCGTAGAGAGCGTGTCCCAGCTCATGGAGGAAGCTGTAGAGGCATGTCCGTGGGTCCTCTTCGTCGCAGCGGGTGGTAATTCGCACGTCCTCGGGGCCGAACATCGTGCAGAAGGGATGAGTGGCGTAGTCGATTCGACCCTGGTCTAACCTAAACCCGATCGCCTCGCAGATAGCACGGCCGAGCACGAATTGAGCCGCGCAAGGGGCAGGATGGAGGAAAGGCTGTGGCTGGGGACGGTTCTGGACCCAAGAGAGCAACTCACGCATGTTCTGGGCAACTTCCTCCAGCAGGTTCTGGAGTGTACTGGTGCGCATTCCAGGCTCATACAGCTCCAGAAGGGCGTCGTAGGGATGCTCGGCATAGCCGTAATGGCCTATCTGCTCGCGCTTCAGCTCTATGAGCTGGCGCAAGTACGGGGCGAAAAGTTGGAAGTCGTTCTCTTTTCGGGCGTATCGCCAGCTTTCCACGGCAAGGGCTCGGGTGTGGGCTAGCTCTACAGCTAGCCGTCGTGGAAGGGCACCGACGCGACGGAACTCCCGTAGGAAGAGGCGGGCCATCCGCTGGTCCGAGTCAGGGAGCTGAGGCAGAAGCTGCTGAAGGCGCTCAGCCAAGCGGCGAGCTCGTGAGCTGGTGAGCTCGCGGTACACAAGCTCTTCTAAAGTTGCTATGTGCTGGGCGCGACGCTCGGCAGCTCGGGATGGCATGTAGGTCTCCTGGTCCCACCCCAACAGCGCGAGCGCAGAGCGCAGATGCTGTACTGTCCGCATCAGCTCGCTAAGCTCCGCGCGAAGCCGCGTAAGCGTCCGCTGCTGGATACGGCCGGTTGCATGTGCCATCATTCGCGCTTCAGTAGAGGGACCCGACTCGATGCTGAAATGCTCTGCGGAGGAACGAGGCGAACTCATCCGGATCTCGAGTGAAGCCTGTCGTTGCGATTGTCCGTCCTGAAGGGGTCAAGATGGCGTAGAAAGGGAGCTCTATCGTCCCGAAGCGCTCTTGCTGGAGGCGCTTATTGGAGATGAAGGGCTCGGTGAGGCGATCCGTGAAGAGGCGTACCCGGACCATGCTGTCTAAGAGCGACCGGACCTGCGGTTTCGGGAAGATGTTGGTCTCCATCCATCGGCAATTGGTGCAGGTGAAGCCCGTAAAGTCTATGAAGACAGGGCGTCCGGAACGCTGTGCTTCGGCGAGGGCTGTCTCGAGGTTGTCGTACCACTCCAGTTCCTGGGACGTTGGAGCAAGTCTTGGCATAGAGAGCTGCGAGGGGTCCTTCCCTATGAGCTCGTGGTAGTCACGTGGGGGTAGGAATGCCTCGAGTTCACCCAAGGGCTTGTCCCATAGCCCTGTTGCCAGCCATATCGTGATGGTCCCGAAGAGAGTAGCTATGATGACACGCGCCGGTCCTACCTGCTCTATCGGCGTGTCATGGGGTAGGCGGAAGAACCCAAGGACATAGAGAGTGATGAAGGCCCCGCAAATGACCCAACTTGCGAGGAAGAGCTCTCGCGTGATGATGCCCCACCCCCACACTAAGTCGGCGTTGCTGAGGAATTTCACCGCTGCTGCCAACTCCAGGAATCCCATCACGACTTTGAGGTTGTTCATCCATGCTCCGGCTCGGGGTAGTCCGGCTATGGCCGCTGGGAAGAGCGCAAGCAGGAAGAAAGGAGCAGCGAACACAGCGGAGAACGCCGTCATTCCCAGCAGTGGATAGAACCATTCTCCAGCGGCAATTGCCACGAGAGCTGTGCCGACGAAGGGCATTGTGCAGGTGAAGGAGGTCAGCGAGAAGGTTAACCCCATGAGCAGCACGCCTACAGTGCCGTGCCGTTCCGATGCCTGGTGGAGTCGGTTCAGCAGCCTGGGGGGGAGCATCAGCTCGTAAGCGCCGAACAGGTTGAGTGCGAAGGCAACGAAGAGAGCAGCAATTCCTAGGTTGACCCACGGGTTCGTTGCAAACTCCTGAATGCCTGTTGCGCCAAACAGGAGGGAGAGTAGGAATCCTAAGCCGACGAATGTTGCCATGATGCCCAGTGCATACAGCAGGGCATCGCGTATGGCGCGCCGCCGATTCCGCTCTGCTCGCTTCGTGAAGAAGGAGACGGTGATGGGAATCATCGGGAAGACGCACGGCGTCAAGAGCGCAAAAGCTCCAGCACCGGCTGCAATGCTCAGCAGGAGCCAGATGTTCTGTGGTGCTGCCACCTTCGACTGCTCTGCTGGCGGAGCTGGACTTTGAGTCTGCGGTGCAGATGTTCGGTGCTCGAGGACAGAGGTAGCTTGTGGCGGTGGAGTAGAGGTATCCGAAGGGGCTGCCTCAACCGCAGCAGCTTCGACGACGAGCTCGATTGGCAAGCGGGCTTCTTCGGGCGGGAGGCAGCGGATGGAGTCACAGACCTGGTAGACTACAACCACCTGTGCTCCGTAGCGGCCCGGTTGTGGTGCCGTAATGCGAATGGGGAGGTGGAAGAGGACACTGCCTGTGTAGTACTCCACCTCCATCTGGAAGCCCTCGTCATACTTACGTTGTGGGCGAGGGGCGCGGATTCTTCCTACCAACTCCACCACAGAGGCTGGAGCGACGCTCAATCGCAAGGGCTCTGGACCTATCCCGTCAGCGTTGACCTGTGGGGTGAGGCTGTAGGTATACCAGCCGGGCTTCAACTGTAGTCGAACGGTAATCGAGGCCGTGTCGCCGGCGGGCCGGCGCAGGACGGGCGGGGAGACGCTAAGCTCTACCGGAGAATTTGACTGCGCAGCAGAGCAGAGTGCGCTCACAAGTCCTATGGCGAGCAATCGCAGGGGGGATCGCATAGCTGGAGTTCTCGCAGCATTGGCACGATCGTCTCCTCTGCGCCGAGCTGCTGGGCAAAGTAATGCAGGATGATTGCCGCGTCGCGGAGGGGATGGAGACTGTAGAGTTGGCCTTGCAACTGGGCTCTAGCTCCTCCCTGGAGACGCGCTGCTGCCTGGCGGACATGCTCCGGTAGCCGGCTGTCGCTTGCGAGTTCCCGGAGGTTCTGCCCGACGTGGGTGCCGTACGATGGGTAACCCAGCTGTGGCAGTGCCTGTACCAACCATGCGACCGCACGTCGAGCGCAGACTCTTGCCTTCCCCTCATTTCCCTCCTGTAGGGCCTTGGAGCTAGTTTCCAGCTCCCAACGGAGCTGCAGTAGCAGCGTCTCCGGTAAGGGCTGCATAGCGTTTAGCCTTTACTAAATTGCAAACTTAGCAACCAGAGGCGTTGTTCAACGGAGCGCGTAAGGAGTACGATGGCGGCAGCCTCGTTAGACGCAGTAGTCTCCTTGGCCAAACGGCGTGGGTTTGTCTTTCAGTCTTCCGAGATCTACGGAGGCCTCAACGGCGTTTGGGACTTCGGTCCGTTGGGAGTTGAGCTACTGCGGAATCTCAAAGAGGCTTGGTGGCAGGCAATGACGCTGCGAGAGGATATCGAGGGCTTGGATGCTGCCATCCTCATGCATCCACGGGTTTGGGAAGCGAGCGGCCATGTGGCTCAGTTTTCCGACCCGATGGTGGATAACAGAGTTAGCAAGATGCGGTATCGGGCTGATGCTCTTATCGAGGATTACATCGGCCGGCTCTACGCCGAGGGGAGGACGGAGGAGGCACAGTACTGGGAGGGGCGGCTGCGGCGAGCTTCGGAGGCACGGGACTATCATGCCATCATCGTAGAAGCTCGCATCCCCGATCCTGTCTCTGGGACCTGCGAGTGGACGGAAGTGCGGCACTTCAACTTGATGTTCAAGACCTTCTTCGGCCCTGTCGAGGATGACGGCAGCATCGTCTACCTCCGTCCGGAGACGGCACAAGGCATCTATGTGAACTTCCTCAACGTCTTGCAGACCCGTCGTCGGAAGATCCCCTTCGGCATTGCACAGATTGGCAAAGCCTTCCGAAACGAGGTGACAACGAAGAACTTCCTCTTCCGGACGCGGGAGTTTGAGCAGATGGAGATGCAGTACTTCGTCAAGCCAGGGACAGAGCAGGAGTGGTTCGACTACTGGCTTCAGGAGCGCTACCGCTGGTATCGTGCCCTAGGCATCCCAGAAGAGCAGCTCCGGATTCGGCCACATGAGAAGCTAGCTCACTACGCTGCTGCGGCGGTGGATATCGAGTTCCTCTTTCCCTTCGGGTGGGGAGAACTGGAGGGCATCCACTCACGCACAGATTACGACTTGCGTCGTCACCAGGAGTACTCCGGGAAGCGGCTGGAGTACGTTGATCCCGTCACTCGCGAGAGCTACATCCCGTATGTCGTGGAGACTTCTGCGGGGGCGACACGCTCGTTCCTGGCGTTCCTCTGTAGTGCTTACGACGAAGAGATCCCACCGGGACGGGGAACAACGGAGCGCCGCACGGTGCTACGACTCCATCCGGCACTAGCCCCAGTCAAGGCAGCCGTCTTCCCATTGGTCAACCGTGATGGGATGCCAGAGGTGGCTCAGAAGCTCTATCGGGAGCTCCGCCGCTACTTGCGGGTGGAGTACGATGACTCGGGGGCAATTGGGCGCCGATACCGTCGGCAAGACGAGATTGGCACACCATTTTGCATCACCATAGACGGTCAGACGCTCCGAGATGAGACTGTGACGGTTCGGGACCGGGATACGATGGAGCAGGTCCGTATCCCGTTGAACCAAGTCTTAGCCTACCTTCACGAGCGGATCCAGCTTCCCGTTCCGTAGGGCGATGATGAAGAGTGTGCGTCGGTGGCTTGTGGTTGCTGGGTTCTGCGGCGTGGTCGCCGGGATTACGGTCTTGAGGTTAGCGGCCGTGGCTCAAGAGCCCTTCGTGATGAAGATGACCAAGGCCTTGGACATCTTCACGGCTGTACTGCGGCAGCTAATTACCCAGTACGTCGAACCGATTGATCCTGAGGAGCTGCTGCAGAGCTCGTTGGAGGTCATGCTGAAGCAGATAGACCCATACACGCGCTACATTGACGAAAGCGGCAGCGACGAGCTGGATATACTCTCGACGGGCTCGTATACGGGGATTGGGATCGTCGCTGGCATGCAGGATGACAGCCTGTTGACGGTGCTGGAGGTCCACGAGCATTCCGATGCTTGGCGTGCTGGCATCCGTGTCGGCGATCGGCTCCTCCAGCTTGACTCAACAGTCGTGCTGAAGCTGCCGCCGCGGAGGCTGCGACAGTACACCCGTGGGGAGCCTGGCACTGTAGTTCGCGTTGTGCTCTTACGAGAGCGCCTGTCAGGCGGCTACGACACGCTTCGGTTGCAAGTGCGGCGCGAGGAGATTCGCCTCCCCGCTGTCACGGTCGTGCGCCTCTTCGATGACGGCGTCGGTTATATTCGGCTGGAGCGGTTCTCTCGACGCGCGACAGAAGAAGTACGGCAAGCGCTTCAGCAGCTACAACAGCGGGCGTCCCTTCGGGGACTCATCATAGACGTGCGGGACAATCCTGGTGGGTTACTGGACGTTGCCGTCAATATCTGTGGGCTCTTCGTACCGCAGAACACTCCGCTGTTGACGATCCGAGGCCGAGATCCACAGCAGGACCGCGTCTACTACGCCTACGTCACTCCGGTAGAGACAGAGCTGCCGTTAGCGATCCTCATCGACCAAGGCAGTGCCAGTGCCTCAGAGATCCTAGCGGGGGTGCTTCAGGACCTGGACCGGGCGCTCATCGTCGGGAGCCCGTCAGTTGGGAAAGGTTCCGTGCAGTCGGTCCTTTCCCTCCCGCATGGGGCTTCGCTTCGGCTAACGACGTCGCGATACTACATGCCTTCGGGTAGATCCCCACAGAAGATGCCACTGCCTCTGCTTGCAGCTAAGCAGCCCGAGCCTCCACAGCCGTTCTTTACCCGTAATGGGCGCCGGGTAGAGGGCAACGTCGGCATCATCCCTGACACGATTGTATCGGCAGAGGATTCTCTGCCAGAACCCATCCGATGGCTCCAGAGGGAGGGATGGCTCTTTCGGTTCGCAACAGCCTATGCTGCTCAGTACACACAGCCTCCTTTCCGCTCTGCACCGGCAACTCTGCTCACGGAACTGGAACGCTTCTTAGAGCAGCACAAAGAGGCTGCCAGACTCTATCCCACGACTGCAGCCCTTACGAAGGCAGTGGAGGGAGCGCCGGACCATCTGCCCCCTGCGGCTGTGCGCCAACTCGAGCGGCTGCTCCAACAGAGTCGCCAACAGGAGCCTTCGCTGTTGCTGCGCTACCGCGAGGCTTTGCTGCCCCTGCTGGAGCGGGAGATTTTAGCACGCTTCCTCCCGGCCCGGCAACTCCAAGAGCGGTTCCTCCAGTACGATCGGCAACTTGCTGCCGCTGCCGCTCTCGTGAAGAGCCAGCGCTACTACCAAATCTTGGCTCTCACGCCGAATCGCTGAGCCGCTGCCATAACACGGGCGGCAAAACGTCTACAGCCCCCGCAAGAGTCTGATACGCGGTCCCGAACGGCCATGAGCACGTACATCGTCAATCCTGTGGAAGTGCGCATGCAGGAAGACAAGAACGGAACCCTCTACCCAGCGGTCGTAGCGATGAGCATGCGCGCGAACGATTTGGCACTGCAGATTCGCCAAAAGTTAGAGGAGCGGATCGCCGACCTCATTGGGGATAGCGAGACCGAGGGAGAGCTGTATTCCCGGCGTCTCCAGGAAGAGCAGCTCCGGATTGCGCTAGAGTTCGAGCAGATTCCAAAGCCGACCTTCATAGCGATGAAGGAACGGCTACAAGGGCAGCTGACTTATCGAATTCCGGAGTCTCCGGAGCCGTTCTAAGAAGTCTGCGAGGCCGAAGGCAGCCGCTTTAGTGGTACTGGTGAGGAAAGGGGGCGTTCTAAGAGGTCGGTCTCTGTAAGCGTGCCGTCGCGGAGGTCTATCCGAAAGGTTGTGACAGCATACGGTTGGAGCTCGACGTCGGCATAGTAGCCAAAGGCGGGAAACAAAAGCCTGCACACAGACTGTTGCCCTGTTGACTCCCAGAGGCGGACAATGAGCGCGTCGGCATCCTCCGTAAGCTTCAGCGCTGTGAGGACTGCAGAAGGATGCTCTATGTGCACTAGGGGCTGCACAGGCGCCCTACTCCTAGCAGGAGGGAAGGGATAGGCCAGCGGGGGGCGGAGTCGTATGTGAGCCTCGCGCTCTATGGCTTGGAGCCGGCTAAGGCTCTCGCCGGCATTAAGCCAGAACCGGAAGCGGTGCTCTCCCTGGTCAATGCGTGGCGTGAAGCGGTCGGGCGGCGCAATATGGGATACCCCAGCTACGGGATGGCCAGAGTACGCTGGGGAACGGACGAGCGAGAGGCGGAGTTCGCCACTGTGGCAGTCAACGCCGTACGTGGTGTCTGTGATGCAGCTCAGTGCATACGGCTCTTCTACGAGGCAGACCCACCGCTGTGCTACCTGTTCTGAGCCGTTCGTGGGGAGCTCCTCAACGGCGAACATGCTCTGGCCATAGAGACGGGCGTGGAGGAGCCGAGTAGGAAAGGCGAGCTTTAGGAGACTATCGCGCTCGTTCCAGTACAGCCGGAGGCGCAGCTCGATCTCTGCTCCTTCTCGAGGGATCACATAGTGCAAGCAGGCAAAGGAGCGGTAGCGGTGATGGAAGAGGGCCTCTACGACTGTGCAGAGTGGACCATCCTCTATGATTCGGACGGGATGGAGTGGTTCTGGGACACCGGCAAACCAAGCGGCTAGGGCTTTTGGAAGAAGCCGAAAATGACGGGCTTTGCGCCGAAAGTGGCGGACCCACATGCCCCAGGCGTCAGCGCTGTCGGGAATGACAAGCAAGCTGGCCATCCCTGCCCGGGCGTATTCGCGGCCGTGGACTCGGTAGCGCTCCAGGAGGCCGGTCTGACGGCTGATCCATATCTCGGCCTCGGTTGTGCGGAGGCGGATCCATTGAGGGTCTGTAGTCTGTGGCGGCGGAGGGGGAGGTACATACGCGAAACGGCAGGAGAACCGGTGCATACGCTGGGGCTGTAACGTCGCCCGGAAGAGGATTCGCTTGCGGAAGTCTTGGGGAAGGTTGCTCTCGGGGCGGAGCTCCTGGCAGCTAAGGGGGGTACCGTCTTCTGAGAAGAGCTGTGGCTGTGCATGGAGTGTGGAGCGGTTCGGCTCCTCTGGCTGGCATTCGCACTCCAATAGCACCGTGACCGGGTAGGGGTGGTGGTTGTACACGAGGATGGGAATCTCATCAGGAACTGCCGGAGGCTGGCCAACGGAGAGGGCAATGAAGGAGCGATAGAGGAGTCCGTCAACCGTGTGGAGGGCTGAGGATAGGCGTTGGAGGGCCGATATTGTTGCGGATTCCGTGCACGTTCCGGCGAGGATGTCGTGGAACTGGCAGAAGAGCACTGCCTCCCATGCGCGACGCAGTGATTCTCTGGGATAGGGCAGGAGCCCAAGGAGTGCAGCACACGTGGCCATGGTTTCAGCGGTGATGAGGCGGTCTTCGGCGAGGCGATAGAGCTGCTTGAGCCGTATGTTGGTTGTGTAGGCTCCTACGGCCCACGGTCGGAGGCTCTGGCGGACAACAGGGAGCTTGGAGCGCAAAGGCTCTATTGCCTCCAAGTACTCCTCAGGGGTGGCATGCTGGAACTGCCAATCCATCGCCTGTTGCAGTTCCCGAAGTGCATGCAGGTCTATCTCCGAGGGACCGCCACCATGATTGCCCACTCCCCACGGAAAGAGCAGGGGGTGGGGGCTGTCCTGCTGCTGTAGGAAGGAGCGTAGCTTCTCGGCAGCCTTTCCGAGAGGTGTGTTGTAGTGCGAATCGGCACGAATCCCGATGACTTGGGAGCCATCAACCCCTTCCCATCGGAATATGCTATGCGGCAATGGCAGCCGTTCTCGCGAGGGACGGCAGAAGATGTAGGCGCGGTAACCGCTGCGGGCTAAGATCTGGACTAGCCCGCGGCTGTGTCCAAATGAGTCCACATTGAGGGCCACGACTGGCTCGGTGCCGAAAGTGCGGGTGAAGTAGCGATGGCCTACGAGGATCTGGCGCACCATTGCCTCCCCGCAGGGGAGGTTGCAGTCGGGCTGGAGGTACCATCCTCCTGCCGGATACCACTGCCCACTTTGGACCAGATGCCGGATGCGCTCAAACAGCTCGGGCTCGTAGAGCTCAACCCAGTGGTAGAGCAGGGCCTCGTTCTGGTTGAAGCGGAGCTCCGGGTACCGTTGACAGAGTTGGACGACACTGCGGAATGTTGCCAGCGTTACGGCAACGCCTTCATGCCAATCCCACAACCAGACTGGGTCAATATGGGTCTGCGCCAAGAGGTAGACCTTGCGGCGTTCCATAGGAGCTTGTCCCTCTACTGACGCGCGAGCTGCAAGGAGTTCTCTCCATGCGAGGAGTTCTCTCCAACCTTGAGGTAGGCCTCCAGCTCTTGCTGGAGTTCTTCTCGGTGCGAGATAATCCCTATCAGGCGTCCTTGGCGGCGGAGTTGGTGGAGGGTCCCCATGACGATCTGGAGACTCTCGCGGTCTAGGCTGCCGAATCCTTCATCGATGAAGAGCAGGCATCGTCGGAGTCGGGAATTTGCGCGGACCATGTCTGAAAGGGCCAGAGCTAATGCCAGGGAAGCCTGGAAGAGCTGCCCTCCAGATAGGGTGCTGATTTCCCTCTCCCTTCCTTCGTAGCTGAAGTCTCGGACACATAGCTCCCTTCCGCCCTCTCTCACCCCCAGCTCCAAGAGACCATATGTCCACTTCCGCAGGTACTCGTTGGCCCTATTGCAGATGCCATCCATGTAGGACGCGGCGATGAAGTTGATGAAGGCATTGCCTTGGAAGAGCCTTGCCAGCTTCTCGATGCGGTCGCATCGGACGCAGAGCTTTTCGTACTCCTGCGAAAGCTGAGCGTACCGCTCGCGGGCTTGCTGTACCTCTTCGAGCTGTCGCTTTAGGGCCCCTTGGCGTTCTGCCAATTCCTCTAGCTCTCGCTCGAGACGAGCCCGCTCTGTGCAGATACGCTCGTGCTCGTCGGGCTGGTAGCGAGCGGTTTCTGTGCTGAGGCGATCACATTCCTCCTGAAGCATTTTCAGGCGCCTTTGGAGGTCCCGCAGCTCGCTGAGCTCCTTGTAGAGTTCATCATACGGGTGCTGGAGAAGCTGTTGTGCTTCGGCGAGCAATAGACCTTCCGCTTCACATGCTGCTCGGAAGTCTTGGTGGCATTTGTCAATTTCAGCTTCCATCTCGGCAAGCTGCTTGCGAAGGGTTTCTATCTGCCCCTGTACCCTGTCGAACTCGGTCTGCTTCTCCTGAAGCCCTTTCTGCACCCTGGGGAGTTCTTCTTCTACCTGCTGCCGTCTGGCTTTGAGCTCCTCGTGGAGCTTGCGGAGCGTCTCCTGGGTGTAGTGGAGAAGAGATTCGTCGTAGTCCTTCACTCTTTGGCAAAGGTGCTCGTAGGAGCTGCTGCTCTGAGCGTAGTCATTTGATAAGCGGTTGTAGTACTCTCGGCGTTCGAGTTCTTGGCGTCTGTACTCCTCGAGCTGTTCGAGGCGTTCGCGCTCCTCGGTATTGAGATCTTGGAGTTCCTGCTGGAGCTGCCCATAGCGCTGCCTTGCAACCTGTAGTTGATGCTCTAGTGCATCAGGAGACCAGCCAGACCACGTAAACGAGCGTCGGTGTTCAGCAATTTTCTGCTGGATGGACTCCAGCTTAGACTCTATCTCACGGCGCTGCCCTTCGAGCACTTCAAAGCGTGCTGCATAGTCGTTTCGAAGAGTGCGAAGGTATTCCAGCCATCCCTGGAGCACGGAGAGCTGTTCCAGGCTCTTCTCAAGCTCCTCCTGAAGGTGCGGGTCGGAGAGAGCGGGGGAGGGATGGTCGAGGGAGCCACACACGGGGCAGGGCTGATGTGGCTCAAGAAGCTGTGCCAGCTCAGCTGCGCTCTGGCGTTGCCGCAAGCGCTCATGTTGCCGCTGATGCTGCTCTATAGCAGAGCGGAGTCGGTCCTCCACTTGCTCAAGCTCGTCGGAGTGGGGACTCTGGGGCCGGTATTCCTCTGACAGTTCACCACATCTTCGGAGGAACTCCGCTTCCGCTTCGGCTATTTTTTCGTTGCACTTCCGAAGTTCATCGCTAAGCTCGCTGTGCTGATTCCGAAGCGCCTTGTCTACGCTGTGCCAATCGACCAGCTCGTGAAGCTCTGCATACGACTTCAACTCATCGATAAGCCGTTGGCGCTGTTTGCGGAGAGCCTCTAACTCCTCTTCAAGCCGCTGACGGGAGTGCTGTAGAGAGGCAAGCTGTTGGCTGAGTTCCTGGCGTTCGAGATCTAGTTCGGTCAGCCTCTCTCGGAGCGCTGCAGCTTGCGCAGCGTCGTCGTAAAGTTGGATGATCTCAGGGCTGAGCTCGTGGCTGTCGGCAAGCGACCGCAACTCTTCATAGCGCCGTTGGAGGGGACTTAGAGAGTTCTGGAGCTCATCAGCCGCTTGCTGCAATGGGATGAGTTGGTCCTGGAGCTTACGGCGATGTTCCAGTTTGTTTTGCAGTTGCTGCCAGGGTCGGAGCAGCCGCTCACGGCAGTGGAGGAGGTGCTCAAGTCGTTGGCATCGTTCATCCACATCTGGGTACTGCCGGTGTAGATCCTGTAGCTCTTGGCGGAGTCTCTGGTACTGTTGGTATTGCTCGGCAAGCCGCTGGAACCCCTGCTCTCTGTGGAGCAGCTCTTGGTGGCGCTGCTTCAGCTCTTCCTGCTTGGCCTTAGCTTCTTCCAGCTCTTCCTGTAGGCTCTGAAGCAGCTCTTCGGAGGCGGATTCTCTGTATTGATTCAGCTGCTGTTCCAGGCTCTTCTTGCTGAGGTTGGCTTCTTGCCTCACGTCGCGGATAGTCAGTGAGAAGTCGTAGCGGTGGAGCTGGAACAGCTTTTGGAGTGCTTCGGCGCGGTCTCCGGAGTCCAGTGTCAAGAAGTTCTGGAATTGCCCCTGTGGCAAGAGGATGGCGCGGCAGAAGTTGTCGTAGTCCAAGCCAAGCAGCTTAGCAACTTCGTTGGCTGTATTTCCACTGACTTGTCGCCATTTTCCGGAGTGGGATTGGAAGAGCTGATGGAGGAGTCTGCCCTTCTCGTTGGCTCGGTAGCGACATTGGTAGAGATGCTGACCATCGTGAGTGTCCAGAAGGAAGGTGAAATCTACGCTGACTTTTTGGCTCTTGGGGTTCATGATGACGGCGATACTCTTGTTCCGGGGCTTCCGAGGGCATTCAGCATAGAGGGCCAGCAGCATTGCTTCGACGATCGCCGACTTGCCACTCCCTGTTGGCCCTATGATGCCGAAGAGGCCTGCATCTACGAGCGGGCCGAAGTCTATCCGCTGCTTAGTGCTGTACGAAAAGAGGCCTTCAATGGTCAACTCCAGCGGGATCATGGCTGTTCTCCTAGGTATCGTGTTGCAAGGCTCTATGCCGTTGCAGAACTTCTCGGAAGAGCTCTACCATTGCCGCGTCTGGGTCCTGTCTCTCCTTGTAGCGGAAGAAAGTGGTGAAGAGGGTCTCGATGTCGTCGAGGAGAGCCTCAGGGGATGAGAATTCCGAAAGCTCCTGCTGCAGCTTCACGGGGGTGATGAAGAGGTGCCGATGGGAACCCCGGAGCTGTTGTAGCTCCTCAGGGCTTAAAGGGGCATCAGAGTACAGCAGCAGCTCCACGTACGCTTCGCTCGGTAAGTTCTGGAGCCGCTGCAGAGCCTCTTGGCTGTTCTGGCAGATGAGGCGATATAGAGGGTAGCCGCCGGAGAGTGGTAGGGGGTTGATCTGGACACCATTGGGGTTGAGTTCTACGAGGAGCGCGACTTTGTTGGGATTGGTGTCGGAGAAGGAGTACTGTAGCAGGCTGCCCGAGTAGGCAATCGTTGGTGAAGATTGGCGGATGATCTGGAACTGGTGGAGGTGTCCTAGGGCTACGTAGTGGACCATTGATGGGAAATCGTCTGGCGAGAATGCTTCGTTACCGAAGCTGATGGGACGCTCTTCCTCGTCCTCCTGCAGGACTATGCCATCTGCGGAGCAGTAAAGGTGTGCCACGAGAACTGTTGGCATGGGAACATGAGCGCGGCTCTGCAGGCGTTCTTCCCACTGCGTTCTCAGCCATGCGGGGAGCTGAGTGTCTACGATTTGCTGGAGTCGGTACGGGGAGACGTAGGGTGTTAGCAGGAAGCGCACGTCAAAGGGCCAGCGGGGGTGCTGAAGCTCCAATATTCCGTTGGCGCTGTAGGAGACGACAGCTTTCCCAAGGTGTGTCCCGGCCTGTGGTAGGGTGGAATCCAGAGAGCCGAGGAGTAGGACCCCTAAGGGATAGCCCCAGCAAGCTGCTGACTCCAGGCGCTCTGGGGAGTCGTGGTTGCCGGCGATGACAATGACCGGCCGCTCGCCTCCGCGGGCCAGCTCGTGCAGGACCTTAAAGCAGAGTGTCTGGGCTTCAGCAGGAGGGTTAGCACTGTCGTAGACATCGCCGGCGATCAGGATGGCATGGACTTTCTGCTCATCTGCATGGAGCACGAGGGATTCCAATGCTCGGCACTGTTCTTCCAGGCGATTGAATTGCCGTAGGCGTTTCCCCAAATGCCAGTCTGCTGTATGAAGGAGACGTATCATCCCCTGCACGCTCAGCACATGGGCTAACACGAGCGGGATAGCTCATACGTAAAATTAGCGGCTCCGGGTAGCGCTGGCGAATCGGGTACTGCAGAGGATACAGGTGTTCGTTTGGTGTCTGTAGGACCGTGATGGCATTGCAGCGTGCGCACATCCGAGTCCGCGGTTTCGTTCAAGGTGTGGGCTTTCGCTACTTCGTCCTACACCACGCTCGCTCGCTAGGCCTTGTGGGGTACGTGCGTAATTGCCCAGGGGGCGAGGTGGAAGCGGTTGTTGAGGGAGAAGCAGAGCGAATCGAGGAGCTGGTGCGACTGATGCGCTTCGGGCCACCGGCTGCACGGGTAGACGCTGTGGAGCTTGAATGGGAATCTCCTACAGGGGAGTTCACCGTGTTTGAAATTCGGCGGGGCAGGTGAGCGTCAGAGCGGGTGCGTCCAGTTTCTGTGTGGATGGAGGATGGAGTTGCAGCCAGAGACGGTTGTGCTGATTACGGGGGCTTCTTCAGGGATTGGGGCAGCAGCAGCATGCCGCTTTGCACAGGAGGGGGTCCGAGTGGCCATCGCAGCACGACGTCGGGAGCGCTTGGAGGCAGTCGAGCAGGAGCTACGGTGTTCTGGCTCGGAGGTGCTTGCTGTTCCGACCGATGTAGCTGATCCTGAGCAGGCTCGAAACCTCGTGGAACGAGTCCTTCAGCAGTGGGGGAGGATTGACGTCTTGCTGCTCAACGCAGGGCGGGGAAACTTGGCGGCCGTTGAGGAGACGACGCCCGAGCAGCTCTGGCGGATTTTCGCTGTCAACGCATTCGCTCTTTGGTACGTCACGGCACCTGCACTTCCCCATATGAAGCGGCGTGGCACGGGGCATATCTTGGTCGTTGCCAGCGTTGCCGGCAAGTGGGGATACCCGTACATGAGCGCGTACGTCGCTGCAAAGCACGCTGCCGTTGGGTTCGTGGCGGCTCTTCGGACGGAGCTGCTGGAGACAGGGATTGAGGCGACTGTCGTCTGCCCAGCGGCAGTAGAGACGGAGTGGGGAGAGGTCAGCGAGGGTGGACCCATAGGAGTGCTGTACCAAGAGGGCATCCGGCGCTCTAAGGAGATTGCTCGTGAGCGCGGTATCCCTCTGGCACCGCTGCCGAAGATTCTCACACCCGAAGCCATTGCGGAGCAGCTTGTGGAAATCGTTCGGAATCCTTCCAAGGCAGATGTCTTTACCCACGCAGGGACAGAGGAGCTGGCGCTTCTGGCGGCGCGTGACCGGCGGGAGCTGGAGCAACGGATGCTGCCGTTCTACTTGGGGGTCCGGCAGGTCTACGAGGAGTGGCGTCGCCATGGCACGGCTGAAACTCCGTAGATACGGGGCCCTTGTGCTACTGGGGTGGAACGCTGTAGGGGCGACGGAGGTAGAGTGGAGAATTCCGGAACCGTGGCGACTAGCTCCGCCGCTGGTCATCGTGTTGAGTGGCGGCGGCGCCCGCGGGATTGCTCAGCTGGGGGTCTTGGAGGTCTTAGAGCAGCACGGTTGGGTTCCTGATGGGATTGTTGGCACCAGCATCGGGGCTATCCTCGGCGGGCTCTATGCCAGCGGCTATACTGTGCAGGAGCTCCAAGAGATCGTGTGGCGCACGAACTGGGAGGAGTTGCTGTCCCTCCGCGAGCATGAGCGTGCTCAACTCTTCGTAGACCAGCGTCAGGAGGAGGATCGCAGCTTGCTGACGCTCTCGTTCGATGCTTTCCGTCCCGTGCTGCCGTTGGCACTCTCCCCTGGAACGCGGATGACAGCCTACTTGCAGGAGCTGGTATGGGGGGCTCCCTACCGCTCTTCGGATTTCGACCAATTGTGGTGCCGCTTCCGGGCCGTTGCTACGGATCTGCTGCGGGGACGAGCTGTTGTCCTGCGTCGTGGAGACTTAGCGATGGCACTACGGGCAAGCGCAGTCTTCCCGCTGCGGTACGTCCCTGTGCGCTGGGATTCCCTGCTGCTGGTAGATGGAGGATTGGAGGCCAATCTCCCCGTGCGGTTGGCGCGGCAGGAGTTCCCGGAAGCTGTCATCGTTGCTGTCAACACAACGGCGCCGCTCCGTACGGAGGCGCAGCTTACGACCCCGTGGGCGATTGCTGATCAGAGCATCTCGCTCGTAATGCAGCGCTTCATCGAGCAAGACCGGGCTGCAGCCGATGTCCTCATTGAGCCGGCGTTGGGGCACCACGGGACGCTGGAGTTCCGCGACTTCGCAACACTCATTGCGCGGGGGCGTGAAGCGGCAGTAGCGGCGCTACCACAGCTCCAGCAGCGGTATCGGATGTTCTGGGATTCACTTGCCCAAGTGTATGCTCAGCGCTTCGGCGCTGGTTATGCTGCCCGAGTGGCGGAGATTCGTTGGAGTGGCTTTACAGCAGAGGAGGAGGAAGCTCTGGAACACCTCCGCAGTCGGACGCTGCCGGAAGCGCTATCAGGTATTCTTTGGCTTAGTGCCCGAGGGGGCTACCGACAGCTCGTGGTGCGCGCGGGCTGGGACGGTAGAGGGATTGTTCTCTCCTGCCATGTGGAGCCGTATCCAGAATGTCGGGCATTGGAACTGTGGGGGATGCCGGCGGGGGTAGCCGAGCTTCTGGCCCGGATGGCTGCAGTGGGTGAGCGCTGTAGGACGGGAGGGCCCGCTCAGCGTCGGCTGGAGTGGCGACTGCGCCGTGCTCTCAAGGCCCTAGACCTTGATACGTTGGTGCCCCGAACGTGGAGTGTGGCAGATTCCTGCCTCTACGCGTGGCTTGAGCGCGAGCATGTGTGGAGGGTGGAATGTAGCGGGGTCTCACCCCAAGAGTGCCGCGATGTGCAGGAGTTCTTAACACTGGAGGAGGGAAGACCCATCATGTGGCAGCGCTTCTGGCCTCGGTGGCAAGGGCTGCAGCATTCTGGACTCTTCCGCAGCTTGGAGGCGTATCGGGAGCAGGACGGGGAGAGGGTAACCTTCCGCCTGCGACTCTCTCGGGTTCCTCCGCAGCAAGTCCATTTCGGGCTGCGAACTGACAACGAGCGTTACACACGCCTGTGGCTCGAGGCTGTTCACCGGCAAGGCGTCATACCGCAGATGGAGGTGCGAGCAGCGGGCATCGTTGGACCACGCGATGGGGCTGTCAGTCTGCAGGTAGCCCTGCAGCGGCGTTCGGCTGACATCGGAGCGGCGGTGCAGGCTCGGCTCTACGCCAGCAGCCGATTGGTCCGGCTCTTCGAGAGAAGGCCGACGTCAACGGGATGGGAGGTCATCACCACCGGGGACGCACGCCAGCAGCGGTACGGGATACGGCTGGGACTCCGCCTTCCCTTTCAGCCGGTAGATGTTATCGAAGGCTGGCTTTCATACGAGCGACAGCGAGAAGCTCCGGAGGGGCAAGCGGTGCCGTTTGCTACGATCCTCCTTTGGGGTACCGCATTTGGGCACGACAGTCGAGATCGCACCGAATTCCCGAGGCAGGGGCGCCTTGCGCGGCTCAGCTTCGAAGGTGCGCTCCCTCGGTGGTTTGAGGCCACCGTTGGTTTCACACGCTTGGAGGTTGCCTTCGGCCGATCCTACCGCGTGTGGTGGGGGCACAGCTTGTGGACGGAGCTCCACTTTGCCGCGGGGGATATCGCGATGCCCCAAATAGAGTTCTTCTCCCTGGGAGGACTCCGGAGCTTCTGGGCACTTCGGGAGGATGAGCTCGTAGGTCGCCAGCTCGTTCGGCTGAGCGCTCTGTACCAGCTTCCCGTGCCGCCAATCCTTGGGCTGCCGAGCAGCCTTGCGCTTCGCTATGACGTGGGGGGCGTCTGGATAGCACCGCAGCAGATTCGGTTGGGGTCGCTGCAGCATGGGGTTGGGTTGGGTGTCTGTGTGGAGACACCGCTTGGCTTGGCGGTAGCGACCCTTGCGCGGGGGTTTGAGTTCTCTCGCGGTGTTCCAGCATTACGCTGGGGACCAACCGTTGTAGCATTCATGCTGGGGAGTGCGTTGCCATGAGTCTTATCGTGACCGTCTTCGGTAGCGGTCGTCAAGGTCCCGAGGATCCCGCCTACCAAGACGCCGTGCGTTTGGGGGAGCTGTTAGGCCGAGCAGGCTGGGGAGTTGCAACCGGCGGGTACGGTGGCATTATGGAAGCGGTACTCCGAGGGGCGGCTGCATTCCCAGTGCGTCGCATTGGCGTCGTGACAACCGCACTGGCTGCCCGAACAGTCAATCCCTACGTTGACGAGTCCATCACCGTGCCTACGTACCTGGAGCGCTTGCAGAAGCTCGTTGAACTGGGGGCAGCCTACGTCGTCTTCCCTGGGGGCACGGGGACATTGTTGGAGCTGTTCGCCGTCTGGGCGCTGAGAGAACGCCGTCTGCTGTCTGATAGGCCGATTGTGTGCCTTGGTGAGCGCTGGACCTATGCTCTCCATGGGCTTGTTGCCAGTCTCCCGGAGCTTGGAGCGGCGCGGATGCTCGTAGAGGTTGCGGCGACACCTGAGGAGGCCTTTCGGCTCCTTGAGGACGGCTTAAGGTCCAGCAGCCGCTAACTGCAATGGGCTCCTTGTACGTCAAAGCAGCTAAAGAGCTGGCTGTAAAGGGGACGAGCCGATGCAGAGGACGCTGTGGGAAGCCGTGTCATTGGTAGTGTTAGCTACCCTGGTGGCCCTGGTCTTCAATGCTGTCAATCCCAAGGGAATTCCATTGCTGCGGAGCCAGCAGCGGCTGCCGGTTGTGGAAGATTCCGTCCTCCAGCAGCTCCTGCAGTCTGCGGAGTCGCAGTCAGACACTTCGAGGCATAGCGGGGGCGGAGAAGAACACGCGTCGCGGCTGGTGGCTGCAGCGGTGCGAACGGATACTTCGGTGTCCACGACTCGCAGGAGCGCTTCCCAAACTCCTGACACTAAGGGCTCCGAAGCTACGGCAGACCATCAGGCGGGACAGCTCTCCATCCGTGTCGTGAAGTACGAGCACATGCTCCAACTCCTCCGACATCCAGAAGTGCTCCTCATTGATGCACGGCGCCCTGAAGACTACGCTGCCGGCCACATCCCGGGAGCCCGCAACATCTTCGCCTACGACATGGAGGCGCATATCCCGGAGCTCCTACAGCTTCCGCGGTCGAAGCCGATCGTCATCTACTGCGATGGCGGGCAGTGCGAGCTAAGCCGTCACTTAGCAGAGCAACTGCGGAACTTAGGCTTTCGGCAGCTCTACATCTACGAAGGCGGATGGGAAGAATGGCGCCGTCGCCAGTCCAACTGACCAAGGGCGCAGAGGAGGAGGCACAGTTCCAGCTTCTGCAGTGGCGCTACGGTATCGTTGGGCAATCGGCCGCGCTGCGGCAGGCACTGCGCCTCCTACTGCAGGTTGCATCGACGGATCTCACTGTGCTGCTGACAGGCGAGACTGGCACGGGGAAAGAGCTCTTCGCCCGAGCTATCCACGGCCTCAGCCCACGGCGCCGCTCAGCGTTCGTCAGCATCAACTGCGCAGCGATCCCTGAGACGCTCTTGGAGTCGGAGCTCTTTGGGCATGTCCGCGGAGCTTTCACTGGCGCCACTAGCGACCGACAGGGGTTCTTGGAGGTCGCCGACCGCGGGACTCTCTTCTTGGACGAGATCGGCGAGATGCCGCTGGCGCTGCAGGCAAAGCTGCTGCGGGTCTTAGAGACTGGTGAGTTCTCCCCACTGGGGTCCTCCGAGGTTCGCCGCGTAGACATCCGGCTCATTGCAGCAACGAACCGCGATCTGGAATCGGCCGTCCGCGAAGGGAGCTTCCGCCGCGACCTGTACTACCGGCTCAATACAGTCCGCATCCACCTGCCGCCACTGCGAGAGCGGCCAGAGGATATCCCGCTGCTTGTGGAGTACTTCGCAGCGAAGACGTGCGAGCGACTGGGCATAGAGTTTGAGGGGATCGACCCGCAGGCTCTAGAGCTCCTCCAACAGCAGCCGTGGCCTGGGAACGTTCGGGAGCTCCGCAACCTGGTGGAGACCGTCATAACGTTGGAGCGGGGGGCATACTTGACGCCAGAGCTTGTGCAGCGCTACCTACAGCAGATGGCCCCGGTGGAGCAGCCCCTTGCTGTGTACGAGCCCGTTCCAGCAGAACGGGCGATCGTTGTAGCAGGTCGCTCGCAGGAGGCGAGGAGTGTACCGGCCGCATTCGACATCGGGTTACTCTACCGGGTCCTGCTGGATATCCGCAGCGAGCTGGGGGACCTTCGACGGGGATTACAAGCAGTGGGCTCGCTCTTGCAAGAGCTCCAAGAAGTGCTGGGGAGGCTGCGGTATCAGGACGATACCGACGATGCCGTCATCCGGCTGCGGAACGAGGCTGACTTCCGGCTAGAGGACATCGAGCGGCGGCTCATTATCGCTGCTCTGAAGCGATTCGGGGGGAACCGTCGCTTAGCGGCTCGTGTGCTGGGGATTAGCGAGCGCACGCTCTACCGCAAGTTGGCGCAGTATGGCCTCGGGGAGGCGTTCTGAGACTGCACCGTCAGCAGTGCTCCCCGTACGTCGCCTTCAGCGGGCAGTGCTGGAATGGTACGCACGGCACCAGCGTCCGCTGACGTGGCGCTCCTTTCCTCCGGAGCCCTACGCGGTACTGGTTCGTGAGGTGATGTTGCAGCAGACCCAGGCTGGGAGAGTCGAGCGAGCACTCGAGAGGTTTTTGGAGCGCTTCCCGAGCTTTCAGAGCCTGGCAGCAGCGTCGCTAGCAGAGGTCCTGCAGTGCTGGCAGGGGTTGGGGTACAATCTTCGGGCGCGTCGGCTCTGGGAGTGTGCCCGAACTGTGGTCAGCCACTACGGGGGACAACTCCCTCAGGAGCCGAGTCTCCTTCAGCGTTTGCCGGGCATTGGTCCGTACACCGCCGCGGCTGTGGCCACCTTTGCGTTTGGGCGGCAAGACCTGCCAGTGGTGGACACGAACGTCCGGCGGGTCCTCCAGCGTCTCGTTGGGGAGGAACTTCCGCAGCAGGTGGTAGAGCATGCTCGCCGACTCATTCCCAGGGGCAAGTCCGCAGAGTGGCATCAAGCCTTGATGGACATCGGTGCCCTCCTCTGTCGCCCTCGTTCCCCGCGCTGTGGGGAGTGTCCGCTACAGCAGTGGTGCCAGTATGCGCGGAATCCTGTGCCTAGTGTGCCAGCGAAGAGAGTGGAAGAGCCCAGCTTCGAAGGAATCCCCAGGCGGTTGTGGCGAGGACGAGTCCTGCGGATTGTGGCCACACAAGGGAAGGCAAGCTTGCGGCAGGTTGCTCAGATGCTCTTCGGGCAGATTCCGACGGCGCAGCAACGACTGTGGGTGCGTCATGTGGTCCAAGGGCTAGTCCGCGACGGGCTCCTGGTGCGTTCGGGTGGAATGCTCTGCCTACCTCGAGGGGCATAGGGATAGGGCAGGTTGCTGCCCGGGGGGCTTTTTCTGTATTTTCGCGGCCGACGTGCATGGTGCTACTTTGGCGGAGACTACAGATGCGCTGGGATCTGCGACGGTATAGCCTTGTAGGCATCGCCCTCCTTTTGGCTTGCCAACAGGCTCCTCGGCCTGCCCCGATAGGGGAGCTCCAGCGGTACAAAGACCCCGTCGTAGGCTTTGAGGTGCTCTACCCAGCCAATTGGCATGTGCGGTCGGTTGCCGGGGAGAGCTTCTTGGTGCTCTCCTCCGAGGCTGCGCTAGAGCGATTCGTGCGTTGGGATGCTGAAGGGCCAAAGGCAGCGAAGATCGAGGTGACTGTCCTACTGCTGCAGGGCAAGAGCATCGACAGCATACTGCTGGAGCGCAAGATCTTCAGCGACGAGGTCTATAGCCCTCCAGAGACCGTCACTGTTGGTGGTGCAGCGGGGCGCAAGCTGCGGTATCGCTTCCCGCTGCGGGATGGGGAAGTGGAGGGCGAACTCTACATCGCTTCAGCTGATGGACAGGTTGCCACTGTAGTAGAGTGTGCTGCCTTCGGAGGGACATTCCCAGCCTACCGAACACTCTTCGATTCTGTTCTGGCGACCCTGACGTTAGCAAGGCAGCCTGCACCAGCACAGCCTACAACGGCTACACCAGCGCAGCCTTCCCCACCGTCACAGACGCTCCGCAACTACGTTGGGCAGGGCTTCACGATTCAAGTCCCGGAGAACTTCCGCGCCGAGCGGACCAGCGTGCCGGCATCGCTGTTCTCGGTTCGCTTCGTTGGTGACCGTAACGACTGCATCATCCAGGTGGACGTCTTCGACGCTTCGCAGCAGCGTGACCTGCGGAAGATCGTGGAGGAGAACCGCCCCCGCTATCGTGCCGCGGAGGCAGTCCCAGTACGCCTCTCTGGGCAGGAGGCATACTACTTGGAGTACGCAGCGGCGGCCCAAGTGCAAGGGCGGGCCTACTTCGTGCTGGCAGACAAGAGGCTCTACCGGGTTGTCATCACGTGGTATAAGCCAGAAGAGTCGGTCTACCGGCCCGTCTTTGAGCGTGTCGTCCAGAGCTTCCGCCTCCAGACGCGGTCATAGCTGATAGTGGGCAGGAGATGTGGCATTGGTGCAGATGCTGGGCCCTCCCTGCCCTCTGCTGTAGCCTCTTTGCAACTCAACTGCCAGAACTTTCGCAGACACTGGTAGTGACGGCCACCGATAGCCTTGTATGCCTGGGGGTTCCCTTCATACAGTCGCTCACCATAGTGCTGGATTCGGTCTACAGCCTCCAGACGCCGTTGGACTATGAGCTAGATGCCCGCCGGGGATGCATACGCCTGTCATCACATTTCCGCCGGCTCTTTCGGTACCGAGATACGCTTCACCTGTGGGTCCATGCACAGTATGTTCCGCTGTACGTTTCGCCGTATGGAGGGGTTCCTAGGGAACCGCTTCGGCCGCAGCAGCAGGAAGTCACTGCTAACGCCTCAGAGGTGGCGGAGACTGCTCCGAAGGAGCTCCGGTCACGAGGTCGGCTCGTGCGCGGCTTGGTTCTTCAGTCGGGCTCTGGCCTCTCGATATACTCGGGGCTGGACTTGAGCTTCGGGGCTGAGGTGGGGAGCAGCGCAGAGGTAGGCGGGCGCATAGTGACGGATCATCTGCCTTGGAGTGCAACTGGCTCCAGCATTGCGCTGCAGGAGGCTGAGCAGCTCTCTCTCCACGTCCAGACAGCTGCTTTCCGTGCGGAGATTGGCGAGCTTATGCTGCAGTCACCCTCTGAACGGGGCTGGGGGCCGACGTACCTTCACGGAGTGAAGGCTGCAGCGCATGTCAGCGGCTGGGAGGCTAAAGCACTCCTGGGAGCAGCTCGTTCCGTCCCTGTGACCGTTAGGGTGACAGCCATAGATGGCGTAGCAGGCCCTTACCTGCTGCGCCCGCCCCAGACAGGCGTGCTACTGCCGATTGTACCGGGGAGTGAGCGGGTGTGGGTTGATGGTGTTCTGCAGGAGCGAGGGGAGGACAAGGACTACGTCATTGACTACTGGCGCGCGGAGCTGACGTTCCGTCCCAGACGTCCGGTGAGCTCTGCCTCCCAGATTGTGGTGGAGTTCAGCGTGCTGGAGGATGGTCGAACCCAGACCGTAGCTGGTGTTGCGCTCTCCAGTCCCATTTGGAGTGGGCATAGGTTTGGGCTGGAGTATGCTCACCGCCTACAGCGCCCCTTGGAAAATAGGCCGGGCGTAGCTCGGGTCATCGTACAGCAGGGAGGCAGCTATGGAATTACTGACGGAGCAGATTGGGTTGGGGCAGATAGCATTAGCGGGCGAGGGCGGGGATGGTACCGCCGGCGGGATACCGTGGTCAATGGAATTACGCAAGCTGTGTGGGAGTATGCCCCAGGGGCTCCGGATGCGCTCTATATGGTCACCTTCAGCTTCGTAGGCGATGGGGAGGGGGATTATGAGCCTGTGGCTCCTGGTGTATACCGATACGTTGGACTCCGCCGGGGGCGGTATGCCCCGGTAAAGCTCTTCCCACTGCCGTCGCAGCACCAAATGTGGACCCTCCGGTGGCGATGGGAACCAACCCCTGGCTACGCCTCGGAGGTGGAGTGGCGGCAGAGCCACCTACAGCCGTATCTATTGCAAGCAGATGTTCTCCGTGGTGCTGCCTTGACTGCTACAGCTCGGTACAGCTCTGCTGCTGATACAGCAACGGCTTGGCTCATGTGGGAAGGGAGTGCCAGGTTGAGCTCTCCGACATTCATGGAGGCAGCTCCGCCTTCAGAGGAGGCCCTAACGGGGTGGGAGTGGAAAATGCCGGTGGGCCTACAGGCGATGGGACGGAGGGCAGTCCTCCAGCAGCGCTTCCGGGCTCAATCTGGGTGGGCGCAGGTGGAAGTACTCGCAGGGTGGCTCTGTCGGGAGCCACTCTCAGCCTTACGGTGGGGCGGGGTGGTAACGATTCGTCCGGGCTCTGCCGATAGTCTGCGGATGGTGCTTGGCTATAGTGGCGGGCATAGGGATGTTGCGCCAGGGGTGAAGTTTCCCTGGCACAGCCTCCACTCTTCAGCGGTCATTGTAGGCCATCGGTGGCAGTGGTCGGCGGAGCTCCGGGGCTACATTGACCGCTATCCTCTCCATCGGCGTGTCGAGGGAACAACTCAGGTGGAATGGCCGATCGCTCCAGCCGTCTCTGCAGGAGTCCGGCTGTTTTGGCATCACCGGTGGCAGCCAGGATACGCTGGCGGTTGGTATCCAGCATCGTGGCTCCTATGGCAGACTCCGTCTGGAAGGATGCAGCTCCAAATTGGATGGAACATCCTCCGAGACACAGCTGTAGCACGGCAGTTCCTATGGTTGCAGTGGCAGGGGAGCTGGAGCCCTTCTGGTACAAAGTCGCTGCAGTGGCGTTACGAGACGGGAACGGAGGCATTGGGTGCCGTACTACCGAACTTCCTGCGGGTTCTGCCTGGCCATGGGGCTTTTCGACATCGGGGGGACCTCAATGGAAACAGCTTCCCAGACGCCTCCGAGTTTGAGCAGGTGCCTTTCGGAGGAGACTACGTGATGATTCCGACGCACTTCGGAGGTGCTGCCGGCACAGTCATACGTGCTGAGGGTGCGTATAGGTTTGCAGCATCCGATGCCGACAAAAGGCATGTGGAAGTAGAGACTCGGCTCAGCTTCCTGCAGAGACGGTATCCTTCGGCATGGTGGCACTATCTCGCACCGACTCGAGCAACGGGGGCTGGAGTGGCCACGACGCAGTGGAATCTCTCCCATCGGTACCGTCGCAGTGCCTACCCCTGGCAATGGGAAGTGAGCGGCGAATGGCTGGGTACTGCCTTCTGGACCGGAAGTGCGTGGGAGCAATCGTATCGCGCTGCAGTAGAAGGGAGCCTAGAGCATGTCCTCTTCTCTGTCCTGCGGCTCGGAGGGGGGCTCGGTCCGATATGGGAGAGGCGCTGGACTGCATGGGGACATCGGGGAGAGGTAACTGGGCTCCAGTGTTGGGTGGGGTTGCCTTGGAGCCCTCGTGCAGAGATGTTGGTGACACCACGCTTGAGCCTCTTTCGAGGGAGGATGCTGAATGCCGGCGGCCGCCTTACAGTAACGAATGTGGGCTGGGCTTTGACTGTTGGTGGTCGGCCTTTAGAGCAGTTTCTCTCCCAGATGACGGTCCGCTATGGCTGGCTTGTCCCCAAGGGTATGCCTACGGAAGCCTTGCTCGGCGGGTTATTCGCTGGCTGGTGGCTCCAGGGCGAGCTCAGCTACGAAACCGGCGCTACGGTATGGTCGCTCTCGGTTGCGGGCACACAACCTCCAGGACGTCCCTGGTGGAACATAGTGACAGCGCAGGTGCAGGTGACTCTGTAGGGCTATGGCATGCGAACAGAACAGGTCCGGAAGGGTCGCCCCTTACGACGAGGGGACGTAATCGGGCTTGTAGCACCAGCCTCTCCAGTAGAGGCGACTACGATAGAGAGCGTCGTGCGGTATCTAGAGCGGTTGGGCTACCGTGTGGAGATCTCTGCCCACATCCAGAGCACGTACTTGGGCTACTTGGCCGGGACGGATGCACAGCGTGTTGCTGAGCTCCATCGCTTCTTCTCCAACCCACGGATTGCTGCCATTTTCTGCCTGCGGGGCGGCTATGGGAGCATGCGCCTGTTGGCACAATTGGACTACCGCCTCATTGCTCGCCATCCGAAGATACTGGTTGGCTTCTCCGACATTACTGCACTGCAAATAGCCCTGTGGCAGCGGATCCACTTGGTATCCCTCTCGACGCTCCCGCCGGGCGCTGAGCTGCTGCCTCCCGATCGAGAAGCATGGTTTTGGCAGCTTCTGACTTCTCCCCATCCACCGGGGGAGATCCCAGAGCTTATGCAGCCGCTCTCCCCTTTGCCATCGAAAGGAGTTAAGGGGGTTCTCTTGAGCGGTACGCTCTCCTTGTGGAGTGCTCTCTGTGGGACCCCGTTCTTTCCCAAGCTGGCTGGTGCTATCGTGGTACTTGAGGATACTGGGGAAGCTGCCTATCGGCTGGACCGGATGGTTACGCAGCTCCTCCTTGCAGGCCTGCGGGAAGCAGCAGCGGTTGTCTTCGGCGACTTTTCGCTCCCTGCTTCTGCGGAGCAGCGGTTACCCCAGCCTTCGCTGGAGTCCTTGCTTCGGGATTTCGCTGGACGGATAGGGCTTCCCTGCTTCTCTGGGTTACCGTATGGCCATATCCGTGAACGCTGGGCCCTGCCATTTGGAGTGGCGGCCTCCATCAGTCGGCAAGGCTACCTTACCATCGAAGAGGCGCTGGTGGCTAAGGATTGACCAGTAGCGTGGGGGCTACCGCGGTGGGCGCTGGCTCAGGAGTGTGAACCGCAGAGAGCTCTCTGCACCTGCAGGCACGGTTAGACGGAATCCCACGGTAGTGGCATCAATGCGCCAGTGCGGATGGGTTGCACTCGTTACGCGCCAGTTCTGCTGATCCCAGCGGAGGCGGAATCGGATCTCTACGGTAGCCGGTTCCTGCCCGCCGTTGAGGAGTGTTAGCGCGTAGCTCTCCTCCACGAGATCACTGCCGAGCTCTCGGCGCTCTACTGTCTGCTGTCGGGCTTTCAGCTCAAAGGTCGGTCCGAGCTCTATGGTTGCTGTGTCTCCAGTGGGGGTCTCTGGGAACGGTACAATCCCGAGGAGCTCCAGGGTGTCTCCTGACGAGACGAACACTCTAGCGATGCCTTTGGGCAATGGCTGTCCAAGCCCATTCTGAGATGTGTTGGCAATGCGGAGTAGGCGGAGCACGGGAAGGGACCCACTCCCATCGGCAAAGGCTTCGACGATGTGGAGCCACTGGCTGCGGCTGTCGGTACAGGGTAGCAGTGGAACCTGTATGGAGCTGTTGGCGGGCAAGGAAAGGACGCGGGGCAAGGTGTAGCGGTAGACGCCACGCATCTCGGTCGGCGAGGGCTCGCGAGGACTTTTAGCGAGCAAGGCTTCACCGAGCTGAGCCCGTTGGAATGGCCCTGGGATAGCGCTCATCTGTGGAACGTAGCCGGCAACAAGGCTGACGTAAGCAGAGTCGTAGTCCCTCTCAGACGAGTTCTCCACATGCGCAAAGCCGCACAGCCGCAATGAGGTTCCGCGGGGAGGCACGTAGAGAGTGTAAACAGCTTGCCAGCGAAGCGCATCCGTAAGGTAGGCAACCGTTAGCGGGACCTCGCCGGCGCGATCGGTCTCTACCAGCGCCGTCAGTGAGATAGGAGTCGTGAGCTCTGGCACCTCTTCCTCGACCAGGATTCGGAATTCGTTCGGTGAAGGGAGCAGAAGGAGTCCGGCTGGCGTGCGGACGAGGGCATGGTTAGGGAGTACTTTCACCAGCGTGCCGGTGATGACTTGCTCCTTCTCTGGGCTGATGAATCGCAAGGAGCGACCCTGGAGCCGCTTCAAGGCTTCCTCCCCCGACGAAGGGGGCTGAGCAACGGAGTGCCATACTATCCTCATTCGCTCTGGCTCTTGGACCTCTACACTCGTGGGATTAGCTAAGGGAATACCGGGAAAGGCAACCAAGGTTTGTCCGGCGGTGAGGCGGGCAGTCCATCGCTCGCGCGCAAAGGCCATACCGTTCTGGTAGATCGTGAGGTACCGTTCGGAGAGCTGGGCAGAGATCGGCTGGGCGTCTAAGGAAGAGCTCGCCACCAGAAGGAGCGTAAGAGTACACCACATCGCAGCTTATAAGCGCAGTAGCCAACGTCCCAGGGCAGAAAGAATAGAGATGAGGACCGAGCCGCGCAAGGCGCTTCCGAAGCCATCGATCCGAAAGCCTGGCACAATTGCTGCTGCCAGCCATAGCCCGACGGCATTCAGAACGAAGAGGAAGAGCCCGAACGTGAGCACTACAGCAGGGAGCATCAGCAGGACCAGCAAGGGGCGCACTACAGCGTTGATGAGTCCTAACACGGGCACTGTCAGCAGTGCCGACCATACGTTGGCGATACTGATTCCTGGCAGTGCAGCGGCTACGAGACCGATGACGGCAGTGTTGAGCAGCCACGATGCTATCAGGCGCATCCAACCCCTCAGAGAATGAGCATCGCGTCACCGTATGCGAATAGGCGATAGTTCTCCTTTACTGCTGTTCGGTATGCCTTCATGATGAGCTCAGGTCCTGCGAGTGCTGCCCCGACCAGTAGCGATGGCGAGGTCGGTGGGTGGAAGTTGGTGATTATGCTCTGTACAATCCGGAACTCGTACGGTGGGTAGATAAAGCGGTCGGTCCATCCCCGAGTGGGCTTGATGACGCCCGTGGTCAACGCACTGGACTCCAAAGCACGTGCAACACTGCAGCCGACAGCACAGACACGTTTCCGGTTCTGTAATGCCCGGTTGATGACCTCTGCTGCTTGTGGACTGACCTCGAAGTATTCCGAGCTCATCGTGTGCTTGCTGAGGTCCTCCACCTCGATGGTTTCAAAAGCTCCCAGCCCGATGTGGAGGGTGATCGGGACAATGCGGACTCCGCGTTGAGTCAGTTGTTGCACCAACTCTCGCGTGAAGTGAAGGCCTGCCGTCGGAGGAGCTAAGGACCCGATGCGCTCTGGATTGGCGAAGACGGTCTGGTACCACTCTTTGTCGCTTTCCTCTGGCTGTCGCTGAATGTAGTCGGGGAGGATAACGCTCCCCAACCGTTCCATGACCTTGTACAGGTCGCCGGTGTAGCTAAATCGGACAATACGCCCGCGCGAGGTCGTGTTGTCTATGATCTCGGCGTAGAAGCGGTTGTTGTCAAAGTAGATTTTGTTGCCGATCCGCACCTTTCGAGCGGGTTCCACGAGCACTTCCCAGATATTCGCCTCGGGGCTCAATTTGCGGGCCAAAATGACCTCAATTGGAGCATATGTCCGCTCTTTCTTCCCGATGAGACGGGCCGGGTAAACCCATGTGTCGTTGACAACTAGGCAATCACCCTTGTGGAAGTAGTCAATGATGTCGCGGAAGGCCCGGTGCTCCAGCTCTCCAGAATCACGATGGACAACCAGCAAGCGGGCACTGTCGCGTGGATCTGCAGGGAAGCGGGCAATTGCCTGTTTTGGGTAAGAGTAACGAAACGCGGACAGCTTCGTCCGTAGGAGCATCTCTCCCCACATGGCGCCGTGTCGTAGCTGATAGTACAGCATACGTGACGTAAATCCTGCCGATTTCGTTAGTTTTAGCTCCTTATGCCTGAAAGGCCTTGCCGACGTCGAATGGCGAGAAGTGGATTCCAGCTCGTTGCACCATACAAGCCTGCTGGAGACCAGCCCAAAGCAATTGCCCAACTCGTGGAAAATCTACGACGTGGTGTGAAGCACCAGGTACTGCTCGGTGTAACTGGATCGGGGAAGACCTTCACCATCTCTAACGTCATTGCCGAAATCCAGAAGCCGACCTTGGTCATTTCGCCGAACAAGACCCTAGCAGCCCAGCTCTATGGCGAGTTTCGCCAGTTCTTCCCTCACAATGCTGTGGAGTTCTTCATCTCGTACTACGACTACTACCAGCCGGAGGCTTACGTGCCAGCGACGGACACCTACATCGAGAAGGAGGTTGCCATCAACGAGGAGATAGACCGGCTACGGTTGCGTGCGACGAGCGCCCTCTTGGAGGGGCGTCGGGATGTCATCGTAGTTGCTTCCGTGAGCTGCATCTACAGCATCGGAAAGCCTGAAGATTTCCAAGCAACATTGCTGCCCCTCCGAGTGGGGATGCGGATGGGACGGCGTCAGCTCTTGTCAAGGTTGGTCGATATCTACTACACCCGCAATGACGAGGAGCTGACGCGTGGTACCTTTCGTGTCCGCGGGGATGTCATTGACGTTGTTCCTGGGTACGAGCACACGAACGCCCTTCGGATTGAGCTCTTCGGGGATGTGATCGACCGCTTAGCATGGATAGACCGTGTCGGCGGTGCTGTGCTAGAAGAAGTAGAGGCTGTGACTCTCTATCCTGCAAAGCTCTTCATTACAACAAGAACTCAGCTAGAGCGCGCGATTGTCTCCATCCGACAAGAGCTGGCCGAGCGATTGCGCGAACTCCGTGCTCAAGGGAAGGAATTGGAAGCCCGGCGGTTGGAACAGCGTACGCTCTTCGACCTAGAAATGCTCCAGGAGATTGGCTATTGCCCGGGCATTGAGAACTACTCGCGCCATCTCTCTGGTCGCCAACCAGGAGAGCGCCCATGGTGCTTGCTAGACTACTTCCCGCGCGATTACTTGCTCATCATTGACGAAAGCCATATCACCATCCCTCAGTTGCGGGGAATGTACAACGGGGACCGCTCACGGAAGCAAACCCTCGTTGAGTATGGCTTTCGCTTACCTTCAGCACTGGACAACCGTCCTCTGCGCTTTGAGGAGTTTGAGGAGCTCGTCAATCAGGTCATCTACGTAAGCGCGACGCCAGGGGAGTACGAGTTGGAGAAGAGCCAGGGAATGGTCGTTGAACAGATCATCCGCCCAACAGGGCTTCTGGATCCGGAGATTCAGGTGCGTCCTACTCGCCACCAGATAGACGACCTGCTAGGAGAAATCCGCCGGCGAATAGAGCGGAAGCAACGGGTCTTGGTTACAACGCTGACAAAGCGTATGGCCGAGGACCTTGCAGAGTACTTAAGCGCCTTTGGGATCCGCGTGGCCTACCTCCATGCTGATATTGATGCGGTGGAGCGGGTGGAGATCCTCCGAGATTTCCGCCTTGGTCGCTACGATGTACTGGTTGGCGTCAATCTGCTTCGCGAGGGGTTAGATCTGCCGGAAGTCTCGCTCGTCGCGATCCTCGATGCTGACAAAGAAGGGTTCCTCCGCAGCTACCGCTCGCTCCTGCAGATCGCTGGGCGCACAGCGCGGAATGCGGAGGGTCTGGTCATCCTCTACGCTGACCAGATTACGGAAGCGATTCAGAAGGTGATCTCCGAAGCGAACCGTCGCCGGGCGCTCCAGATAGAGTACAACCGTCAGCACGGCATCAACCCACGTACGGTCTACAAGAGCCTGGAGGAGATTCTCCAGACGACGGCTATTGCGGACATTCAACAGCGGCGGTGGCGGAGCCTTCCTGCTACTGCCCACTGTACAGCTCCAGTGGTAGCCGATCCACTCATCGCTTACATGACTGCCGAGCAGCGGCGACAACTGGCGCAGGAACTCCAGGCAGAGATGCGGCGTGCTGCGCTGGAGCTGGACTTTGAGCGCGCCGCTGAGTTGCGGGACGCACTGCTACAGCTCTACCGTGACTTCCCCGAGGATTTCCCTGACCTCCCGTTGCCGGCCGTGAAGCCGGAGGGCTCGTCGTGAGCTCTCCTGAAAGGTCCGCCGCAGGGAAGGGATTTCCTGATCTGCGCCGATACCGCTAGCGCTACCGAACAATGAGCACGGGAGACCGGAAGAGCTGGGAACCGCTCCGTACAGTCAGGGTGTATGTCCCGGCAGCTAACGAATAGACTGGTAGTACGAGTTCACCTACCTCAGCTCCAACTGAGCGCCGTATCTGAACTCGGCCCTGAAGGTCGCGGAGCTCTACCTCTGCAGGGTAGGTTAGGTTGGAAGGTATGCGTACTCGCACGACCCCTGTAGCAGGGATTGGGCTGATATGCAGTGCTTGTGGTAGGACCTCAGCAACGCTTGTAGCCTGACGCCCGACCCCTGACAAGAGCACAATAGCTTGTGGCTCCGTAGGATCGTTGCAGGTGATGGTAAGCTGTGCTGTGTGGGAGCCCGTTCGAGTTGGACGGAACTGGATTTCAAGTGTCGTCTCCTCGCTAGGGTTCAGAACAATCGGCACGAGGTCAGCTTCTGGGACATTGAAGGCATTAGCATCCGCTCCACTAAGCTGGATCTGTGTGATGCGTAGCTCCGCGTTACCTGAGTTGCTGATGCTTAGCGTCAGCGAGCGCGTCGTGTTGATCTCTACTGAGTCAAACCGCAGTGAGTATGTGCTCAGGGCAATGCGGGGCTGAGATTGCTGTCCACCGCCGCCCAGGAGCCAGGTCACAACCCGGTTCCACAAGTCTTGCCGTAAGCTAGCGCTGGCGATGGCTTCAGGGCCAAAACTCGTGTAGACAATTCGATTCCCATTGCTGAGCTCTCTCCGCACTCCCCCAAGAGAGCTCGGCGTGTTGTCGTAGTAGAAGACAGGCTGCGAAGCGCTGCCCGAGCGGAGACTGAAGATGTCCGTGTAGAGATTATAGCCTGCGTTGACGCTAGTGTTCGCGGTTGCAGAGAAGCCATTCCCGATTGGATCGTTCGCTACCCCCGCGATGGGGAATGAGACGAGGGTGTTGCCGCTGAAGCGCTGCTGGAGCCGAGTATACTGGAGACCCAGGTCGTTGGTGTAGAAGCTCCGAGCTGCGGAGGTGCGGTACTGAGATTGGGGATCGAAGGCCCAATACATCCCTGCCTGGGAGATCAGCCACACCCGTGTGCCAGCATTGAGGGCTTGTCGGATAGCGTTGAAGATGTGGTCTAACTCACCGCCTGGAGTATGGAGGGGGTAGTCCCCCATCGGGAAGACTGCAAGCCGAAAACTTTGCACTGGGAAGGCTGCCATCTCTTCCGGAAGAAGCGGCAAGAAGGCTACATCCCCTCGGAGCGCAGGGATTTGGGAAGCGATGTTGAGGTAGGCAGTAACAAACCAGGGCGTGATGCCGTAGTAGAGTATGTACTGGGAGTTTTCCGAAAGCAGGCCTACGACAACGCTCGTATCCTGGAGCTCTAGAATCGCTCCACCGGTCCGAGTGAGTAGCTTAGGCTTCAACTCCAGCCGTACATATCCTGCATCGCTCGGGGAGGTAATCCGTAGGGTGAATTGCTGAGATGCTCCAGGAGCTAAGTAGACAGAGTCTGGGGAGATCGTTGCGCTCCAGCCTAAGTTCTGCAAGACTACACTGCGGTTTGGGTCAGCCACGAGACGGAAACTGTAAGCTTGAGAGCTTGTGTTCCGCAGAGTTACCGTCCGCGTAACGGTTGTGCTGCGTGGTATGTATGAGAACTGCGGGGTTGGAGCCGTGAGCTGGACTGTGACGTATGCGAGCTTCTCCTCTAAGTTGGTCCCGGCGTCGATTATCTCCCTTGTAGAGCTGTTCTGGACGAACGCGATGACGTAGTCCTGGCCTGGAGGCCACAGCTCCCCAGTGCCCAATTGGTAGACAAACGGACCAAAGCTCTGTTCCTGCCCCGGAGCAATGGAACCTGACAGGGCTGTCCCGCTCGCGCTCGGTAGCATCTTCATCATGGCATCGTAGAAGACCGTTTCGCCGTTTGAGTTCTGGAGGCGCTGTGGAAGGTCAGGGAGGTCTACCCGACGGTTGACGACCGCTGTGTGCAGTACGTGCCCGCTCAGCGACAACGATTGAGAACCGACATTCCGGATGCGTACAGTAACGCTGATGTTAGGGGCATTCTGGCGGGACTCTATAACCGTAATCTGGAGTCGTACGGGTCGACTCTGTTGCTGCCGGACGGCATCGTCAAAGGCGCTGGTAACAGGGTGTCCTGTCCATGTCCCCATAACGGCGGCGAAGGGGATACTATTGACTCCGTAGTACTGCCGGCGTGCCTGGTTCTCCGTTGGGTTCGCCACGTTGAAGGGATCGCCAGGAGCTGGCCAATTCATGTGGTAGCGGATAGAAATTAGCCCCCGGTCTACGCGGACCATAGCGTTGAGCTTCTCCGATGCTTGGACGCACGGGGGGCATGTTGCACTGGTGAACTCCTCTATGAGCACGTACCGCTTCGGGGGCTGCTGAGCCAATAGGCTACTCCAGAGACTGAGCCCGAGCAGGAGTGTGAGTCCATAACGCGCCATGGCCTTTTCCTCCAGTGCTGTGAGGAGTACGATACGAGTGCGAACAAAGATACGGCTTTTTCGGAAACTCTGATTGCCCGTTGGAATGCCGCGTGTAGAGGACTGAAGACTGGTAGGGCAAGTTGCGTAATTTCACGTTCGGTAGTGTAGCTGCAATGGGTCATGGAACGACGTAAAATCCTAAAGTACGGCGTTGTTGGTAGCGTTGCCCTGCTTGGCTGGGCCTGTCAGCGGAAGGTGCCAGCACACTCTACCACCTTGGTGGGACCACAGACGCAGGTTCGCTGGCGCCTAGCAACCTCGTGGCCTCCCAACTTTCCGGTCTTCGAGCATGGTCCTCGACGCCTGGCCGAGTTGCTGGCGAAGATGTCGGGAGGACGGTTCGTGCTTGAGGTCGATTCTGCCGGCAAGCACAAAGCGCCGTTTGGTGTCTTCGACATGGTCCGCAACGGAACGTACGATATGGCACATACGGCAGCCTACTACTGGAAGGGCAAGGAGGCAGTGATGTCGCTCTTCACGACCGTTCCCTTCGGGATGAACGTTCTAGAGCAGTACGCATGGCTCTTCTACGACCGTGGGATGGAGCTCATGCAGCGAGTGTTCGGTAGGCATGGATTGCTCTCTTTCCCCGGCGGAAATACGGGGATGCAGATGGGTGGCTGGTTCCGGAAGGAGATTCGCTCTGTGCAGGATTTCCGAGGGCTGAAGATTCGTATCCCTGGCCTTGGAGGCGAAGTGTTGGCCCGTTTGGGGGCTGAGCCTATTACTCTGCCGGCAGGTGAACTCTACACGGCGCTGGAGAAACGTGTCATTGATGCCCTGGAGTGGGTGAGCCCAGCAATAGACCTGACGATGGGCTTCCAGCAGATCGCGGAGTACTACTACTTAGGCTGGCACGAGCCGGCAGCAGAACTTCAGTACCTCGTCAACAAGCGCCGATTTGAGGAGCTTCCCGAGGAGTTCCAGGCGATGCTGGTGACGGCGATGAAGGAGACTGCTCTGGATGTAACTAGCGAGTTCTTCGCTCGTAACGTGGAGGCGTTGAAGGAGCTCCATACCAAGTATCCGAAGGTCAAAATCATGCAGTTCCCCCCAGAAGTCATCGCAGAGCTGAAGCGGCAGACACGGCTACTCCTTGAGGAGTATGCGGCTCGAGATCCTCTCTTCCGGGAAGTGTGGGAGAGTCAACAGCGCTTCCTGGAGGATGCTCGTCGGTGGACAGCTATTTCGGAGCACTACTACCTCAACATTCGCTGAAGCCCGAAGAGCTCAGGAGCCAGCACCAAGGCGCAGACCATAAGTACCTGCAGGGAGATGAAGGGGATCACTCCCCGGTAGATGTCCAACGTCTCCATGGATGGAGCAGCTCCCTTCAGATAGAAGAGGCTGAACCCGAACGGTGGTGTCAGGAACGAGGTCTGCAGGTTCATCGCGATTACGACTCCGAGCCACAGCGGATCAAACCCGGCACGGACAAGGACAGGGGCAATAATTGGGACAGCGATGTAGCTGATCTCGACGAAGTCCAGGAAGAAGCCGAGTAAGAAGATAAGCAGCATCGCGACTACAAGCATACCCGTTGGGCCACCCGGGAGTCCTTCAAAAAAGTCGTGGACGGCCTGCTCCCCACCGGCGTAAGAGAAGGCCATAGAGAATGCTGTAGCGCCAATGAGGATTGTGAAGACCATCGCAGAGATACGGGCCGTCTCGCGAGCTGCTTCCCAGAGTAGTTGCCAGGAAAAGCGCCGGTGTAGTAGGGATAGACCAACGCTGCCAATTGCCCCAACGGCAGCCGATTCTGTCGGGGTAGCTATCCCGGCGAAGATGGAGCCCAGCACGAGGACGATGAGGAACACTGGCGGCGCTACGGCCCAGACAATCCTCTGCCACGACAGCTGGTGCTCTAAGGGGAGAGGAGGAAGCCACTGAGGTCGCAAGAGGCCTACTGCTATAGTCCAGACGACGTAGAGTAGGGCCAGTGCTATGCCTGGCATGAATGCTGCTCGGAAGAGGTCTCCCACGGGAACCTGAAGGACCTCTCCCAGCACGATGAGCACAATAGAGGGAGGGATAATCTGCCCAAGCGTTCCTGCCGCGCAGATGACGCCAGCAGCGAAGCGTCGGTTGTAGCCGTATTTCAGCATCACTGGCAGAGCGATCAGGCTCATTGCAACGACCGTTGCCCCCACAATTCCAGTAGAAGCGGCCAAGATGCTCCCAACGAGGATTGTCCCGATCGCTACCCCTCCGCGCAGGCGTCCAAAGAGCATTCCAATCGTCTCCAGCAGCGTCTCGGCTAATCCTGAACGCTGGAGGACCATGCCCATGAAGATGAAGAGCGGAACGGCCATGAGGGTGAAGTTTGTCATCAGCGCGTAGATCCGCTCTGGCAGCATTGCGAAGAGCTCCACTTGCCCGGTCAGCACTGCGAAGGCGATGGCGACAGCAGCGAATGTGAAGGCCACTGGATAGCCGAGCATCAACAGAACGAACGCCACTGCGAAGAGCAGGATGCCAATCATAGCCTCTGCTCCCTAGCCGCTGCATGATCTTGTCCCCGAGCTCTCCGCCATACCAGCACGAGCGCTGCCGCGGCCAAAAGCCCAAAGCTGAGCGGAATGGCAGCCTTGAACACGTACACTGCTGGTAGTCCTCCGGGATTCGGTGAAGCTTCCTGGATGGCGAACGAGTACGCGACGAAATCGTACGATGCCCAGAGCACGACTCCGGTGAAGGGAAGGAGAAGGAGGAGTGTGCCGAGGATGTCAATCCGCCGTTGCCACACTTCGGGGAATCGGGCGTAGAAGATGTCTACTCGCACGTGTCCGCCAACACGTAACGTTGGTGCCATAGCTAAGAGGAACGTCAGTGCGTAGAAGTACCACTGCAGCTCCTGCAGAGCCATAGCACTCACGTTGAAGACGTACCGTGCCAAGACGTTCCCGAAGACCAGAAGGGTGAGCACCAAGACACAGAGGGCAGCCACTGACTCAGTTCCACGCAGCATGCGCTCGACTGCTTGGACCAGACGCTCCATGATGCTGTCTTCCAGGGGGTTGCGAAGCATTGCAAAATTACTCGGCAGCTTCTTGGGGGAGCTTGGCGGCCCTAATTTTGTCGAAGTTTGCCTCAGGCGGGCTCCTGATGCGAGTATGGATTGAACTGCCTGGACGCCGAGTGGCTATAGACCCGAGCTCCCCAATAGAGCTGGCCTTTCCGATCATCGATGGAGCACAGGTTCCTCGGGCTTTTGGGTTCCAAAAGCCGCAGATTGTGCCTGTTCGGCAAGGGAGCTTCGTAGGTTCAGTTGCTGCTGGTGGACCATGTAACTGCGATTGTCTGCAGCTCATCCCCCATGGACACACGACTCATACTGAGTGCATCGGGCATATCACAGCAGAGCGTATCCCACTCTACCACTGTCTGCGCCGCTATCTCTTTTGGGCACAGTTGGTGACCGTACAGCCTCAGGTTCTAAGCAATGGCGACCGGGTAATCACAGCGGCTCAGCTCCAGTCCATGCTCGTGAACCCGCCTCCGGAAGCACTGATTGTGCGAACGGTCGGTATAGATCCAAAGGGGCAGGACTTCTCAGGAACAAATCCTCCGTATTTCACTCCCGAGGCTGCAGAATTGGTGGTGCGCTACGGCATCCTACACTTGCTGACCGACTTGCCGTCCATAGACCGAGAAGAGGATGGCGGGGCGTTGCGAGCACACCGTGCTTTTTGGCAGTATCCTTATGCACCGAGGGTGGAGGCGACAATTACAGAGCTCCTTTCCATCCCACCCGCATTGCCAGATGGAGAGTACCTGCTCCAGTTCCAGATCCTCAATCTTGATAGTGATGCCAGTCCCAGCAAACCCGTCCTCTACGCCCCTCTAGAGGTCGGAGAGTGGATGAGAGCCGAGTACCTTGTGTAGGAGCTTTTCTCTAAGTTTGGGCTGTGCTCGGTGTATTTCGCAGCAGCGATGTACCGGGGAAGAGTGGTTAGGTAGGGGACATGCGATGCCGGTCACGAAGTACATCTTCATCACGGGTGGTGTGCTTTCCTCACTAGGCAAAGGGATTGCAACCGCATCTCTGGGACTACTTCTAAAACAGCGCGGATTCAGCGTAACGGCGCTCAAGTTCGATCCTTACATCAACGTGGATCCTGGCACGATGAATCCCTATCAGCACGGGGAGGTCTACGTCACCGATGATGGTGCTGAGACCGACCTTGACTTGGGGCACTATGAGCGCTTCATGGGCATTACGACCTCGCGGCTCAACAATACAACAGCAGGACAGGTCTACTACGAGGTTATCCAGCGTGAGCGCAAGGGCTACTACTTGGGCAAAACCGTCCAGGTTGTCCCGCACATCACCGATGAGATCAAGCGCCGAATGACCATCTTCGATGGACAGTACGACATCGTGCTCATCGAGATCGGCGGAACGGTTGGGGACATCGAGTCGTTACCGTTCCTTGAGGCTGCCCGTCAGCTCTGCCTGGAGCGGGGAGTACAGAATACGCTCAACATCCACTTGACCTATGTGCCCTACATTCGTTCGGCTGGAGAAGTCAAGACAAAGCCAACCCAGCATTCGGTCAAAGCGTTGATGGAAGCAGGAATCCGCCCCGATATCCTCCTCTGCCGTACGGAGCAGCGGTTGAGCCGTGAGGTCCGCTCAAAGATTGCACTCTTCTGCAACGTAGAGGAGGAGGCCGTCATTGAGGCCCTGGATGTAGAGACGATCTACGAAGTACCGCAGCTCTTCAGTCGCCGAGGGCTTGACACGATCGTGCTGAGGAAGCTCGGCCTCCAAGGGAAGCCCCTTCGGATGGAGTGGTGGAACAGCTTTGTGCGACGCATCAAGCATCCTCGCCACAGCATTACGGTGGCCTTCGTAGGGAAGTACACCCAGTACTGGGACTCGTACAAGAGCATCCTGGAAGCACTCGTCCATGCCGGTGCCGTTGGCAACACCCGGGTCAATATCCGGTGGATCAGCGCCGAGGAGCTGTTGTTCAATGGAACTGTGGAGAACCCTCTGACGGATGTTGATGGTGTCTTGGTTGCTCCTGGGTTTGGAGCCCGCGGAGTAGAAGGCAAGATTGCGGCTGCTGGCTACGCTAGGCGGCATAACATTCCCTACTTCGGTATCTGTCTGGGAATGCAGTGTGCCATCATTGAGTTTGCGCGTAACGTCTGCGGTTGGCCTGAAGCTCATTCGGCCGAATTCGCCCGAACGGATTACAACGTCATTGACCTTCTGCCGGAACAGCGGAAGGTCAAGCAGAAAGGGGGAACGATGCGCCTGGGAGCTTATCCGTGCATTATCCGTAGAGGGACGAAAGCGTGGCAGGCATACAAGCAGGAGCTGGTCTACGAACGGCATCGGCACCGATACGAAGTCAATCCCGATTTCCTGCCGGCACTCCAGGAGCATGGACTCATCGTTAGCGGTAGCTCACCGGACGGGCGGCTCGTGGAGATCGTGGAACTAGCCAATCATCGCTGGTTCGTCGGGGTACAGTTCCACCCAGAGTTTAAGTCACGCGTTCCCACTGGCCACCCGTTGTTCGTAGAGTTCGTTCGGGCGGCGTTGCGCTATCGTCAGGCACGGCAAGGACTGGTGCCAGCGGTGGTAACTGGATGACACCTCAGACGATAATCCTTACAGAGCTGTCGGCCACCACCACGGAGGAGTTTTTTCCGTTCAGTAGCCTGCACTGCCTCTGGGAGCTCCGCTGGGGACCTTTCCAACTCTACGAGTGGTGGCAGCGCCTCTTCCCGAGGGCTCGCATTGCCGTAGCTGTCCCGCCTGAGCGCGAACTATGGCGCCGCTCCTTTCTGGCAAGGACACCAGCAGTAAGCGAAGGTGGGGTCGTAGAGCCGATTCTGGTGGTGAATACACAACTTCTGCCGCTGCGCCGCACCTTCCACACTCTTGCCGGGATATGGCGAGACATGACTGCAGAGCACAAAATATGGGCCGTTCTGACTGAGGGAGTGATGGCGGCGTTGTGGATAGACTCTCCAACGCTTCCAGACGAAGTAGTGGGGCTGGGGAAGGGGCAGTGGCTACCAGAGACTGCGGAGTGGTGTCAACGGATACCGCACGTTGAGCAATCACTGCCACTGCTGCACTCACTATGGGAGCTCATTGCGACACTGCCGGAGGCGTTTGCCGAAGCGGAGTCCATGCTCCCTTTGGGAGTGGACCTGGAGTTGTGGCAACGGCGCGGGGTCTGGATTCTTGCTCCCGAACGGGTTGCCATCGCTCCTACGGCTGAACTTGCTCCTGGAGTTGTCATTGATGCACGCGGTGGGGCGGTCATTATAGAAGACGGGGTCGTCTGCCAGCCCCATGCAGTCCTGCTTGGACCGTGTAGCATCGGGCAGCACTCTCTACTCCGTGCCCATGTTACAATCGGCGCCTGCACCGCCGTTGGAGAGCATTGCCGCCTCGGCGGGGAAGTTGCCCATAGTATCTTCCACGGCTATGCCAATAAACAACATGAGGGGTTCGTCGGGCATTCCTACGTTGGTGAATGGGTAAACCTTGGGGCTGGCACGACGACGTCTAATCTGAAGAACACTTACGGCACTGTGCGGGTACGCTTGCCCGTCGGTGAACGTGACACCGGGATGCAGTTCCTCGGAACACTCTGCGGTGACCATACGAAGACGGCAATAGGTACCTGCCTGCGGACAGGGGCTGTAGTAGGTGTCTGCACGAATATCCTCTCAGGGGGGATGGAGGCTCGGCTAGTTCCCTCTTTCAGCTGGGGAGACACTTGCCAGCCGCAGCCCTATGCCATCGAGAAGGCCCTCGAAGTGGCCCGTCGTGCGATGGCACGTCGCCACAGGGAACTCTTCCCGGAGGAGGTTGAACTCTTGCGTCGTGAATACGAGCGTTGGTGGAGTGAAACAGCTTAGGGATCGCAATGTTCTTCCGGCTGCTTTACGACGAGGCTCTGGCGCAGGCCTCCTACTTCGTAGGATGCGAAGCCACAGGCGAAGCATTGGTGGTGGATCCAACACGAGATGTAGACCGCTACTTAGAATTAGCGTCACAGCATGGATTCCGTATTACGGCTGTTACCGAGACCCATATCCATGCTGACTTCCTGTCGGGTACCCGGGAGCTTGCAGAACGGACTGGAGCGGCAGTCTATCTGTCTGGTGCAGGAACTCCGGACTGGCAGTACCGTTGGGCGACGACGGGGCTAACACTGCTTCAGAACGGGGATACCTTCCGTATAGGGCACTTGCTCATTACCGCGCTCCACACCCCAGGGCACACGCCCGAGCATCTCTGCTTTGCTCTGACGGATCGAGGCGTAGGAGCAACCCATCCGGTGGGCGTCTTTACGGGAGATTTCCTGTTCGTTGGGGATGTTGGGCGACCGGACCTCTTGGAAAGCGCTGTTGGACAGCGCGGAGTAGCTCGGCAGTCGGCGGAGGTGCTCTTTGACTCACTTGCCATCTTGGAGACACTGCCCGACTTCGTCCAAGTCTGGCCTGGACATGGTGCCGGTAGCGCCTGCGGCAAGACGTTGGGAGCAATCCCGCAATCAACGATTGGCTATGAGCGCCGCTACAACCCGGCTTTGCAGATAACGGATCGTACGCGGTTTGTTGAGTTCGTCCTCCAGGGGCAGCCTGACCCACCACTGTACTTTGCACGGATGAAGCGCCTCAATCGGGATGGGGTACCAATCCTTGGCAACCTGCCACAACCGCGGCGACTGACGCTCCAGGAGCTCCGTCCCCTCCTGCCGGAAGTCTGGGTTGTTGATACTCGGTCATGGGGGGAGTTCCAAGAAGGGCATCTCGAAGGATCAATCTTCGCTCCGTTGACGAGGGCCTTTCCGACGGTAGTGGCATCGTACGTACCGGAAGATGCCCCAGTCGTCTTGATCCTTCCAGAGTCTCTCCTCCTGGAGGCCATACGACAACTCGTGCGCGTCGGGGTGGACCGGATCGTGGGGTACGTTGAACCGCACCATCTTTCAGCAGCTAACGGCTTGCTGCAGTCGCTGCCTACCGTAACTGTGGACGAATTGAGCTCGGTACGGCCCGATTCCGTCGTATTGGTGGACGTGCGCAATCACGACGAGTACGCAGCTGGGCATATCCCAGGTGCACTCCACGCTCCCTATGCACGGCTGCCCGAACACCGGGGTCGGTTGCCGAAGGACGCAGAGCTGATAGTCTACTGCTACTCCGGTGAGCGTTCAGCGTATGCGGCTGCTTTGCTGCAGCGGTATGGCTTCCGAGTGCGCCAGTATGCTGGGGGATTCCGGGAATGGGCGCTTTCAGGAGGACCCGTTGAGCGATGAGGGTAGACGTTCAGCGGCGCGGAGCCGTGCGCTCCGACAGCGAGGGTTCTGTTGCACTTCTGCTGCTGATGGCCGTAAAGGCTTTGGGGTAAGGATGCGGAAGAGTGGCACGGAACTTGTTGATGTTTGCCGAAGGAAGTCTTTGACAATTCGGTCCTCCAGTGAGTGGTAGCATAGCACAACTAGGCGTCCGTAGGGTGCCAGCAGTTTCAGTGCGCACTGGAGGGCATCCTGAAGGGCACTGAGCTCGTCATTGACAGCGATGCGGAGAGCCTGGAAGATACGGGCCAGCGACTTCAGGCGGTGGGGAGGTGGGACGACCTCCTCTACCACCGCCCGAAGATCCGCTGTAGTCCGTAGGGGCGCGCTCCGCCGGCGTTGTACGATCCGACGGGCGATCGCCCGGGCTCGAGGCTCTTCGCCGTAGTAGCGAAAGAGCGACGCGAGCTCTTCCTCCGATGCTGCTGCCAGCAGGGCTTCCGCTGTCTGGGGAGAGTCGGGGCTGAAGCGCATGTCTAAAGGCGCCACCGCTCGGAAGGTGAAGCCACGCTCGGGAGTGTCCACCTGATGCCACGACAACCCTAGGTCCAGTAGGAAGCCCTGCACCTTCCCCATTACATCGGTCAATAACGTGCATGCATCCCGGAAGTTCGCCCGCAGCAGGCGGAGGCGCCCCTCCTGGATTTCCCGCGCGAATCGCTGTTGGCAGTATGCTAATGCTTCTGGGTCCACATCCATCCCAATCACGTACCCTGCTGATAGGCGCTCGAGTAGTGCTGCCGTATGTCCACCCCCACCGATCGTTCCATCTACGTAGATGCCCTCTGGCGAGCAGAACCATAGCGCTACAGCCTCCTGCAGCATTGCGGGTACATGGTATGGTCTATTGCCATCAGACAGCGGTCTCATGAAGAGCGCATAACATGTGCGGCAACCTCTTCATAGGACCGAGCAAAGCTTACTAAGTAGCGCTCGAATTCCGCTGGGTTCCAGAACTCGATGTGGTCTACCACTCCGACAATCGTCACCTTGGAGTTGATCCCGGCGAACTCGAGATGGCGGCGGGGGAGCATGATGCGTTGCTGGGCATCCAGTTGCACCTCTTCGCTCCATGCCAGGATCATTCGGAGGAAGAATCTCTCTTGCTCATCGTACTGATTGAGGCGGGCGAACCGCTCTTCATACTTTCGCCATTCGTCCAAGGGGTAGGCTACAATACAGCGGTCCACTCCGCGAGTGACAATGAACGTGTCTTGTGCTTCTGGAGAGAGGCTTCGACGCATCTTAGCCGGTAGGCTCACACGGCCCTTAGCATCTAGGGAGTGGGTCTCCTGTCCCTTGAAGAACGCCACAGTCTGCTACGTGAAGTTGCTACGGACGCGCTGGGAGAATCTCCCACTTTCTCCCACCACTTTGTCTACAAAAAAGGCGGATGCGCTCCATCGCACCTCGCTACCCTTGGTCGTAGGGGGACGGAGTAGGGCTATGAGCCTCAAAATGAGCGTTTTCTTACAAAAATCGTGCATTTGGCATACACCTATCGCCGTTATTGTGTGTTTACAGTTGAAGTCCTCCCGCGGCGGACAGCATTAGGTAGAGTGCCACTGAACAGATTCTCAGTATCAGCGTGACGGACTGAATAGATTTTCACTAGCTTTGTGGTCGCCGCACCAACTCAAAGGAAGATGGCGGAGCGGGGAACCGGACTGAGCCGTCGGCAGCTCCAAGCTCTTCGCTGTATTGCTGAGAGTATTGCAGAGCGGGGATTCCCTCCAACCATTCAGGAACTGTGCCACGCGCTAGGATGTCGCTCTACTAATGCCGTGTACGGGCTCCTCAAGGCCTTAGAAGCAAAGGGATACCTCCGTCGCCTTGCTAGAGGACGTGCTCGGAGTCTACAACTGACGGAGAGAGCTCTTGGAGGTACAGGTCTGTACTCTCAGAAGCACCACGGGCGTGTAGTTCCAGTACTGCGCTCTGGAGTGGTGTTGGATCCAGCTGAGGTGTTCCGGGTACCTGTTGGCTACGTATTCTTGGATCCCCTAGTGTTCCCTGAGGAAGAGCTCTTCGCCCTCACCGTTCCAGATAGCGCTCTGCAAGGGGCCGGGATTCTGAGTGGCGACATCGTCATCGCAGTTCGCTCTAGGGAACTAGTTCCTGGGAGACTCATCGTGGCTTGGGTCAGTAGTACCCTCTTGGTGCGATTTCTGTATCAGACTCCGCGTGGATGGGAACTGCAAGCTTCCGAGCGCTCTGTGCCACCGCTACGCTTCCATGCTTCTGATCAGGATGTCGTCGTCGTAGGGCGGGTCATCGGCCTGTTGCGCCGCTTTACTCAGGGCTGAAAACCGACAGTTCGGTACGGTGATGTAGGTCATGTCGGAAAGCTGGAGATTCTTGGGAATTTTGCCCACGGAAAGGGTCTCTCTTCTTGTGTATGCAAGTCTCACAATCTTTGAAACTCCAATGCGCTGGCTCAGAGTACTCTTCATGCTGCTTCCGTTGGGATTGCTGGGCTGTGGCGGCGCGGAGAAGCCAGAGCCATCTAAGGTGGAGGAAAACGCAGCAATGGAACAGGCTGCAAAGGTCCCGACCGTCGCAGGTGTCTCTGCGGAAGTTATGCAGCGCGGTAAGCAGATCTACGACTCGTACTGCAAGACATGCCATCAAGCGAGCGGACAGGGGATCGCTGGTGTCTACCCTCCACTAGCGAAGTCCGATTACCTGAACGACAAGCGTAAGACTATCCACTCAGTGGTCTTCGGGCTTTCGGGGCCGATTGTAGTTAATGGGAAGCAGTACAATGGGGTTATGCCTGCGGCCCCATACAACGATCAAGACATCGCAGCAGTACTGACCTACGTGTACAACAGCTTTGGCAATCCAGGCGGCATTGTGACCCCTGAGGAAGTTGCAGCGGTCCGCAAGGCTGGAAAGTGAGGCTTACTTGAGCCAGTCGAGTGGGTTGAGAAGCCGGCGCCCGTGCCAAAGCTGGAGGTGAAACCCTTCACCGTCCGGGGTGTTGCCGGCGGAGCCGAGCACAGTCTCGTGTGTGACGCTCGTTCCAGGCTTGACGGCGACGCTACTGAGGTTGCCGTACACAGAGCGGAAGTTGTCAGCATGCTCTACGATGACGACATGCTGGTAGGTCGGCAGCCACTGGATAGCCTTAACGGTACCGGCAGCTACTGGCCGAACAGGGGTGCCGTAAGGTGCGGAGATGTCGATACCGGGATTCTCCCAGCTAACACCTGTTTCTGGGTTGCGGTGGAGACCATATCCCCGAAGGAGCTTTCGGGAGACCAAGGGCCATCGAAATTCTGGACGGCTGGAAAGAGTTGGGGAGGAGAGCTGCGCTGTTGGAGAGGGAGTGCGGGGGGATATTGGCTGAGGTGGAAGCGACGAGTGTCGGCGAGCCTCAGCGATGAGCTGCTCGATAAGCCGTCGGAGCTGCTGAGCGCTCTGCCGGCGCTTCTCCAACTGGAGCCGAAGCTGTCGTTGGCGTTCTCGGGTCTGCCGTAGGAGGTGCTCCTGCCGAGAGAGTGTAGCTGTTAGCTCTCGCTGCTGCTCCTCGCGGCGCTGGAGCCATTGCTGGCGCTGCTGATAGAGCGAGGCAAGCCGGGCTTGGAGTTGGGCCATGACCGCATAGCGCTCCGCTACGTCCTGTTGGCGTGCTGCGTAGTGCAAGAAGAGTGCTGCAGTGTAGTGCTGTAACTGGGATCGGAGTAAGTGGTCTTCGGTGCGTATCCATACGGTGTAGAATTGGCGAAGGAGCCGACGCTGTTGCTCGTTCAAAGTATCATGCTGACGGCGCAGTAGGTCGAGTTGCTGCTGGAGGAGTTGTAGGGAGTCGTCTAGGACCCGGAGCTGTGTCCCGATGGCTACAATGGAGCGTTGTAGGAGCTGGCGGTAGCGACGTAGACGCTCTACCCGCTGCTGTAGGGAGAGTTCCTGGCGCTGTTCGGCTTGGAGCTGCTGTCGGAGCTGGTCAATTGAACGCTGGAGTTCGTTGAGGCGCTGGCGATAACGCTCTAGTTCTGCTGGCTTGGTGCTGGCGGGCGAAGGGAGGTATCCCAGCGCGAAAGCAAGGCAGAACGCAAAGGTCAGTCTAATCAGTCTCCGCTGCTGGGACCCGCTCAATCGCTGCCCCAAGTTGCTGCAGCTTGAGCTCAATGGCTTCATAACCTCGATCCAAGTGGTGGACTCCGAAGACCTCCGTTTGCCCAGTAGCAATCAGGCCAGCGATGATCAGTGCTGCACTAGCCCGGAGGTCGCTAGAGACGACGCTGGCGCCTCGAAGCGGGCGACCACCATAGACCACGGCTGTGTTTCCATGTAGCTCTAGCGCTGCCCCAAGCCGCTGGAGCTCGGCGACGTGCTTAAAGCGGTCGGGGTAGATGGTATCTGTAATCCTGGAGATGCCTGGTGCTTGGAGCATTAAGGCAGTCCACTGAGCTTGGAGATCTGTCGGGAAACCAGGGTATGGTGCTGTTTGGATAGTGCTTGCTCTCGGAGAATCCTCCATGCGGAGCGTGATGGTGTCGCGAGCAATGTGGAGGAGAGCTCCAACACGCTGGAGGGACTCTATTAGTGCTCGAATGTGCTCGGGATTAACGTGGGTCAACGTGACCTCGCCTCGTGTAGCAGCGGCGGCGATCAAGAACGTGCCGGCCTCTATTCGGTCCGGGATAACCTCAATGGCGGCGGGATGCAAGCTAGCAGAACCGACGATGCGCAGCGTTGGGGTCCCTATTCCTTCGATGTGGGCGCCCATCTGGCAGAGGAATTCTGCCAGCTGCGCAATCTCAGGCTCCATTGCAGCGTTGTGCAGGTAGGTTTCGCCTTCGGCTAACGCGGAGGCCATAAGGAGATTGCCCGTCGCTCCGACACTAGGAAAGCGCAGTCGGATGGTCGTCCCGCGTAACCGTTCTGCCCGCGCATACACGCAGTCGTCGCGTAGTTCTACCGTTGCCCCTAACTGCTGCAGGCCCCAGATATGGAGGTCTACAGGTCGAGGGCCCAACGCGCAGCCTCCAGGAAGAGCCACCTCGGCGTAACCGTATCGGGCAAGGAGAGGACCTAAGACGTAAAAGGAGGCTCGCATGCGGCTTACGATCTCCCGAGGCGCCCGGAAGGAGTGCACATTGCGAGTGTCGATCCAGAGCTCGTCTCCCTGCAAGCAGCAGGAGCAACCAAGGGCCTCAAGGAGCTCCATCATCGTGAAGACATCGGTTAGCCGGGGGACGTTCCGGAGAACGTGGATGCCAGGTGCCAGGAGGGTAGCAGGAGCCAAGGCTAGGACAGCATTCTTAGCTCCCGAGATGCGGACCTGTCCTCGTAGTTCCCGTCCACCAGTGATGACCAGCTTCTCCATCCCTGGGCTCCCCAGCAGGGCACCGTGGTGCGGGCAAAAGTAGGGCCTTCAAAGCAAACAGCAATGGGGTTGTAATTTCGTGCACGCGGAGTGTGGTATAGGGCTCCGGCGGTGCCGTGTTTCGCAAAGTTCTGATTGCAAACCGTGGGGAGATTGCCCTCCGCATTATCCGGGCATGCCGTGAGATGGGGATTCGGACGGTTGCCGTGTACTCAGAGGCAGACCGATACTCCCTCCACGTGCGCTTCGCCGATGAGGCAGTATGCATTGGGCCGCCGCCGAGCAAGCAGAGCTATCTCAATATCCCCGCCATCATCGCGGCAGCCGAGGTGACGAATGCTGATGCGATTCATCCAGGCTACGGCTTCTTGGCAGAGAATGAGGCCTTCGCCGAGATCTGCCGTGATTGTGGCTTTGTCTTCATCGGCCCCACCCCCGAAGCAATAGCGAAGATGGGGAATAAATCCGTAGCGAAGGAGACGGTCAAAGCTGCTGGCGTTCCCGTTGTCCCTGGCAGCGACGGGGTTGTTAGTACTCTTAAGGAGGCCAGGGAGGTTGCTCGGGAAATTGGGTATCCGATTATGCTGAAGGCAGCGGCTGGGGGCGGGGGAAAAGGGATGCGGCTTGTAGAGAGCGATGAGGGACTGGAACGAGCCTTCATTCTGGCGCGTAATGAGGCAGAGGCGGCCTTCGGCAATCCCGATGTGTATATAGAGAAGTTCATCGTGCAGCCCCGACACATCGAGTTTCAGGTCTTCGGGGACCACCACGGTACGGTGATCCATCTCAACGAGCGGGAGTGCTCCATCCAGCGCCGACACCAAAAGCTCATCGAAGAGGCTCCTTCCCCGATCATGACACCGGAGCTCCGGCAGGCAATGGGGGAGGCCGCTATCCGAGCAGCCCGCGCTGTAGGCTACGTCAACGCAGGGACGGTGGAGTTCCTAGTGGATAGGGACCGCAACTTCTACTTCATGGAGATGAACACCCGCATTCAAGTGGAGCACCCTGTCACAGAGGAGTCGATCGGTGGGATTGATCTCATCAAGGAGCAAATTCGGGTGGCAGCCGGCGAGCCACTATCGCTGCGTCCCACCCCTCCACGATTCCATGCCATAGAGTGCCGCATCAATGCCGAGGATCCCTTCAACGGCTACCGTCCCTCGCCTGGGGTGATTACAAGCCTTCACTTTCCGGGAGGCCTAGGGGTGCGGGTTGATTCTCACATCTACCAAGGTTACTCCATCCCGCCGTACTACGATTCGCTGATCGCTAAGCTCATTGCTGTAGCGCCAACTCGCGAGGAGGCGATTGCCCGTATGCGGCGGGCTCTAGAGGAGTTCGTTGTCGAAGGTATTGCGACGACGATTCCTTTCCACCTGGCGATGATGAACAACCCTGATTTCATTGCTGGGCAGTTTGATACGCGGTATCTGGAGGAACACGATTGGCGTCAGTATGCGCCTGTAGCGTAGTCAAACATCCGGTCAAGCTTAGCAATGCGCTTTCCCGAAGAGCTCTGGTACACGAAAGATCACGAGTGGCTGCGGGTCGTGGACGGCGTTGGTACAGTTGGCGTTACGGACCACGCCCAGCGTGAGCTTGGGGATATTGTGTTCGTCGATGTCACCGTCAACGTTGGGCAGGTAGTTGAGGCTGGCCAAGTTGTGGCCACGATTGAAGCAGTCAAGACCGTTGCCGATGTGTATTCCCCGGTCCGTGGGAAGGTGCTAGAAACGAACTCGCTGCTCTCAGAGAAGCCTGAGCTCATCAACCAGGATCCATACGGGGAGGGCTGGATCCTCCGGCTCCAGCTAGAAGAACCGCAGCAACTTGATCAGCTTCTAGATGCTGCGGCGTATAAGGCCCTCATCGGGTATGAAGAGTAGCGCATTGAGTGCGGGCACAGGGCTTCCGAAGGGGGATAGGTCATAGGGGTGGTTGTGTGGCCGCGACGACTCGAAGTGGGGGCTTCTTTGCGGGAGAAGGCAATAGGGCAGGGACGTAAGGGAACTGTGACGGCGGCGCTGCATGATTGGGTGAATGTTAGCCGGGCCAAGCCGCGTGTTGACATGCTTCTCTTAAGGGAACGCTACCGAATCCCCGTTCTACGTCTCCCGTCTAGCGAAAGAGCTGTGAGGATGCTGATGCGATGGGTAATACTCCTTGGCTGTGCGGCTGTGCTTACCCTCCAAGCGCAGATCGCAGGCGAGCAAACGGCAGAGATTCCGGATAGCCTTTTCGTCTTTGAGTCGCCTCACCCACTGATCTTGGCAGAGGAGGCTCTACCTGCCACGTGGGGACTCGTTGCGACGTTCTCTGGCAACGGGTTCGGTGGAGGTATCTACTACCAGCAGGCCCTCGGGAAGGAATGTGCCTGGTCAGCGGAACTGACGCTCTCCGGCGCTCGGAACTCTGACGAGTTTGAGGTCTACGATCCCTACTCCGGCACTGTGTACGTTCCGGGCAAGGTCAATCGGTTGTTCCTCATTCCGCTCTCCCTCAGCCTGTCATACTTTCCGTTCAGCGAGTCGCTGGATGAGAGCTTTGCACCGCTTGTCTCTGTGGGCATAGTGCCGACCCTCATCCTCTCTACGCCGTACGCGGAGGAGTTCTTCCGTTCGTTTCGCTATGCTCGATTCTTCCTGCGGCTGGGGGGACATGTGGGGATTGGTGCATATGTCCGCTACGGGAGTCGCGGATTCTTGGGGATTGGTCTGCGGTACTATGCCATCCCCTTCGGCGGTGCGGGTTTGGAGAGTGTTCGCGGACGGCCTATTCAGGATTTCGGGGGCTTCGTGCTGAGCTTGCGGCTGCCATTGTAGTGAGGGCGGGCTGGGTAGGGCGCTCCCGCAGGGGTTTGGAAGCAGCTTCGGCAATCTAGGCAGGAATACATCGACTCCTTGGTGCCGCCTTGTGGACGGAGGCGGGGACATGGGCGGGCTTCTGTGAATTTGCTGTCATTGCTCGTTTAGCAGAGTTTCAGCGGTTTCCGCCTTTTTTGCGGTTACCTCTGGGGCGTGACAAGACAGTCAAGAGTGAAGCAGCGTCCGCTGGACGCTGTTGTTAGCCAGGGAGGGTGGAAGAAGCTCGCAGTAGAAGCATGCTTGGTAACTGGTTCCGGCGATGGTCACCACTCGGGTGGCTTGTGTTCTGGGGTGTCTTCATCGTTGTGCTCTCGGTCACCATCCTCGTGCAGGCACAAGAGCGTGTGGAAAGGGAGGGAGGAGGGCTGACGTCAGACTCCAGCATGGCTGAGCAGCCAACGTTCGCGGAGTGGAGCCCGTTTGCGGTTCAGGAGGGGTTAGCGACGTGGTATGGGCCGGGGTTCCATGGTCGGCGGACAGCTTCTGGGAAGCGATACAACATGCACGAGCTCACCGCTGCTCATCGCTGGCTACCGTTTGGAGCGCTCGTTAAGGTGAGCCTTCCAGATGTGGATTCTGCCGTGGTGGTCCAGATCACTGACCGGGGACCGTTCGTGCGCCGGAGAATCATCGATCTCTCATGGGCTGCAGCAAACACCCTGGGAGTTCGATTGCATCCAGTACGGATTGCTGCATACCTACCGCCACGAGATTCGGCTCAGGTGCTGGGGTTTACTCCTGGCTGGGGAGTCTACGTTGGACGGCGGAGTGCCTTCGTGCTCGTGGATAGCCTGCGGGACTGGACGCAGGCTGTCCGGCGATGGGAGTGGTATCGGCAGGAGGTTCCCACCGCCTGGCTGTTGGCCACGTGGCTGCCGGGGGTCGATAGTGCGGAAGGGGGCGGGCCCGACGCGTTGTGCTTCTACATTGGGGTTCCTCGGGTAGGCGCTGCGAATAGCCTGCTGGGCTATCTGCGGTAAGTCCCAGGACAGAGCTCTGCCATCCCCTATTTTTGCCACTGTGTTGGGCAGGAGGAGGGAGTCAATGGTGCAGCTTCGTGGGACGTTGACGGCTCTGGTGACCCCATTCCAACGCGATGGTTCGGTTGACTGGGCTGCTCTGCGCCGGCTTGTGGAGTTCCAGCTCCAAGCAGGGGTCGAAGGCTTAGTCCCGGTCGGTTCTACAGGGGAGAGTGCAACGCTGAGCTTTGAGGAGAAGGTCGAGATAATTGCGCGGGTCGTTGAATGGGTAGGTGGGCGAGTGCCAGTGGTAGCGGGCACGGGGACAAACGACACTCGGACAACGATAGAGCTGACGCGGCAGGCTCATCGGGTAGGAGCTGATGCCGCGCTGATTGTCTGTCCGTACTACAACAAGCCGACCCAGCAGGGACTCTATGAGCATTTCCGAGCCGTGGCGGAAGCGGTCCCCATCCCGATCGTTCTCTACAACGTTCCAGGGCGGACCGCTGTCAATATGACGGCCGAGACGCAGCTCCGGCTGGCAGAGGAGTTCCCAACAGTTGTGGCTACCAAAGAGGCATCGGCCAATCTAGAGCAGGTGATGGAGATTCTCCGGAATGCCCCACCACACTTTGCCGTCTTGGCTGGGGACGATATGCTGGCGTTGCCGATGATTGTATGTGGGGGCGTTGGGGTGGTCTCTGTCATTGCAAACTATGCTCCGCAGCAGTTTGGAGAGTGCATTCGCTCGGCCCTTGCAGGAGAGTGGGAGCGTGCAAGGACGCTGCACTACGCGCTCTTCCCGCTCATGCGGCTCAACTTCATTGAATCCAATCCCATCCCGGTAAAGGCAGCGCTGGCGATGATGGGACTCATCGAGGAGGTCTACCGGCTACCGCTGACACCACTGCAGCCGCGCCATCGGGAGCTGCTAGAGCGTGCCCTGCGGGAGGCGGGGATACTACAGGGAGCTGCGGTATGAGCTGGCGAGTGCTGGTAGTGGTAGGGCTGGCGGGGTGTGGGCTGTTGAGTCCGCGGACACCACAGCCGCCAGAGTACGGGGGTGCCCAAGAGTACCAACAACCCACAACACCAGCGGCAGTGGTGGAAAACTTCCAGCATGCAGTTGCCCGCCAGGATGTGGTTGCTTTCCTGCGGTGTCTACTGGACAGCACCGAAGCGCCGGGAAGGAGCTACCGCTTTGAGCCTTCTGGGCAAGCATTAGCCCGGTATGGAGCCGTCTTTGCCCACTGGGATCGTGAAGCAGAGCGGCAGAGCTTCCTGGGAATGGTGAGCCGCGTACTGCCAGGAGCAGCGCCGGAGTTGATCCTCATCGCTCCGGTCTTCGAGCTGCAGACGCCGGATTCAGCGGTCTTCCGGGCGGAGTATCGGTTGTCGGTCCCCCATCGGGAGCCAGGAGTGCCGGGGACAGCACGTGGAATGCTACGGTGGACGCTCGTTCCTCTCCCTAACGGCTTCTGGGTTATTCAGCGGTGGACTGATTTGGACGCCGCAGATACGGCAGCGATTAGCTGGAGCGTGTTCAAAGCACTCTGGCGACTATGAGGGCGGCTGCTGTGGTAGCGCTGGCTGTAATGACTGGGGGATGCCTCAACCCGTTCGCGCCCCGACTCGCTGAGGAGGTGGCTGAACACGAGGCGATAGCGGACCAGCGGACGGTTACGGGGCTCTTCCAGAAGTTCCGCTATGCTTACGTCTTGCGCGATACCCTCCTCTACGGGCAGCTCCTGGATTCGGCCTTCACGTTCTCTTACCGCAACTACGAGCTGGGGGTGGACGTGGTGTGGGGTCGCCAAGAAGACATGCGGGCTACGGCAGGTCTGTTCCGTGCGGCGCAGCACATCGAGCTAGTCTGGCACGAGATTGTCGACTTCTACGGGGATTCGGTGCAGTGCGTCGTCTCGCGAGGCTTTGCTTTGGAGATTGCGTTCTCCCCAACGGATGTTGTCCGAATTGGCGGGCGAGCTACCTTCCGACTGCAACGCTCCCAGCCCGATCAGCCGTGGCGGATTGTGAGCTGGCGTGATGAGTCCATGGAGTAAGGTTACGTGACCTTCGCAGAACGTAGCGGGCTGCCGTGTCCTTCAGCGGTGCCCTTACGCTCTCCCCCTATTTTTGCGGCTGTGGAATTGGCGGTGCGCAGGCATGATTGCGCGGTACAGTAGACCGCAGATGGCAGCGGTCTGGGAGGAAGGAGAGAAGCTGCGCATCTGGCTGGAGATTGAGCTTCTGGTTTGTGAAGCGCTGGAGAAGTACGGGTGGGTCCCTGTGGGGGTTGCGGAGCGCATTCGGCAGAAGGTGCGTATCCTCCCCGAGCGGATTGCAGAGTGGGAGCGGAAGGTGAAGCACGATGTCATCGCTTTCCTCAGTAGCTTAACGGAGCAGCTCGACGAGGAGGGGCGATACCTCCACTTTGGGCTAACCTCCAGCGATATCGTGGACACAGCCCTAGCAGTCCAGTTGCGGAGGGCGGGGACTATCTTGCTGGCGGAGCTTGAGGAGCTAGAAGATGCGCTGTGGCAGCGGGCGCAGGAATTTCGGGAGACGCTCTGTGTCGGGCGGACGCACGGCGTCCATGCCGAGCCGATGACCTTTGGGCTGAAGTTTTTGAGCTGGTTTCAGGAGTGTCGCCGTAATTGGGAACGCCTTCGGATAGCTGTGGATGGTATCAGCTACGGGAAGCTCAGCGGCACGATTGGGACCTATACGCAGTTGCCTCCGGAGGTGGAGGCGTACGTCTGCGAGCGCCTGGGACTGAAGCCAGAACCGGTGGCGACGCAAGTCGTGCCCCGCGATCGCCATGCCCATTTCCTGGCTACCTTAGCCCTCATCGGCGGCATGTGCGAGCGGATTGCTACTGAAGTACGCCACTTGCAGCGTACAGAGGTGCGAGAAGCAGAAGAGCTCTTCTCTGAAGGCCAGCGCGGGAGCTCGGCCATGCCGCACAAGCGCAATCCGATTCATGCTGAGCGCGTCTGTGGCTTAGCTCGTCTGTTGCGCTCCTACGCGCTCGTAGGCTTTGAGAACATCGCGCTGTGGCATGAGCGAGATATCTCTCACAGTAGCACGGAGCGTGTCGTCCTGCCCGATGCTACGGTTGTGGCAGACTACATGCTGGGGCTCGTGACGGAGCTGGTGAAGACCCTCCAGGTCTATCCAGAGCGCATGCGGCAGAACTTGGAGTTGACGCAAGGGCTCATCTACTCGCAGACGGTCCTCCTGGAGTTAGTCCGACGGGGCATGAGTCGAGAGGAGGCGTACCGCGTAGTCCAGAGAGCGGCTATGGAAACCTGGCAGACTGGCCATCCCTTCTGGGAGACATTGTGGGAACAGCCCGAAGTTCGCGAACACTTGGGCTCTCGAGAAGCGCTTGCACAGTTGCTGGCGCCTGAAAGGCTGCTCCGCAATGTTGGTTACCTCTTCGAGCGTAGCGCTGTGTCCAGAGCTTCGGCACCATCGGCATGAGCTGGGTAGAGTGGCTCTGCCTCCTTGGTGTCGCAAGCTACGTCGTGCGGGGGAGTTTCTTCGTGCTCGGGGCTTGGCGGGAGTGGCGGCGGGACCGTGCCGCGAAGGGAGTAGCCCCCGAGGGGGAGTTACCGAGTGTTTCGGTCATCATCCCCGCCCGTAATGAAGAGCGGACCATAGCCCGCTGCGTTGAGTCGGTCATGGCCTCCGACTATCCTCAGTTCGAGGTCATCGTCGTGGATGACCGTTCAACTGACCGGACTGCGGAGGTGCTGCAGGAGCTGCAGCAGCAGTACGGAGAACGTCTCCGTGTCATCCATCGAAGGGAGGAACCGCGGGAACGGAACCTTCAAGGTAAGGCCGGGGCCCTGCATTGCGGAATGGAACAGGCCCGCGGCGAGGTTGCTGCCTTCACCGATGCTGATTGTGTCGTGCCGCCGACATGGCTGCGGGCCGTTGTTGCCCCATTCTGTCATCCAGAGGTTGGCTTTGTAGCTGGGCTGACGGTAGTCAGCGGCCGACGGCTCTTTGACCATATCCAAGCGGCGGAGTGGCTCCTCCTTGGAGCGGCTGGGGGCGCGGGAGTGGGGTGGGGACAAGCGCTGGGCTGTTACGGCAACAACATGGCAGTACGATGCCAGGCATACTGGGACGTTGGTGGGTATGCCCGTATTCCGTTCTCTGTCACCGAGGACCTTTCGCTGCAGCAGGCAATCCGCCGCCGTGGGTGGCGGATGCGCTTCCTCTTCAGCCCAGAGGGGATGGTCAGCACGCTGCCAGTTGCAACCGTTTGGGACCGGCTGCGCCAGCTCCAGCGGTGGGGGCGAGGGGGATTGCTATTAGGGGGGTGGGCAGTGGGGTTCGGGATGACAACGGTGCTGTTCTGGGGGGCAGTGTTTGCCGCCTTGCTGGTGGGGGAGTGGCTGTGGACTCTTGGGCTAGTAGGGTGTCGTCTGGTAGCCGATGGCGCGTTAGGGGTCTTGGCCACATGGACTCTGCGACGGTGGCAGCTTCTCTGGGCTCTCCCGCTGGGAATTCTGACATTAGCCGTCGTCGAGCTCGTGCTGCCCTTCCTCGTCTTCTTGCAGCCGCGCGTACGCTGGAAGGGGCGCACCCTATCGTAGGTACCGCCAGTAACGGCCCTTAGGGCTTTTCGTAATTTTGGCGCTGTATGCTCCCAAGGAGCTCCTATGGCGACGGTGCGACATCGCAAGGTTCGGCCGGTTTCGGCTGATGGACTATGGCGGTTGCCGGAGTGGGTGACACCGCAAGAGGTGCTCCGAGACTACCGCCTCTGTTGGGAGAGCCGCCATGCCAGTCTGCTAGGGAGGCGGGAGGTCCTGACGGGGAAAGCCAAGTTCGGCATCTTCGGCGATGGCAAAGAGGTCGCCCAGGTGGCGATGGCCAAGGCCTTTCGGCCTGGAGACTGGCGCTCAGGATACTACCGTGACCAGACGCTCCTGATGGCTCTGGGGCTATTGACGCTAGAACAGTTCTTCGCCCAGCTCTACGCCCATGCTGATGAAGAGGCTGAGCCCCATTCGGCAGGACGGCAGATGAACTGCCACTTCGGCGGGCGTCTCATTGACCGCAACGGTAACTGGCTGCCCCAGACTGTCCGCGTGAACATTGCCTCCGACATATCGCCGACGGGATCGCAGATGCCCCGCCTCGTAGGGCTGGCGTATGCATCGCGCCTCTATCGGGAGCTACCGGAGTTGCGGCAGTTCCGCGAGTTATCGGACAATGGGAATGAGATTGCCTGGGGCACGATTGGCAACGCTACGTGTGCCGAAGGGATGTTCTGGGAGGCGGTCAACGCAATCGGTGTGCTCAAAGCCCCGGCAATCATCTCTATCTGGGACGACGGCTACGGTATCTCCGTTCCGAACGAGCACCAAGTGACGAAGTCCAACATTTCGGCTCTGCTCGAGGGCTTCCGACGGACTCCAGGGCAGCGCGATGGGTTTGAGATCTACACAGTTCGTGGCTGGGACTATCCAGCACTGGTTGCAGTCTACCAGCACGCTGCCGAACTTGCGCGGCGCGAGCACATTCCTGCCATCATCCACGTCACAGAGCTGACGCAACCGCAGGGGCATTCCACTAGCGGCAGCCACGAGCGCTACAAGCCGCCAGAGCGGTTGCAGTGGGAGCGTGAGCACGACTGCCTGGTGCGGATGCGACAGTGGATCCTCCAGGAAGGGATAGCGACGGCAGAGGAGCTCGACGAAATTGAGCGGCAAGCTGCTGAGACTGTTCGGCAGGCGAAGGAGCGAGCTTGGCGAGCCTACCAGGAACCCATCTTGCGGGAGCGAGCGGAGCTTGCGGCCCTTCTGCAGGAGTTAGAGAGCGTTAGCTCACGCTCTGAGGAGATAGCCCAGGTGCGGGCGGAGCTGCTCGCTGTTCGAGAACCCGTCCGCAAGGACTTGATGGTGGCAGTCAACCGTGCCCTCATCGCTGTAGCTTTTGAGCCGAGCCCACAGCGGGACCGGATTGTGCGCTGGCGCTGGGCACTGGAGGAGCAGCAAGCGGAGCGCTATAGCTCGCACCTCTACAGTCAAACGCCGTTTTCAGCGCTGCGCGTGCCAGAGATTCCACCAGTGTACGCGGAGGACTCACCGCTGGTGAACGGGTTTGAGGTCATCAACGCCTGCTTCAACGAAGCGTTGCGACGTGATCCCCGTGTCATCATCTTTGGCGAGGACGTCGGGCGGTTGGGAGATGTCAACCAAGGATGTGCGGGACTGCAGGCGCGTTATGGAGAGCTTCGAGTCAGTGATACGGGCATCCGGGAGTGCACAATCGTAGGACAGGCCATCGGGATGGCATTGCGCGGCCTGCGCCCGATAGCGGAGATCCAATACCTGGACTACCTGCTCTACGCCCTGCAGATCATGTCCGATGACATCGCCACGATGCGGTGGCGGACGAAGGGGATGCAGCGGGCACCCGTCATCATCCGTACCCGCGGGCATCGGCTGGAGGGAATCTGGCACTCTGGTTCCCCGATGGCAGGGATTATCAACCTCGTGCGGGGGATGCTGGTGCTGGTTCCGCGCGACATGACGCGGGCGGCAGGATTCTACAACACGGTCCTCCGCTCCGATGATCCGGCGCTAATTGTGGAAGTCCTCAACGGCTATCGGCTTAAAGAACGGTTGCCAGCCAATATCGGCGAGTTCACTGTACCAGTCGGGGTCCCAGAGGTCCTGCGAGAGGGCACGGACATCACCATCGTGACCTATGGAGCCTGCTGTCGAATCGTGCTGGAAGCTGCCCAACTGCTGGAGCGAGTCGGGATTAGCGCGGAGGTGATCGACGTCCAGTCACTGGTGCCGTTCGACATCCACCATCGGATTGTGGAGTCGCTGAAGAAGACCAATCGCATTCTGTTCGTGGACGAGGACGTTCCTGGGGGAACCACGGCGTACATGATGCAGCAGGTCTTAGAGGTTCAAGGTGGTTACCGCTGGCTGGATTCGCCACCGAAGACCCTGCCGGCCCAGGAGCATCGGCCTGCGTACGGGACGGATGGTGACTACTGGTCCAAGCCGAACGTGGAGCAGGTTTTCGAGGCGGCGTACATGGTCCTGCATGAGGCTGATCCACGTCGCTATCCACTCTTCTTCCGATGAGCTTGTTGGGGAGTGTACTAAGGGGTGCAAACGATGCGAGTGGAGTTATTGGAGCGGTACTACGCCTGCGAGCTGACCCCAGTAGAGCGCTTCCAGCATGTGGTACGCTCGCTACTAGAGCGCCCTTATGTGGCAGGCATCGTGCTCGTGCTGTGCACGATCATCGCACTCGCGTGGGCCAATAGTCCTTGGGGAGACACATATGCGGCGCTCTTTTACACCCACTTCGTTGTGGGCTACGGTGACATAGCGCTCTCAAAGCCGCTGGTGTTCTGGATCAACGACGGCTTGATGGCAATCTTCTTCTTCCTCGTGGGGCTCGAGGTGAAGCGGGAGATTCTGGAGGGGGAGCTCTCGACTTGGCAGAAGGCCGCGCTACCAGTCGTTGCCGCGATTGGTGGAATGCTCTTTCCAGCCCTGATCTTCACTGCATTCAATTACGGGCAACCAACTCTACGTGGGTGGGCAATTCCCGCCGCTACAGACATTGCCTTCGCCGTAGGGATTCTCTCCCTTTTGGGGCATCGAGTCCCGCATAGTTTGAGGATCTTCCTGCTGAGCTTAGCAATTGCTGATGATATCGGAGCTGTACTCATCATCGCCGCGTTCTACACAGCGGACTTGTCGTTTGGTGCGTTAGCGGTCGGTGCGGTGGGATTAGGGGTGCTATGGGGGTTCAACCGGCTGCGGATTTACAACCTCGCCGTGTATGCCGTAGTTGGTGTGGTGATCTGGATGGCCTTCCTGAAGTCGGGTGTCCATCCGACAGTGGCAGGAGTTTTGACGGCGCTGACAGTTCCCCTCCAACCCCGGATGCCATGGGAGCGGTTCTGGAGGGGGACTCTCCAGTTGTTGTCTGAGTCCACCTATCAGGATGGGATGCCGAAGACGTACGTCATGACGCTCGTTGAGCACGTAGAGCGGGCGAGCATTCAGGCGATGTCCCCTCTGCAGCGTGCTATCCATGGGCTGCATATGTGGGTGACGTACGCCATCATGCCGCTGTTCGCGTTAGCGAATGCGGGGGTAAGGGTGGAGGTAGAACAGATTGGGATGCTGCTGGCTTCGCCGGTGCTCTGGGGTGTTGCGTTGGGGCTCTTCTTAGGCAAGCAGCTTGGTGTCTTCGGGTTTTCCTATCTCCTGACTCGCTTGGGGGTAGCGAAGCTTCCTACGGGGGTACGATGGAGCCACGTGTATGGAGTGTCGCTCTTGGCAGGGATTGGCTTTACGATGGCGCTGTTCATTGCTGGACTGGCCTACGGGGATTCGCTGCTGACCTTAGATGAGGCAAAGCTTGGGGTATTACTCGGCTCAGCACTCTCAGCGGTTGTCGGTACGGCTGTACTCTGGCGTGTGCTCCCGCGTCTGGAGGCAATCCAGGGAGAGGGCGCGCTAGAGAATGCAGTCAAGTGAGGAACGCAAGGCCGAAAGTTCTCGGGAGCAGTCTGCCGAGCACCTCTACCGGATCGTGCGGAATGCGGCGATTGCCGGCGGGGGCAACCTCTTTGGGCAGTTGCTAGGGCCTGTGATTGGGGTCATCACGACTCGGGCTTTGGGGGCGGAGCTCTATGGTCTGTACTCCCTACTGGTCCAGTGGGGTGCGTTGTTAGCAGAAGTCGTCAAGACAGGGTGGGCAGCGGCGATCGTACGGTTTGTCGGCGTCTATCGAGCGCAGGGGTGTCTTGAGTGGCTTAAAGGGGCAGTGTGGGTAGGGATTGGCTGGGTGGGGCTCATTGGCACGGTCGTCGTTGGGGTCGTCATCGCTGCGGCAGAGCCGCTGAGTTCTCTTCTGATGCCGAACCACCTGCAGGCAGCGGGAGCGTTGCGGTTCTATGCTCCTGCTGTCTTGCTGACGGCGCTCTACGGCATCACGCTGGCTGTACTCACGGGCTTCCAGCAGCAGCGGCTGGTACAGCTCAGTTATGCTGTCGTCGGCAACATTACCAAGCTGCTCGCGCTGCTGGTGTTCCTCGGGATGGGGTGGGGGATATACGCTGCTTTGGGGGCAAGTCTGCTGCAGGATGCTGTGGTGTTGGGGGTAAGCCTACTGTTCGTGCTGCGGGTCTTCCCGGAGCTACGCTTGCCGCAGGTTCGGCCGCGGGTAGCCTGGCGGGAGTTGCTCAGGTACGCTGCGACACTGCTGGCGACTAGCCTACTCTACCGGTACACGTTCCAACTGGACATCCTCGTACTAGGGCTCTTTCGGACGGCAGCAGAAGTCGGAATGTATGCAGCCGCGGTCCGTCTCCAGCCGCTCTTGGCATTGCCGACGTATGCGCTTGGGGAGACGTTCAACCCTGTGGTTGCGGGGCTCTATGCCCGTGGGGAGCGGGAGCAATTGCGGATCGTCTATAGCACTGTGGTCCGGTGGTCTCTCTTGCTGACGTTTCCGCTTGTGCTGCCCTGCGCTATCGTGCCCTCGGCGGTGTTGAGCGTGTTTGGAGCGGAATTCCAAGCAGCAGCGGCAATACTCCCGTTGCTCAGTGTGGGAACCTGGATCGGGGCTGCCTTCGGGGTTGCCGGTTATGTGCTGAATATGGCAGGTAAACCGCAGGTAAACCTGCTCAACGGCGTCATTACGGCTGTGCTCAATGTAGCGCTCTTCTGGTTCCTCATCCCTCCACTGGGGATGTGGGGAGCAGCGCTGACGTATGCGCTCGTCAATGTGGGGATGGCATTCATACGGGTGGGGCAGGTGTGGTGGATTCTGCGGCTCCATCCCTGCGAGGGGCTGCTTGGGCGGGCGGCAGCCGTTGTGGCGCTGGCTTTAGGTGCCGCCCTCCTCGGGAGCTCTGTAGAGCCCTGGCTGGGGGCTCTCCTAGGACTGGCTATTTTTGGGGTCATGGTTCGGATTGGGCTGGGCCCCTATGACCGAGCAGTTTGGGAGCAGTGGCGGGCTCGACGTGAATCCAGAGCAAGTGATTGAGGTCCGCTTCCGTGACCAGATGGCGGCGCAGTATGCCGCCCTCGTAGCCCAGCGGGGGGCGTACTGGTGGTATGCTGTGCGGTGCTTCCTGCTACACCGAATGGGGCTACAGCGGGGCGGATGGCTCTACGATGCCGGATGCGGGGTCGGACTCTACTCCCTGGCGATTGCCCAGCAATTTCCGTTTGTTCGTATCTTCGCTGTGGATTTTTCCGCTGAAAGCCTCCGCCTTCTGGAGGCTGCAGCCCGTGAGAGCGGAGTAGGGGAGCGGATTGTGTGCATCCAGGCTGACATCACCCGTTGGGTGCCCCCGCACCCTGTCCGGTGGGTGCTCTGTACGGAAGTTCTGCAGCACATTCCGACGGAGTCGCTGCGGCTGCAGGCTCTGTATCGCTTTGCAGAAAGCCTCCTGGCCGATGGAGAGCTGTGGCTCTTAGTGGCCCGCTATACGCTCCGAGACCGGTGGCGGGGAATCCCAAAATGCAGTGACGAGCGAGACCGTGGCGGTTCCTTCCGAATGCGCTTCACGCCCGAGGAGTTGCGCTGCCTCCTTTGGAGGGCAGGGTTCTCCTCGGTACGCCTCTTTGGGGCCCCTGTCCCGCCAAGTCGCGTGGGGAATCGTCTACCCCTGACCCTCTGGAAGGTAGCTTGGGGAGTGCAAGCGGTGCCGTGGAGCTACGCGTTGGGGCGTGTCATGCTTGCTCGGGCTTGCCGCTAGCGATGAAGCTGGAGGCCGTCGGGCTTGATGAGTTCAGGGCCTTACGGGAGGAGTGGAATGCCTTGGTGGCGCGCTCTGGGAGCAATACCCCGTTCCTCCGCCACGAGTGGCTCTGCGCTGTTGCAGAGACGCTCGCTGCTCCAGGATGGACGCCACTCATCCTACGCCTGCAGGATGGGAAGCAGAGCTTAGGCTACGTTCCACTGGTGCAGGTGAAGAGCCCAACCCGCTTTGCCATTCGGATGTCCCGACTTCACTTTCTAGGGGTGCAGTTGACAGAATTCGCCGATTTCGTCCTTCCGGCAGAGGAACAGGAGGTAGTAGAGGCAGCACTCTCCGCATTGCAGCAGTGGCATGGATGGGTAGAGTTTGTCGGGCACTACATCAGCGAGACTTCTCCGCGGATAGGTACCTACGCTAGGCTGGCCCAGCGATGGCCTGGGGGAGAGCTGGTTCCGTACGAGCCTTGCTGGTACATCCGAATTGCTGGGCGTACGTGGGAGGAGTACCTCTGCGAGGAGGCGGGGCGTGAGTTCGTCATCCGTGGGGTACAGCGCCGGGCTGCGGTGTACGAGCAGCTCGACTGGAGCGTTGAGGAGCTAAGAGTCCCATCGGCAGAGATCATCGGCGACGTCGTCCGACTCCATGCCGCTTCACAACGTCGGAAGGGCCGGACGTCCTTGTTCATATCTGACCGGCGCTATCGGGACTTCTTGGAGCGGATTCTTGCTGAGAGTGCTCGGTTGGGATGGCTCCGTGTGTTCGTGCTCTGGATTGAGCAGCAAACGGCGGCCTTCATTCTGGGCTTCCTGTACGGCGGGGTCTTCTACTGGTGGCTGCAGGGGTTTGATCCCAAGTACGAGCGACTAGCGCCGACGAAGGTGCTCTTGTGGCATGTCCTGCAGCGTGCCTTCAGCGAGCAGTGGCAGGAGTTCAACTTCATGGGGGGCGGCACGGAGTACAAGCGGCACTGGGCAAAACGATGGCGTCAGTTCTACCGTCTTCGGCTACCGAGGTGGCGCGGTCTGGCCCGATGGCTCAACCTTTGGCGGTTCCGGCGTCGGTGGTAGGATGGCTGCGAGGTGTGCGGCGGCTGTTGCGTGCTTATCGCCGTCAGCTGTTCTCGCGTGAAAGCTTCCTATGGTTGCAGCTATCACTTGCTGAGGTCCCTCGGCGGGCGGGGATGCCTGAGGGGATAAGGGTCTACACGTTCGACGAGCGCTGGGCCTTTTTGGATGCCCTACCGCAGGAGTTGGCCGAGCGATTAGAGAAGCTCTGGGTTGCTCTACCGAGATCGCTCGTCTTTGCTCACGCAGTCGAAGGGACGCCAGTAGCTTACTACTGCTTCGCGAGCAATGGGCTCCTGTGGGTAGAGGAGCTGGGAGTGCAGCGGTACTTTGCTCCGGACGAGGCGTACGTGCACACGTGCTACACCCTGCCACCATACCGGGGCAGGGGGCTGCACAGCCGGACGATTGCGGCTGCTTGTGGATGGCTAGCCTGCCACGGCTTCCGGCAAGCGTATGCATTGGTGGGAGAGCGGAATCTCCCGTCGTTGCGCGGTTTCCAGCGGGCAGGGTTTGCTAGTGTCAGCCGCGTTGTCACCTGGCGGCTGGGGGGGTATTTGGTGCGTGTCCGTTCTGGTAGAGGGATCTGGTGGGATGGTAGCTAAGCGGATGCAGGAGGCACGGCGCTTTCTGGCAATCACTGTGGATACGGAGTGCGACAAAGGACCGGGGTGGCGAACACAGCGCCCGATCCGGTGCCGCAATGTGGTGGAGGATATACCACGGTATTTCCATGAGCCCTTCTGGCACTTAGGTGTGCGGCCAACGTACCTACTGAGCCCAGAGGTCATCCGGGATGCGGAAGCATCGGAGGTGCTGCGTGGACTTCCTGGGGCACCGGAGTTGGGAACCCATCTCCACGGAGAATACGTAGAGCCCGAGCTGCAGTGGGATGCTGAGGGCACGTACACGATGCAGTGCACCTATCCGGCTGAGCTGGAGTGGGCAAAGCTTCGACGCTTGACAGAGCTCTTCCAGGAGCGTTTTGGGGTAGCTCCTCGGAGCTTCCGCGCAGGGCGCTACGGCATCGCTGCTCGTACCATCCCGATGCTGGCAGCACTGGGCTACACCGTTGACAGCAGCGTCACCCCGTACAAGTGGTGGGCTCCAGAAGTCCGCTTTATGACGGCTCCGCCGTTTCCATACTACCCTTCGCCACACGACATCTCAGAGCCGAGCCCGGAGGGGCAAGTCTTGGAAGTGCCAGTGAGCGTCTTACCGGGGATTTGGGACAAGATACCGGCAGCATGGCGGAAGCACTTCAATCCGTACCATCCGGTCGTAGCATGGCTATGGCGGCGGTGGAATCGCTACGTCTGGGATATGCGGCCCCGGCTCTTCTATGCTGCCTTCACACCGTTGCGGGACCTCTTGAGGACGGTGCAGTGGTATGTCCAACTGGCTGAACGTAGCGGACATGACGTCGTGCTTGTGATGACGCTCCATAGCTGTGAGCTCCGACCGGGTGCAAACCCGTACTTCACCACGCGGCAGCAGTGCCAGCTCTTCGTTGATAGGATGTTGCGGGTCACCAACTACGCTCTTCGGTGTGGCTTCGTCCCTGCGACGCTAGCAGAGATTGCCAGCCAGGTGCAGGCCTGGACAGGATAGCAGATGCGGGGCGAGAGCAGCCTACTGTGGCTCTGCTGCCTATGGAGTAGCGTGGCTGGGGTGGTTTCCCAGGACACCATACGTGTTGACACGGCTCGATACCGATTCCCGCCGTTCGCTGTGGAGGCACAGCGCCCTGCAGCCGAGCAGCTCGTGGCGGTGCCGATAACTGCCGTGTCGGCTCGAGAAATTGCCCGGCAGATCGTCTGGCAGGGCGCTGAGGCTTTGGTGGGGCTCCCGGGGGTTTTCATCCGGGATTACGGCGGACTCGGTGGACTGAAGACTATCTCCGTCCGTGGGCTTGGGGCCACGCAGACACTGGTCTTGCTGGATGGCGTCCGCCTGAATACGGCGCTACACGGCGTCTACGACGTGGGGAATCTCCCTACGTCCTTCGCCGAAGAGCTCGTGCTCGTTGCTGGCGGAGCCTCTGCACTGGTGGGAGCGTATGCCGGTTCGGGGGTCGTCTCGGTGCACACACTTCCGAGACAACCGTTCCCTTACCTCCGGGCGCTCTTGGGGGTGGCCTCGTTTGGCGAGTGGCGGGCGGCATTCCAAGGGGTAGTGGCGGGGGAGACAGCGGTGACAAAGGTCGGGCTCCAGTATTTGAGGTCGCGCGGGGATTACCCCTTCCAGACCCACCAGTTCGGGGAGCTGCGGACGGAACGGCGGCAGAATGGGGACTACGAGGCATTGACGGGACTCTTCGCCGTGGAGCATTCGTTGCCCGATGTCCGAGCGTCGCTGCAAGGGTTCTGGCTACGCGCTCTCCGAGGGGTCCCAGGTGCGGTCGTCCAGGGCCGAATAGAGTTCGCCCAGGCCCGTTTGGAAGAGGCAGACGGCTTCGTTGCAGCTCGGTTCTCCCTGCCGCGGGTTGGACTGGAGTGGCTTTCGGCTGTACGGCATGGCTTCCTGCAGTATCGAGACCCTGAGGCGCGGGTTTGGGGGCCACGCGGGGCTTACGACGATGCGGTTGCCTGGGAGGCCGTCACGACGATCCGATGGCACAGGACGGTTCTGCCCCCGACGTCGGGCTGGCTCCAGGCTGAGCTCCGCCGAGAGATGGTTGAGGGAACGCTGCTGCGCCCGCAGGGACGGTCAGAAGCGAGGCGCTGGAGCGCTACGCTGGCAGCGTCGCTGCTTCAGCGTCTCTGGGGTGGCGAGCTCGTGACCGCTCTTCGCTGGGAGGCGTACCGGCAGTATGCTCCAGCATTCTGCCCGCTGGTAGGGCTGCAGTACGCTTGGCAGGCCCTTCGCCTGCGTGTCCAGTGGAGCCACAACTTCCGTCCCCCGAGCTTTGCTGAGCTGTACTACTTCAACTTCGGCTCCCCTGACCTACGGCCGGAGCGCACGGAGTCCTGGAACGTTGGGGTGGAGTGGGCTGTTGCCGACTGGATGAGGCTGCGGGCGGATGCCTTCACGATGTGGGTGCGGGACCAGATTGTGGCGGTTCCGAGGAGCCCTGTCTTCTGGAGTGCTCGGAATGTTGGGCTTGTCTGGAGCCGTGGCGTAGAGGTTGCTGCTTCTGTACAGGGCGGCAACTGGCTGCGGCTTGCGGCTCACATGACGTGGCAGCGTGTCACTGACCAGACCGACAATCCGTACACGCGTGGGCATCAGCTCCCGTACGTCCCGATGCTGCTGGGGGCAGCGAAGGCCGAACTGCTCTGGTCTCCTGTGGAAGTCACGCTCCAACTCTTGGTGACAGGGCAGCGCTGGAGCCAGCCGGATAATGCTCCGGAGAGCACCATGCCGCCATATGGGCTCCTAGACTGTGCCCTCAGCTATCAATGGCCTCTTGCAGCGGCGACCGCTACTTTCCGAGTAGCGTTGCGGAATGCAGGGGACGTGCGCTATGAAGTCATCCGGAACTACCCGTTGCCCGGCCGTTCCGTGCGGGCGGAAGTGGAGTTGCGTTGGTCGCCTCATGGGAAACTCCCTTCCCATGCACGCCATTGAAGGCGTGCCGTCCGCGGTGGACTGCCATCGAGCTGGAGAGGGAAGAGGTTGGGTGGAGCCTGGAAGAGTTGCCGGCCGTTCGCGGTGAGGAAGGTCCCGTAGGTGAAGCCACACTGGATACCGGTTGCGGTTTGCTGCAGGAAGGCGAAATCGGCGTCGGTAGCGAAGGTACCAAGGGCAAGTGTCCGGAGGCTGCTCTCGTACTGTGGGCGACGTCCGTCTCCGACGCTGCCGGCCCGAACGTCCCACAACGCCGTGAAGAGCCACGAGGTGTCGTCCTGGGTAAGTCGGACGCCGATTCCGGTTGGTAGCACGACGAGGCTGTCCTGACCAGGCGGCGGTGTCTGCATGGTCCGTGGGACTGGGAGGAGGCGGGTTGCACAGACAACGCGCTCTCCAGCCCTAAACCAGCCGCTCAGCCACCGGACATAGGCGACTGCTGGGATTCCATGACGTGGCAGCGATATCACGGTATCCCGCATCCCGGGCTGACCGAGTCCCAGCACTGCTAATCCCCATGCCGTGTTTCCCCGGAGGCCCGGAATGGAGTCCGTAGCCAGGAGGCACCATCCTCTTCCAGAACGGAGCACCGTTCCGCCGTGCCAGAACTGGGCGAGCGTAAAGGCGCCGTCCCGTAGGAACTGCACGATGTCTAGCACCAAGAGCTGGGCAGAGGAGCGCAGGAAGACCCAGAGCCGTTCCCATACGTACCCAGCCACTTCCTCTACCAGCCGGAGCCGTGCGTAGCTGAGGCTGCGGAAGTCCCAGACGTCCACCCGAGTGGTCTGGACGGGTCGGTGGGTGCCCGCATGGCGGAGGAACTCCCAGAGCGATTGCCCAGCAGAGGGCTTGGCTGCACGCACGATGAGGCGGTTGTGGAAGTATTCGGCCCGGTATGCCCCGTAAGGCCCTGAGGGGACGGCGTCCCGGTAGCCCGGCGGCGTCAGTAGCAAAGCCCCTTGGTGGAGGAACCAGGCAATGGAGAGCTCATCGGAGTGGCCGTGCGAGCCCTTCTCCTCTTCGATTGGCAGCGACTGTTGCAGAAAAGTCTGGGCCCTCCAGCCGAATGGGGGCGCATCACGGTAGTTGAGCAGAACGAACGTTGCCGCTGTGTCCCACCCTGTTCGGAAGACCAGCTTCTTGGACAAGGCGTCTTCGGACCACGATAGCGTGGGTTCCGGCGGGAGCGGTAGCAATGTGGTATCAGCCCATCGGGCAGCATCCCAGAGGATAAGGGCACGGTACGGCGGAAGCGGCGCTTGGGGCATGACCCAGCGGCGGAAGATCTGCAGCGCTGCCCAACGATACTGCGGCCTGCGGAGGCGAGTGGCCGCCCACTCAAACGCAGCAATGAATTCGGCAGCGTTCTCCCCGGGGGTTCGGGTGTCGCCGAAAGGGGCCACAGTGCCAAAGGGTGCCAGGAGCTGGAGTGCGGCTTCAACGTAGAGCGACACCTGTGGGAGGCGCCAGGTTGCGGAGTCGGTACACTCCCCGTAGAGTAGCAGCGCGTGCAGCCAGATGCCCCAGTAGAGCTGGGCATCCTCCAATAGCCAGCTCTGCTGGCTCTCTGCTACTAGGGTGCGGGCAGTAGTGCGCCAGAGGTGTGCCCGAGGTCGATCTGGACACGCCTGGGCCGCCAACTCTAGGCCGAGCGCCCGCAGAACGGCGCGGTTCATAGCACCGACTTCGGCGAAGTGGAGGGCATGGTCGGCGCTTTCGGCGATGAACTGTTGCATGTAGGCCTGCTGCGCTGCCGAGAGTGCTTCTCGAATGCGGAGATAGGCCCTGCAGAAGATGGGGAGAGCGAAGAAGCTCGTCACTGGCGGGACGCTGTGGGCGTACTGCGGTATGCGGTGTCGGAGCTCCTCAGGGTAGAGGCGTCGGAGTGTATCGTAGAGGACGAGCCACCGGAACGCCGTAAGAGCATAGGAAGGCTCGCGGGTCTGTTCGTAGAGGGCCGCTGCCAGTCCTGCTACGGCTACAGGCTCAATCGGAGGGTGGAACTCTTGGAACTCTCTGGGAGCAAAACCGGCACGCCAGCGGGCGATCTGGACTGGCAGTTGATGGAGAGCAGCCTGATAGCTCTGCCAGACTACCTCCTGGTACGTCGCCGCGGTGCTGCTCCACAGGAGCCCTACCGTCCCAAGGCAGCAAGCCCCCAGAGAGCTGCCAAGAGGAGTCCGACGACGAGCCATGCTCCACCGAATCCGAGGACATCTTCCCAAGATGGCTTCCCGATCTCCCATGCTGAACCTGGGAACAGCTTCTGTGCCTCCCATCGCTCAGGACGCTGGGCGGCGTCTTCCAGCGCTTGCCGATCTGCTTCCGGTGTTGGCTGGACGGGCACGCGGAGCCGGAGGAAGAACTGCCGCACAGCTGCATCGGAGGAAGGGCGGGTCAGGAGGCTGAAGAGGAACAGGAGCACGAACGGGAAGAGTGCGTCGAAGGCGAAACGGGCAGCGTTCAGCTCAGCTTTGCTCCACTGCTGCAAGTCCAGTCCGAACCACGATAGCACCCACAGCTCGGCATGGAAGCGCCCCTGTCCGATGCGGCGGGAGTTGGGATCGGCTGGATTCTCCTGGACGACGGTCTCAAAGAAGACTCCAGTCGGCGGGATGAGCACAGTCTGGGCAAGCCGCTCTCCAATCCGCTGTGCTCGCCCCTGCTGGACATCCTCTGCCGTTGCCGGACGGTGAACAACGGCGGTGCGTGCGGCCGTCTCCACTGTCAATGCCGGATGCGCTCGGGTCCAGGGGAGCACAGGGAAGAGGTGGGGGATGCCGATGTACAGCACCAGGCAGACGAGCACCTGGATGATCACCGCCGTTCGCGTCAGCCGTCGCCAGAGGAAGCCAAGCCAAATCGGGGCTCCGAAGATGGCCGGGAGGGTGATGAAGTACTTGAACAGGTCCAGCACGTTGTTGACCCAGATTGCGACACCAGCCGCGCCGAAGAGAGTGAGTAGCACCACGATTCGCCCGACGAGGACGTAGTGGCGCTCCGAGCGCTTCGGTACCAAGGGTGCGTAGAGGTTGCGCACGAAGAGAGCAGCGTAGGTGAGTGCGTTGGTGTCCATCGTTGACATATTCGCAGCTACCATCCCTATGAGCATCAGTCCCAGGAGGCCGGGGGCGAGGAACTCCCGCATGAGCAGCCCCCAGAGGAGCTCTGGATCGTGGATGCGGCCAGCGAAGAGCGCCGCTCCAATGAGTCCGACGAGGGCCCAGAAGAGCATGATCAGGCGCTTGGCGAACATGCCTCCGAGAAGCCCCAATCGCGCAGCCCGCTCATCTTGGGCTGAGCCAGCAATTGTCACTAGCGGAGCCGCCGCAATGATGGAGACAAGGTTCGCCACAGACATGGCGAGCACGGTGAGCGGACCGTAGTCCGTCAGCGTCGCCTCTCCAAACACGGCAAAGAAATGCTCGGGTAGCCGCTGACGGAGACCTGTAAAGCCGCCAACTGCAGCAAGTCCAGCAGGCACCAGGAGGACGGAGAAGGCGATGATGAGCAGCCCCTGCAGTACGTTCGTCCAAGCGGCAGCGGCAAATCCTCCGAGGAGCGTGTAGAGTGCAACAATAGCAGCAAACGAGAGGTAGATCGTGGATGGCTCTACCCACGAGATGACCCCTCGGAGTTGACCGCTCTCCGCTAGCTCGTGGAGCTCCTCTAAGCGCTGGCGTTCGGCCGCGGAGAGCTCCTCCAATGGCCGCTGGCGTAAGCGTTGATATTCCGTGAAGAGTTCCACCTGTCGGCGTTCTTCGGCCGTCCAAGCAGCCTCAGGCTTCAGCAGGAGCGCCGCTATCGTCTTGCCAGTGATGACGAAGCTCACGGCTCCGCCAACGATGGCCATCACGAGCGTAAATGAGGCAAAGAGGGCGGCCAGGAAAGGGCTTCGGAAGCGCTCGACGAAGAAGTCGCTGAGCGTCACAATCCGCGCCCGACGGTAGAGGGTGGCGATGAACCAGTAGAACGGGGTGAGGAAGAGCACCAGATACTGGATCCACATGCCGCCAAGACCCTGGCGGTAGACTTCACGGCTGATAGCGATGGCTTGGTCTGCATTCGTCGCATTGCCGAAGCTGAGGAAGAACTGGACTATCGTCCGGAGGCGACGCCCTGCCAAGAAGAATTCCTCCTGGCTCCGCTGCCGCCTCCTTAAGCGATATCCGATCCAGAGCACCGAGAAGATGTAGATGCCGATGACCAAGAGGTCCAACCAGTGAAGCCCAAGTAGCATCAGCGTCGTCCTCGACGCCACTCATACTCGTACTTAGGGAGGCTCTGCCACAGGCGGCAGTAGTGTTCATAACGCCATGCTGGTATCTCTCCCCGCTCAACAGCGGCTCGCACTGCGCACTGAGGTTCGTGGGTGTGACTGCAGGGCTGGTAGGTGCATTCCTGTGCCCATAGGGAGAAATCGTCGAAGTAGGCTGGCAGTTCGTCGCGCGTCAGTTCCCAGATTGTCAGGTCCTGAATACCTGGCGTGTCGACGATGTAACCGCCCTGAGGGAGCCGAAACATGCGCGCCATGGTGGTGACATGGCGACCGCGCTGCAGCTTGTGGCTGATTTTGCCAACGACTTGCTCTTCCATGCCCAGGAGCAGGTTCGTGAGCGTGGATTTGCCAACTCCGGAAGGACCTGAGAAGACGGAGATCTTGTCTTGAAGCACTTCTCTCAGGCGGTCAATTCCAGCCCCAGTTCGCGCACTGCAGAGGATGAGCTGCACACCAAGCCGTTCGCTGTAGTACCGTAGGTCCTCTGAGAGCTGTTCCAGCGAGCCCAGATCCAGCTTGTTGATGCAGAGAATTGGGGTTAGCTCGCCCCGCTGCGCGGCAATGAGGTAACGGTCAATGAGGAAGCGATCGTATCTCGGTTCGGCCGCAGCGTGGAGGATGACGAGCTGGTCAACGTTGCTGGTGATGACCTGTTCTTGTCCCTCGCGGCGGCGGTACCGGGTCAGCTTTGTACGGCGATTGTGGATGGAGACGATCATGCCCTGTGGCAGCCCACTAGGGGCTTGCTTGTCGGTGAGGATGAACTCTACGAGATCACCGACGGCAACGAGTGTTGAGTCTCCATGGTGCACCACGACGGTTCCGGCGATGCTACATTCCACTAGCGTCTCTGGTGCTTGTTCTGGCTCCACTAGCCACCATCGTCCTGTCCCCTCCATGACACGGCCCTGCTGTGGTGGGTGAGAGAGAGGCTTTTGCTTGACGGGTTTAATGGCGGTTCGGTGTCGGCCCTTTGAGTGCTCGTCCCATCGGGCTGCCATGGGGCGGCTCTAAAAGGCGGGGAGCAAGCGGAAGATGTCGTGCCACCGGGTTGTTGCCAGCACTCGAATTCCCAACATCGTGCCGACACCGATGAGGACGACTCCGACCAACCGGTAGAGGCGCTCCAATGCTTCCTGATTCAACCGCTGGCGAAAGTGGTGGATACCGGAAGCCAGAAGCTGTAGCCAGAGGAAGTTCCCCAATCCAAAGCCGAGGGCGAAAGCACCGATGCTCCAAGGGTCGCCTGGGGAGACAAGCCTGAACTCATGGGCCAGGAGGCCAACGTACGCCAGCGTAGAAGTGAAGGTAGGGCTGGCGATGTTCATGAGTGCCATGCCGGCGCCGACAAAGAACGCTCCGCGCTGCTGCAACGACCAGACGGCAGCCGGCGGTGCCGGAATAGCTCGAGGCCACGTAACCGGTCGAGGCTGCTGGAGTTGAATAACGCCGTAGACGACGATGACAGCAACGAACAGAAGCTGGAGCGAGAGTGAGAAGATGGGATGCGCTCCCAGGAAGTTCAGCATGTTGCTGATAGCACCCGTTGCAAGGAGGGCCACAAAGCAGAGCAGGGCATCCACCAAGCCTGCTCCAGCCGCAGTATGCAATCCAGCTTGGCGGCCTCGGAGCAGACTATTCTGCACAACGGTAATCGTTACTGGTCCAACAGCCGGTAACGCCACCAAGACTCCAACAACAACCCCAGCGAGGCTTGAGACGACCGCTGTGACCATCGACTACAGCTCCAGGCTATGGGGTACCTCGTGCATAGCGCTGGTTGCCGTCTCAGTAGACGAGCACCGTAGAGTGCCAGACTCGGGCCAGCGCAGGGGAGGCAATCCGACACAGGTAGACGCCTCTGGCCAATGAGGAGCCAAGTGGGAGAGCATGCCACCTCGCTCCCAGTTGGGGGAGCATCCACTCTGCAACACGCTCTCCGGTCGGAGAGAAGAGTTCAACTGAGGCAGTCGTAATTCCCTCTTGCGGTAAGGAGAGCCATAGATGCCCCTCACTGTAGCGTACTGTCGGTGAAAGGTTCGGTGAGCTCGGGACACTTGCTGGCGGGGTTAGGGGGATGACGGTGCCGTCGGGTAGGACTAGAATCGGCTGGAGGTCTGGACCGTTGCCATTGGCAGCTGGGTTGGCAAAGCCTGTGACGACCAGGACTGCAGCTCTGCCGTTGTGGGGTGAGAGGTTGAGGACGTATTCGGAAGGTAGCCCGCGGAGGGTGTCGGCAGAAGCTGGGAGCTCCCGATAGGGTGCAGTGCTAGCGAAGGATAGCCCTTCTGCAATGGTCTGTCCTCCAACTCTGAGGGTGACAGCTGGTGCATCGGTGACCGCGTGTACTGCACTGAGGGCAACTGTGCCAGGCGAGCTCTGAAGTTGGAGCGGGAAGGTGACAATCGTGAGGTCTGTTGGGCGACCTTCAGGGTTCGGAGCAAAGTTCTGTGGCGATAGGACACCGCAGACCACAGCGCCGATCTGCACACCGGAGGGGAGGATGACCGTGAAACTGCGCAGAGTGTCTCGGACGTCGCGGCTGTTGCTCGGGGCGAGACCTATTGTCAGTGGCCTCTCTGCAGGGAGCTCCATGACGGGTGTGGTGCTCCGGAAACCGAAGTCGTCGACTCGTGTCCCGTTGAGGTACACGTCCACAAGGCGGAGCTGTGGGTCTGGGCTAGCATGAATAATCTGGACCTGAGCCGTCGGGTTGGCCGCATCCAGCCGTTGGAATTCGATGATTGTACCGTCCAAGAAGACTGCATGGAGCCCTAAACTAGCCCCGTTCTGGTTGCGTGCTGGTTGGGCGAAGCCAGAGAGCACTAGGAGTCCGGAGCTCCCCTCAAAAGGGCGGAGGTCGCCACGGAAACGAGCTATAGGAGAGCCGTCCGAGCTCACGAGTTCCACTGTCAGCGTGTCGGCAGGCAGCAACCCTTGGACGATGGTGCCGTAGCTAGCGCTTCCAGTGTAGAGGGGCTGCCCGTTTCCCCTTAGAATGCGGAGTCGTGGGACATCGGTTGCAGCATGGGTGAAGGCAAGCCAGACACGATCTGTGTCACTCATGATGGGGACCTCTTGGATGAGGAGCCGTGCTGCTGTGCTGAGCCCATCAGGGTTTGGGGCAAACCGCTGGGGAACTCGGAGACCTAGGAAGACCAGGATGTAATCCCGTTCCGGCTGAGGGGCAAGGGTGATAGTGGCTACAGCATTCGATGCCCCAGTGCTACCTTCTGGCAGTACAGAGATACGGTATGACAAGCCTGGACCGGCTAGGACTTCCCTCCGAAAGCTGAGCTGACGGAAAGGCAGTCCAAGCTGCAGCCAGTCGCCGTCGTAGTAGACATCTACTCGCTCCAGCTCCGGATCTGCAGTGGCGTGCAGCACAGAGAAGCTGGCAATCTGGGCATATGCCGAGACTATAGCCACACTCGTCGCGATGCCAATCCACCCGATGCGCTGCAGCATGTGCGGCCTCACGGAGAGAGGTACGACTAACCGCGCTGCAAATTAAGAGACAGCCGGGATTGCTAGAACAGAGCTCGTCAGAGGTCTGCGAAGAAAGCAGGGAAAGGCGCGCGGGAGCGGCTCTTTGCCTCTACGCTGGGGGCGAGGTAGTACGTCGATTGATGTCGGTGGAGGGCCCCGTCAGGCTGGATGCTGGAACGCTCCTCGGCAAGAGGGGGAGTTGTAGATGAGGTCTCGCCAAAAGAGGCGTACGTACCGTTCTGTGCTGCTATCGGCAATTGAAGGGTACTGGAGTGTGGACAAGCTCATCTCCGGGCACTTTGCGCTTCTCTGGGAGGGCGCGAGTGAATGGCTTGGTGAAGCCCCTTGACGGCTAATCCTAGGTTTCCCGTCCCAGGTATAGCGGTAACCGTGCGCAAGGGTAGCGCTGGTCACCTTTAGCAGTTTGAGAAGCTTCGGGGGTCTGGTGCCCGCTCAGGTCTGGAGACCCGCTCTGGAGCTAGCGTTACGGCGTCATAGCCCTCGGAGGCGACGGTTGGCTTCAGCCCCATGCTCTCCGCAATCCGTAAGGGAATGCACTGCATCCGGCATATCGTCCACAGAGGACAGGAGCATAGCCAGGTTTGGTATGCGTGATGCGCTGTTCAGTGGTGGGATGTTCCTCGTTCGCTGTGGGAAGATGCCGTGCCGCGCGGTAGTCTGTGTTGGGACTTGCTGCGCAAGGTGCAGGTAGCACGGTCACGGCAGATAGATCAGGGGATGGCTCTCCAGGACTGTTCCATCGGCCCAAAGGAGGCAGTAGTAGGTACCAGCGCTAAGGTGTGCCAAGGGGATTTGCCAGGGATGGCCACAGAGGCGAGCAGCTTCGCCTTCTGCAATCCGCAGGAGCCGACGCCCAAGGGCGTCGTAGAGCTCGATCCGGACGTACCGAGGAAGCTGGTGGCCGCAGTGGAGCCAGACGTGGACGCCGTCACCCGTTGCTGGCTGCAGGGTGATGGTAAGGAGGCGGTCTGTGGGGATCGGAGAAGGTTTTCCTACAGAGGTAGGGATGTGGAAGCCGGCAATCTTGTAGATGTTGCCGGAGAAGTCTGTGACCCAAAAGCCTCGGTCAGTGGGATCGTACTCCACGCCTCTAGCATTGATGTTGGCCCCGCGGCGCGTGAATAGCGTTAGGCTGTCGGTCGGTCCTGCGGGCAGAGGGAGCGGAATCCGGAAGAGGTAAGAGGCCGCCAATGAACCGCCAGAGAAGTCCGTGACAACGTGGTAGAGCTCGTTGTCAGCTTCACTCACAGCGAGTCCGCGTGGTCCGCTAGGTAGCCGGGAAGGATTAGGATGAGTGGATTCTACAGCACCCGTTACAGGATTGACGACGTAGAGGCGCTGTTGCCCATCGCGCTCTGCGACGATTAGCTTGCTGTTGTAGAAGCAGAGTCCTGTTGGGTAGCTGGCAGGGCTAGGATACTGCCGCACTAGCCTGCCTGTGGTGTCCAAAACAAGGATGAGGCCAGAGCTTCCTTGGGCCGTGCTGTTGAGTTTGTGGACGTAGAGCAGTCCATTGGCTCGGTCTATGGTAAGGTCCGTGTAGAGGCTGTCTCCACCAGGGATGCGCACTTCCTTCTCCACTTGGAGAGTTGCTACGTTGAGCTTGTACAGGTATGGTGTGTAGAAGCTTGTCGTCCACAGGCCTCCACGCCCGTCGGAGGCAATACCATACGGGACATGCGCAGTGCTCGCATCGACCAGCACAGCGCCGCGATGTCGCTCCAGGAGTGTGAAGGTTGGGGTAATGCGTACTTGGCTGGGATCAGCCGTTGATGTGACCCGGACTCGCACCCAGATACTCGGGCGGTTGGGGGAGAGCCACCGTAAGGAGGTCGAAGTAACCCCGTCGGCAATGAGCTCCCAGCTGCGTCCATCGTCCAGAGAGAATTCTACCCGAACGGGTGGGGTGAAGCCGTACCAGGAGATAGTTACCGGCGAGCCGGCAACGAAAACCTCTCCGCCGGCTGGGGCTGTGATGGCTGGTTCGGCAATGGGTCCTGTCGGTAGCGGGATTTCCCACATGGAGCGGCCATGAGTGGCTGCCCGTAGGACTCGACGACGGTGGTGGATTGCCAGATCCACCACGGGCGAGCGTGGGAGCCCTACGCCATAGGGAAACCACGTCGCTCCCCCATCGAGGGAAGCAAACACCCCAATATCTGTGCCGACGAAGATGTGGCGTTCGTTGAGCGGGTCTATGACAATAGCGTTGACTGGGATATCGGGCAGCCCAGAACTAATGTCATGCCAGCTCTGCCCCCCATCAGTGCTGCGCCATACGTGGCCGCTACCAAACCCTGAGACGGTGACGTAGACTGTCTGGGGATCGGCCTCAGAGAGGGCAAAGTCCGTGACGAAGCGATTGGGAAGCCCGTTCCGTCCGACGTCAGTCCAGTTCTGGCCACCATCGGTCGTGCGCCAGACTTCTCCGCGCATGTTGCCGATGAAGATGACCGAGGGGTCAGCAGGTGAGATTCCGATCGCAGTTATGGAGGCGCTCATTGGCGGGGAGATAGGTTCCCAAGAGTCTCCGCCGTTATACGTAGCATAGAGGCGCCGCCGTCCGTGGTAGAGCGTCTGCGAGTTAGTGGGGTCCATCACGAGCGGGGCTGACCAGTAGCCAGGATCATTCGGGTCGATCCCACGGGTGATGCGCTGGAAGCTGCCAGTGGCTAGGTTCCGTTTCCAGAGATCACCGTTCGGGAATTCGCCGTAGAGGATGTCGGGATTGTCGTGGTCAACGACGACGAAGAAGCCGTCCCCGCCAGCTACCATGCTCCAGTTGCCCCCACGGTTCCCCAGAGTTCCGTTGTCTTGTGTCCCCCCGTAGTTGACGTCGTCTCGGGACTGGTCAATTGCCATCGCGTAGAACTGAGTGACGGCAAGCCCGTTGTTGATCGCCGTCCACGTCGCCCCAGCATCCGTGCTGCGGTACATGCCGCCGTCATTGCCAGCGTAGACGATGTTAGGATTGAGCGGGTTAAAGGCAGCAGCGTGCTGGTCTACGTGGACGTGTCCACCGGAGTAGCCGTGCGTGACGTTGGTCCAAGTAGTACCCCCATCAGTGGTGCGGTAGATGTCGATCCCACCTGCCAACACTATGTTGGGGTTGGTCGGGTGGATGACGACGTACGCATTGTACCATCCCTGACCGTTGAAGAAGCTTTCTTGGCCTTGGTAGACGAGCTGCCACTGGCGCCCGCGGTTGGTGGATTTGTAGATGGCCCCGATCCCACCGCTACCGTTCTGCTCCACGAGGGCATAGAGGATCTCCGGAGCTGAGGGTGCCTGCTGGACGCACACACGCCCGAGTGCGCTTGGTAGCCCGTTGCTCCGGAAGGTCCAGGTGATGCCGCCATCAGTGGAGTGATAGACGCCGCGGCCGGCGACACCGATGAAGAACTCCGCCGTGTCGTTGGGGTTGATGCTAATGTCGGTAACGCTGCCAACGAAGGTCCGGCTCCACGTCTGCCCAGCATCGGTAGAGCGCCAGAAGCCAGCGTAGTTCTTCGTTGCCCCAGCTACGATGAGGCGGGGATTGCGAGGATGCACCTCAATTTTGGAGAATGCTCCAACGTGCGTTAGACCAATCGGTGTCCAGCTTTCACCCCCATCAGTGGATTTGAAGATGCCAGCTCCGAAGTAGGAGTCAATGTTGTTGCTCATCTCGCCGGTAGCAGCGTAGATGATATTGGGTGCCGTTGGGTCGATGGCGAGGGCGCCAAATGAGAGTGAGTTCCCGTCGTCGAAGAGGGGCTGCCACGTCTGTCCGCCATCGGTGGTGCGCCAGATGCCTCCTGCTGCAGCGCCAATGTATACCCAGCCCTCCTTCGTTGGATGGTGAACGACAGTCCGGATGCGCCCGCCGATATGGAAAGGTCCGATCGGCTGCCAGCGAGGCTGGAGTGATTGGAAACCGACCTTGCCCATAGTCCGTTCCAAGGACCGGGCCTGTTCTAACGCCCTTAGCCGAGCCCCTTCTGGGATACGCTCGAACGGGTAAGCACGGGGAAAGCGGAAGGCCTCTTCACGTACACGCGGATTCTCTTTGCCGCGGATTTGCAGATACTCCTCAGTTGCACTACTCCCGGCGGGGAGTAGCAGGAGGCATACGAATGACAGCAAGCTGCACAGGTGTACCATAGTGGTTCGCACTGTTGTTGGTTCGCCACAAACTTAGCGTTTGTTAAAGGAAGTTCTGCAGTCAGCTCACAGTCGGACGAGCCGCTCGTAGATGAGCTTGAAGGCAGCGAAAGCAAGGAGGAGGAAGAGCAGGAGTCCAACCCACCACCCGTATTCCTCCCCGATGACGACGATCGCAATGGAGAGGAAGAAGACCGTGACGGAGGTTAGCAGGAAGATGCCTACCATGCGCAGCAGTTCCATTGCTGAGCTCAGGCGTGGTGTGGGATCACAGTGTGGAGGTACAAGGCGTACTGTTGGCGTAGTCGCTCGCCGACAGCGGTGGGGCACCGAATCTGGAGTAGCATGCCCTGCTCTAGAGCTTCTTGCCGTACGAGCTCACCAGCAGTGCGGAGTCCGTAGAGTGTCCGAGCTTCCGTGTACGGGATCAGGAAGGTCATCAGCTCCGTCTGCCCTTCGTATGCCTGCTGGAGTGCTAGGAGGAGGCGGCGGAGGTTGATGCCGCGTTCAGCCGAAATGAAGACTGCTGAGCTGAACTCCACCTCTAGCTCTCGAAGGCGTTCCCGGTCGTGGATTAAGCGGTCAACTTTGTTGAACACTAGGACAGTAGGCTTGTCGTGGGCTCCCAGCGTGCGGAGTGTTTCGTCAACGACGCGGATATGCTCTCGGAAGTGGGGATGAGAGGCGTCAACGACATGGATCAGGATGTCGGCTTCCTGGACTTCAGCCAAAGTGCTGTGGAAGGCAGCGATGAGCTGAGGTGGAAGCTTGCGCAGGAAGCCGACCGTATCGGAGAGAAGGGCTATTTGCCCATTGGGTAGTCGGAAGCGGCGGACAGTAGTGTCGAGTGTTGCGAAGAGGCGATCGGCAACGAGGACAGGGGCTCCTGTCAGGGCCCGCATGAGAGTAGATTTGCCAGCATTTGTGTATCCGACGAGGGCAAACCGTGGCAGTGCCTCCCGCCCTTTACGTCGTTGGGCACGCTGCTGGGCTATCTGCTGTAGCTTGCGCTGGAGGACCTGAATCCGGCGCCGGATGAGACGACGGTCAGTCTCCAGCTGAGTTTCACCAGGTCCCCGGGTACCAATCCCACCAGCCTGTCGTGAGAGGTGGGTCCAGAGTCGGCTTAGGCGAGGCAGGAGGTATTGGAGTTGGGCTAACTCTACTTGGAGCTGCGCCTCTTGGGTGCGGGCTTGCATGGCGAAGATCTGCAGAATGACCCCGGGCCGATCCAGCACCTTCACGCCCCATGCCCGCTCCAGGTTGCGGACCTGCACCGGCGAAAGTTCATCGTCGAAGACGACGGCGGAGACTCCGGAGTGATGGATGAGGGGCTTCAGCTCTTCAACCTTCCCACGCCCGATGAAAGTCGCGACGTCTGGAGCAGAGCGTTCTTGCCAAAATACCCCAACCACTTCGCCTCCGGCGCTGTGGACCAATGCTTCCAGTTCCTGCAGGTGATCGAGGAATTCCGACCGTGGTAGCGGGCGGCGAAGGAGACCTACGAGGAAGACGCGCTCTCGTGTCTCAGGTGTCTGCACGCTCCTTCCTGCTTTGACTGTCAGAGCTACCACCTGCAGCTAGGGACGAAGGGGCAGCGTCTTCTATTACGTGCGTCCAGGGTTGAGCCCAGCAGCAGAGCCGTAGCTCAGCAGAGCTTGGCAGGGCTGGATGCCAGGGGACGATTCGGACAGTGTAACCGAACTGACCACTCTCTTCCAGGGAGAGGTGCCCTGCGAACCAGTGAATGCTTCCATTGCTGCTCACGTGTTCCAAGGGGATGACCCATGGCTCGGTCATCTCGCCTTCGGGCTGTACGCGTCCAGCATAGAGTTCTACGCGGACGTCTTCGGGGGAGAGTCCTCCAAGCTCGGCCTCTACACGGACGTGGAGGAGAGCACCGGTGCTCAGTTCCGTGTCGGCGGAGCTAATGACGCGGAGGATACGCACGTTTGGCCACTGTTCCTGGACGCGCTGGCGCCAGTGGGTTATGGAGTGGACAAGGCTTGCCTGGGAATCGAGGAGCATGGAACGAGCACGATGTGCAGGGAGATAGCACTCTGCAGCGTACTGTCGCACCATGCGCGTACAAGAATACTGGGCCGCAGCAGTGCGGATGGCATTCTTCATCATCGTTACCCATCGTTCCGGGATGCCTTCGGGGTTGCGTTCGTAGAAGAGCGGAATGATGCGGTACTCTAGCAAGTCATAGAGCTGCTCCGCCTCAGCAGCATCCTGTTCTTCCTCGGAAGTGTACTCTTCCCCCTGCCCGATTGCGAAGCCGTTCATTCCTGTATAGGCTTCATCCCACCAGCCATCGAGAGTGCTGCAGTGGAGGACACCGTTGAGGGCAGCCTTCATCCCACTGGTGCCGCTAGCCTCCTGCGGGCGGCGGGGAGTGTTGAGCCAGAGGTCACAGCCTTGGACGAGCAGGCGGGCTAGCTCTAAAGAGTAGTTCTCCACGAAGACGACGTGGCGCTCTAATCCGGCATCTACGATCGCACGGATGATGCTGTGGATAGTTTCCTTGGCAGGGATGTCCTGCGGATGCGCCTTGCCAGCCAAGATGAGCTGCACTGGGCGCTCGGACGAACAGAGGAGGCGACGCAAACGCTTCGGGTCTCGGAAGAGGAGTCCCGGGCGTTTGTAGAGGGCAATTCGGCGGGCGAATCCAATCGTTAGGGCGTCGGGATTGAGGAGCAAAGAAGGTGTTGCTGGAAAGGTTCGGTATCGTTCCTGTAGGGCACTGATGAGGCGCTTGCGGAGGGTCTCATGGACTCTCCACAGCTCTTGCGGTGGGATAGCTTCAACGGCGTCCCAGAGGACTGGGTCAGCATTCTCACTACGCCATCGCTTGCCGATATAGCGATCAAAGAGGTGGGCAATCTCAGGAGCAACCCATGTCGGCAGATGTACCCCGTTGTTGATAGAGCCGATGGGGACCTCATCCTCAGGGAATGAGGGCCAGAGAGCATGCCACATGTGACGTGCTGTCTTACCGTGGAGACGACTGACGCCGCGGCGGTGCCATGCGACGTTGAGTCCGAATACCGTCGGGCTGAAAGCCGCAGGGTCGGAAGGGAGCTGTCCAAGCTGGAGGAGCTGCTCTGGCCTTACCCCGATCTCGGCAGCGTACGGTTCCAAGTAGTGGCGCAGTAAGTCGGCCCGGAAGACTTCATTCCCTGCGGGGACAGGGGTATGAGTGACGAAGACTGTAGAGGCTCGCACGATCTCCAGAGCTTCCGAGAATCCCACAGAGTGCTCTTCCATGGTCTGCCGTATCCATTCTGCGGCGGCAAGCACGGAGTGCCCTTCGTTGAGGTGGCAGACGGCCGGTCTGATACCCATAGCACGGAGTGCCCGCATGCCACCAATTCCTAGCACGAGCTCTTGCTGGATTCGGGTTTCTATCGTCCCGCCGTAGAGGCGGTCAGTGATGTCCCGATACTCCACGAGTGAATTGTACTCGTGGTTGGTGTCCAAGAGGTAGAGTGGCACGCGTCCGACGAGCATCCGCCAAATCCGGATGTAGAGTGGGCCTTTTGGGAAGGGGAGCGAGATCAGCAACGGTCGACCAGTCTCGTCGCGCACCAAGGTGAGCGGTAGGAGGGAGATATCATTGGCTGGGTAGAGTTCGTACTGCCAGCCGCTCTCGGCCAAACGCTGCTGGAAGTATCCCTGCTGGTACAACAGTCCAAGGGCCACCAGTGGGATGCCGATATCGCTAGCGGTCTTCAGGAAGTCACCTGATAACACCCCGAGGCCACCGGCGTAGTTCGGAAAGCTCTCGTGGATGCCGTATTCAGCACAGAAGTACGCTACCGTTCCCAGTATCGTGCCAGAGGGCGCCGAAAAGCGAATAGGGGCTTCCAGGTAGGTGCGGAAGCGCTGGTAGATGTACTGGAGGACCGCCAAGAAGTCTGGGTCTCGTGCCGCCTCACTAAGACGGGCTTGAGAGATACGCTGCAGGAGCGCAAGGGGGTTGTGGTGGACCTCATCCCAGAGCTTTGGGTCTAAGCGGGCAAAGAGGCTCTGTGCCTCACTGTCCCAGCACCACCAGTAGTTGTACGCCAACTCCCGTAAAGGGGTCAGTGGAGCTGGCAGGGTTGGAGTCACAACGACGATCCGCAGGGGGAGCATCTATGCTCAAGCCTCGTCGCTCAACGGCATGCAAACTTAGGGCCTGGAAATAGCTCCCTGCTGGATGGGGGCATGGTTTGCTCAGGGTGCGGGGTGCAGGACATTCTACCACTGCTCGCAAAGGTTCGGGGGCTGCTGGCGTGCTTGGACATCAGCCGTTCCTCATGCCTCCTCAATGATGCGGCCCACGGGATCCACAGAGCGGCTAGCACGCGGTCATACTGGATGTCTGCGTAGAGATTGAGCTTCCGGGCCGCTTGGTTGGCAGACCCTATTTTTGTGTCGTCAATCCCCCGTCAGCTCAAGAGGAGGTAATGGAGCGCTACTATCGGATCGGGGAGGTCGCGCGCCTTTTGGGGGAGCAGCCCCACACGCTGCGGCATTGGGAGCGTAGCTTTCGCCAGCCGCGCCCTCGCCGAGGTCCGATGGGGGAACGCCTCTACTCTGAAGCGGATATTGCCGTGCTGCGCCGTATTCAGCATCTACTCCGCGTGGAGCGTTACACTCTGCCGCAGGCTCTGCGTATTGTGGCTGAGCAGCCGATAGAGCTTACGGGACGGTCTCACAGTCCATTCCCTCGTGAGGTTCTTCTTACTCTTCACGCGACACTGGCGCTCTTCCTCCGTCTGCTGCAGCGTGGGGCAGTGGGAGGATGAGAGCGTTGTGCGTATTTTTACGCCACGTTAGTGCTATTCGCTGAGGGTTGGGAGGATGGCAATGCGCTCGCTCAACAAGGTCATGCTCATCGGTAACGTGGGACGGGAGCCAGAGCTCCGCTATACTCCGGAAGGGGTTCCGGTCGTTACCTTTCGGCTGGCGATGACGGAGGTCCGGCGCGGGCGGGATGGAAGTGTCCGCGAGCATACGGAGTGGCATACGATCGTAGCTTGGCGGGAGCTGGCGGAGGTGGTACACCGGATTGTCCAAAAGGGCTCTCGAGTCTACGTTGAAGGGCGGCTCCACACTCGGGAGTTTGAGGACCGCAATGGCAACCGACGGCGAGAGGTGGAGATTTGGGCTGACACGATGCTGCTCCTCGACCGTCGTCCCCGCGATAGCGGAGAGGGAGCTTCAACGCCCGAGAGCTCGTCTTCAAACATCGCCCAAGACTACGACCCAGATACCTCGGCTGTACCGGATGATGAAGTGCCGTTCTGAGACCTTGGTGGTGCTGTGAGCGAGCAGCAGCGATTAGAGCTTAAGGTAGGCCTGATTACACTGGGTGCGATCGCGCTCTTCCTGTTAGGCATCACGTGGGCGCGGGGTGTTCGTGTTGGGGGTGCGGAACGGGAGCTGCGCATCCGCTTTCCACAAGCAGCGGGGTTGGAGGTAGGGGCTCCCGTGTTCGTCAATGGGGTGCGGCAGGGTAGCGTCGTTGGCATAGAACTCCAGGGTGCGACGGTGCTTGTAGATGTGCGATTGGCAGGGAATGTCCGACTGGCCCGCGATGCCTCAGCTCGAATTGGGCTCCAAGAGCTCACAGGCGGTCGCAAGATCGACATCTTCCCTGGAACGGCATCGGAAGCTCTGCCTCCAGGAGCGGAGATCCCTGGCACTGCGGCTCCAGATGTCGCGGAGCTCTTGGTTACGCTTGGGCGCCTGAGCGAGGAGTTGCAGCGCTTCACTGCTCGGCTAGACACAGCCGTTGCGCGGTTGTTGACAACAGAGGCACAGCAGCAGTTACGGCAGACCATCGCCGATGTAGCAGTCACAGCCCGTCTGCTGCGGGAGTTCAGTGAACGGTACCGCGAGACCTTAGGGCAAGGGGTTGAGGATGTCACAGCGATAGCGGCGGAGTTGCGGGAACTTCTGAGCCGGAACCGACTTGCCGTGGAGTCAACCCTCGCGAATCTCCAGCAGCTCTCAGCAGCAGCAGGCCGCACGCTGGGCAATGCGGATACTCTAATAGCGGAACTGCGGTCTACTTCGGCTCGGCTGGCGGCGCTCTTAGATCGCCTCTCTGAGGGTAGGAGCATTGCCTCTCGGCTGCTCTACGACGAGGAGTTTGCCCGTCAGGCGGATTCCGCGCTTGCTCTTATCCGAAGCTTCCTTGGGCAGATTCAGCAGCACGGTGTCAACGTCAACGTGCGCTTGGGGACCCGGCCGTAGATGGCTCAAGCGTCGCAATCAACACCCACAACCCCAGAGATTCTGGCGTACATCCAGCGCCACTTCTCAGCGGAGGATGAGTTCCTAGCTCGGCTTCGTCAGGAGGCCAAAGCAAGGGGGTTCCCCGAAATCTGGATTGCTCCTGAGCAAGGAGCATTTCTGCAGGTGCTGCTACGTGCTGTGGGAGCACGGCGGGTACTGGAGATCGGCACTCTGGTGGGCTATTCGGCTATCATGATGGCACGCGCACTACCCCCAGACGGGGAGCTAGTGACACTAGAGTGGGACCCTGAACGAGCAGCCTTCGCCCGCCAAGCGATTCAGCGGGCGGGCTTGGCGGGGAAGGTACGGGTTGAATGCGCCGATGCCCGCGAATGGCTCCGAAGCTTCAGTCCGCCGGAGCCACTGGATTTCGTCTTCATTGACGCGGACAAGGAGAGCTACACGCTGTACGTAGAGCTTTGCTTGCCGCTCCTGCGAGTCGGTGGTATCATCTGCGGAGACAACGCGTGTGCATGGGGGCAGATCGCATCCGAGTCCGATGCACCGGAAGTCCAGGCGCTACGCGAGTTCAACCTTCGAATGGCGACGCATCCGCAGCTCCAAAGCTGCTTTGTGCCGTTGGGCGATGGCATGGTGTTAGGACTGCGGCGCTGGTGAGCCTCTCGTTGCTCTGGGGAGGCCTGCTACAGAGTGTGGGCCAGAACTGGAGCCGTCCGGCCTCTAGCCTCCGTCCAGGGGAACCTGTCTTCGCCGATGTCTGGCGGATTGATGCCCGCTTGTACCCGGAGGAGGTGCGACTCTTTGTGCGGGTCCGGGATAATGCGGGGGCCCCGATCACGCACTTAGCCCCGCCTCATGCCGGACCGGAGTGGCGCCAATACTGGGCAGACCTGCGCGAACAATTAGGACTGTCGCAAGTCCCAATCGACAGCTTCAGCGTGCGGGAATTCAACGAGTGGGATACGCTCAGCTACGCGTTCGTGCTAGCGTTGGACCGCAGCGGTTCCATGAGTTCGGTACTCCCAGCGCTTCAGGCAGCGGCTGAAGGATTCATCCACGGCAAGCGCTCCACCGACCTCTTGACCTTGGCTTTCTTCGGGGAGCGAATGGAAGTCCTCAGTCCCTTCGAACGGGACGCTGGGCGCCTCGTTGCACAGCTTCGGCGGTCGAAGCTCCTCGACGTGGGGGTCTACACGGCCGTCTACGACGCGCTCTTACAGGGCGTTCGCCTGCTGCAGGCAGTAGAGGCGCCTCTGCGGGTGCTAGTGCTCTTCTCTGATGGGGACGACAACAGCTCCCAGGCGACGGCACTCCAGGTCTACGAAGCAGCCCGTGCGGCGGATGTGCGAATCTTCACGCTCGGCTTCGGATACACGCAGGATTCCCTTTTAGCGGCTCTTGCCGCGTATACCGGGGGACGGTACTATGCACTCACCCGTCCAGAGGAGCTCCAGGCAGCGCTGAGCGATATCTACCGCAGTCTGCGGAACTTCTACCTTGTGCGCTACCGTCCGCCAGTGTACGCGGGACTCCATCGGGTAGCGGTGACCCTCCACATCGGCGGGGATACGGTACAGGCTCACGGTGAGTACGACACAGCCCCGATTACGCCGTTCGACACCGTCGGGAAGCAGTTCGAGCGCATCATCCTCTTTGACTACGACAAGGCCACCCTGCGTCCGGAGGCAATCCCGATTATCGATGAGCTGGCAGAGCTATTGCGGCGCTATCCTCGGGTGCGGCTGGAAGTGCAGGGCCACACCGATAACATTGGCACACCAGAGTACAACCAACGTCTCTCCGAGGCCCGAGCACAAGCAGTCGTGGAGGCGCTTGTAGAACGCGGCATTGATCGCCGCCGCCTGCGGCCCCGTGGCTTCGGGATGACGATGCCAGTGGCGCCTAACGATACGGAGGAGAATCGCCAGCGAAATCGGCGGACGGTCTTCAAGATCATTGCCAAGTGAGGCTAAAAGCCGAGTCGAAGCAGCTCATCCACGATGGCATCGGCCCACACGTTGACACTCTCCCCGTAGACCTGTCCTGGCGGCAGGAAGAGCAGCTCGGCGTATGTAGTGGGGTCCTGCGGGGAGAAGTCCGATGAGGTACAGAGCCATGAGCTCTCCTCAGGGCGGAACTCGTTGTCGACATCAGTGAGCTCTACAGCAAACCGAAGTGTGAGCTGGCTGCTACCGAACGCGTCCAGCGAGTCCGACAGAAGGAGGAGTGGCAGCCGGAGCTTAGCGACGTATCCTTCTGGGCGTCGGGAGACGATGGCCTTCGCGCGGCGCCACAGGTCAGCCTGGAAAGGAGTTTGGGATGGGGTATGGAGGAAGAGCTGGGGCGGGGTATCGGCGAAGTCCCCGAGTCGTAGGCTGATCTCAAGGGTTTCCCAGCGTTCTACGGGGCGGGAAGGACGCCGTCGTCGGCCGACCGAAGGGGTAGCGGATGTGTCAACGTAGCTGCGGGCGAACCAGAGGCGGAGCATATCGGCAGGGCAGGTGTCGCAGCGGGCAAGTGTCAACTCACTGTCCGCCACCCAGACGGCGAGGTAGAGGTAGTACTCGTCGTAAGTGGCACGTAGCCGTAGAGCAGCGTCCTCTGGACCGTGCCAGTAGTAGGCTCCTCGTGGGACGTAGTCCACGACTCCGCAGGTAGCGTCGGTGAAGGTAACTCCCAGAGGGCGTTGTCGGCGTGGGTATGCTGGAAGCACGATGGCACGGCGTTCTGCAACCTTACGTCCGCCTTGGAAGCGGCGATGGATGCGTTCCAAGGAGCGGTAGTAAGTGAGCTGCTCCGAAGAGCGCTCGCCCGCGGTCTCCAAGGTTAGCTCCTCCCACAGCAGGAAGTGTCCGAGCCAGTAGCGGTAGCCTCGCAGGCTCCAGCGGTTGTTCTGGAACTTCTGCGTGATGTAGCAGATGGTGTCTCGGATGGCTATGCCGACCTCCAGCGGGAGACTGATGAAGGGTACGATGAACTGTGCGACGTTCAGCAAGAAGCCATCCTGGTCAACGAATGCATAGACACGGACGCGCTGCTGCCGCTCCTTGGGGATGAAGACCGTTAGGGCGAGATCCGGATAGCCGTCGCCGGAAAAATCTCCGGCATCCCAGCCCCAGATTTCATATGAGGCCCCAAGTGGTAGCTGGGTACGGATGTCGGCAATGAGGGCATGGTCGAAGTACGGTTCCAGTAACCGGGCGAGCTCATCGAACGAAAGCCCTCGTTGAGCGGCCGCTGGCAGCACGACCCCAGTGCAGAAGAGCGCTACCGCCGCGAATCTTCTAAAGCCATCTGGACTAAGCGCTCGCATAGCTCTGGGAACTCTATCCCCGCAGCCTGTGCCGCTCTCGGGACCAGGCTCATGGACGTCATGCCTGGGATTGTGTTGAGCTCCAAGCAGAAGAGCTGTCCATCGGCGTCGAGCCGGAAGTCTACTCGGCTGAAATGCCGGCAGCCGATGATACGGTGGGCCGATAGGGCTAAGTTCTGCGTAAACTCTGCGATGTCCTCCGGTAGCTCTGCGGGACAGATATAGCCCGTCTTCCCGGGTGTGTACTTGTGCTCGTAGTCGTAGACGCCAGAGCTGGGTAGGATTTCGACAATTGGGAGCGCCTCCTCTCCAAGGATAGCAACGGTGAGTTCTCGGCCTTCGATGTACCGCTCCACGATGACCAAGTCCGAGTAGCGAGCAGCATGTTGGAGGGCTGCTTCCAATTCCTCCTCCGTTGGGTCGTGGAGGAAAGTGGTTCCCACGGTGGAGCCTTGGTCGTTGGGCTTCACTACCAGATGGGCTCCCAGCTCTGACCGGATGTCTTCCAGAATACCAGGCTGCTGGAGCTGTTCGGGGGCTAATGCTATCCAACGTGGTGTGGGGATACCGGCAGCGACGAAGAGGAGTTTTGCTAAATGCTTGTCTGCCGCTACCGCACTGGCGGTTGAGGTGCTGCCGACGTACGGGATGCCGCGGAGTTCTAGCAGGACCTGTAGCCGACCATCCTCACCGTACGGACCATGCAGCACGGGGAAGACGACATCAACATCGTCGAGCAGAGGAGAGCTAATGCACTCGGCTAACGCCCAAGGGGAGAACGCTCGGAGTTCTTCCTCTGACGGCAGGTGGGAGCTGAGGTTTTCTAGCTCTGCATCGCTCAGCAGGGCATGAGCGCCTCGCGCTGGGTCTAACGGGAGCACTTCATGGCCGCGTTCCCGCAGTGCAGCTGTGACCCATCGTCCGCTGAGGAGCGAGATGTTGCGTTCTGGGGATATCCCGCCTAAGAGCACAGCGACGCGCACGCTCGTTCTCCTACGCTGTACAACTGCCGTGGCACGAATGCGGCCGCAAAAATACAGGCGCTCTCAGAAGGCATGTCCTAAGCCCAAGTGGAGCGCCCACCGGCTCTTTGAGAAGGGGCGCTGGGAGAACCATGGTGCAGTTGGGTGCAGGGGATCGTGGAGCCGTAGGGCGACGTCCAGTCGGATTGGTCCAACATCGGTTAGGTAGCCAATCCCAATCCCAGCAGAGAGGGCCAGCCTGCGGAAGAGATCCTTAGGCCGAAGAGTCCCGTAGAGGGACGGGGTCAGACGGTTGTAGGCATTGCCCCAATCCAAGAAGCCAGTCACAAGCAGTTGTTGAAGGATTGGGCTTAGGAACCCAGCCCGTGCAGCGGGCGGACGCCATCGTAGCTCGCAGGAGCCTTCTACCAAGAGCGCGGCGCCGATGTACGAGGCCAATGTTCCGCCAACGCCTGTAGAGAGTCCACCCGAGACCGGGTCCCAGAGGCTTCGGGAAGCCCAGCCGCGGACACTGTTGGCGCCACCGGCAAAGAAATGTCGATCGTACGGCACGTACGACCATGTTCGGTTGCGCCACCAGATGTGACCGAAGCGCAACTTGCCAGCAAGCACTGTTCGTGGATTGACTGGAAGGAAGCCCAACAGCAGGAGCTGTAGTCGCACGTACTGGGCTAAGCCTACGGCACCAAGCCCACCAAGCTCGACTGTGCTGAATGCAACATGCCCTCTGGTCGGATTGGTAGGATTATCGCGGTGTTCAGCCCCAAGGGTGAGGCTGAGGGTGATGTCAGAAGGCGGCAGCAGGCGTTGTCCGTTGCGGGTGTACGTGTAGAGCCGCTCGTACTGTCGCAGGAACGCTGCTAAAGCCGGCACCGTATCAACGGCTGCAACAGCACGCAAGTAGTTGATGGGCCGCTCTGCGCGAACGTCTACTGCCAGCTCAGAGGTAGTCATCCACGTCCATGGGGCGAATTCCACCGGTAACCGGAGCTGGAGGCTCAGTGCCTCAAGCCGGAGCGGTGAGGCTAAGACACGGATCCCATAGCTGAGGCGCGAACTCATGCCGATGCGGCGTGCAGCGTAGGGGAGCCATACCCCAGCTCCAAGCTGGAATTCGTACTCCAAGTAGCCGCGCTCCAACGCTCCGAAGGGATCACGCAGCCCCAGTTGTCCCCAGAGATGCCCACGCTCAGCCCCACCGAAGAGATTGGCGTCGGTTACTTGTGCCTCCAATCCGATGTTCGGGGCGCTCTCTAAGGCTGTGCGGTAGATGCTGGTGCTAATGGAGGCTTCGCGTGGGCGCCGGTAGCGTGTTGAAATGAGGAGGTCAACCGTCCCAGCCGTTGGATTGGTGGCGAAGGTGTCGATCCGGACGGTCTCGAAGACGCCAAGGCGTAGGAGGCGCAGTCGAGTCCGTTCTACAGCACGGATGTCGTACCACTGCCCTGGTCGGAACTCGAGGCTATAGCGGCGGGCCCGCTCAGTGAGTGGAGGGGCATGGGTGGTGCTCTCCCAGAAATGTACCTCTCCGAAGCGCAATCGTGGCCCCGGTACGAAGCGGATAACGATGCTGTCAGTATTCTGCTCTGGTGCGATGAAGATCTGTGGACGTTCGTAGGTGGCCGCTGGGAAGCCATGCTCTTGGAGGAAGCGCTGGATGGCTTCAGCCTCCTCTATCAGGGTTGCCTGTCGAAAGCGGCTACCTCTGCGTAGACGACGGAAGCGCCGAAGCTCTCGCTGGAGTTCTGTCGGAAGCCCTTCTAAGCCGGTGTAGACCACTGTATCTATTCGGGCGGCTGGCCCTTCCGTGATGAGGAACCGCAACGTTTGGGTGCCATCGGGGGCATCAGAGAGGTGGAAGCTCACCTTCGCCTGGTGGAAGCCCTGCTGGAAGTAGAAGAGGCGTAAGGCTTCGGCATCGGCTTGGATGGTGCGCAGATCAGCCGTTGGGAGCTCTGCTGCCATGCTGCTGAGGGCATTCCGGAGCTCACGTACAAGAGCTGGCGGTGTAGCAGGGTTTCGTTGGAGCTGGGAGGCGTAGAGGCTCAGTATTCGGTACAGCACCCCTGGTATAGCTACCCGTGTCCGTAAGAGTCCTTGGAGCTCGCCGGTAGGAAAGGCGGTATTGCCGTAGAACTCAATCCGGCCAATAGTCTTTGGAGGTGGTGCAGCAGAAAGAGGCTGGGGAGTGAGGGGATGGGAAGAAAGCAACCACATACTTACCAATACGCAGCAGCGCGCTGGCGGCAATCTGCCGCTGGCTGCGGTGGGATGGAGCATCAGTACTCTTCCCCTTCCTCCTCGTCCTCGTCCAGGTAGTCGGGCGACTGGAAGTCCTCCCACTCCGGCCAGATGTCCTCAATACCTTCGTAGACTGTGCCGTCGTCTGGGAGTTCCTTGAGGTTCTCCAGCACCTGCCACGGAGCACCGCTCCGCTCGGCGTAATCGAGGAGCTCTTCCTTCGTTGCCGGCCAAGGAGCATCCTCCAGCCACGCTGCCAATTCAGGAGTCCAGAACATGTCCGCTCAGTAGAGCTGCCAGACATACTGTGTGAATGGCGGCGAGTTTAGTCGGACAATCGGCCGGCCTTATTGTACCTTTGTAGTTTCGTAGCTGACGGCCAAATGAGGGTGCGTCTTGAGACATCTCGTCTTGCCAACGGATTAGAAGTGCTCGCGGTAGAGCACCGGCGGGCTCCAATCGTTGCCATCGCGGTCCTCTACCACGTTGGGTCCCAGGACGAGCTTCCGTCGCAAGCGGGACTAGCCCACGTTGTTGAGCACTTAGCCTTCGGTACCTCGGCATACCTTGCTCGTGAGGAGTTTGACCAGTACTGCACCGATGCCGGTGGTACCAACAACGCGATGACGACATACAGTTACACGCTCTACCACATGGTGGTTCCCGCTTACCAGCTGCCGCTCGGGCTATGGTTGGAAGCTAGCCGCTTGCGCGGATTGCTCTTCACCGACGAAGAGTTTGCAACGCAGCAGAGCGTCATCTTAGAGGAGCTCAACGAGACCGTTTACAACCAACCCTACGGGCAGTGGCGCGATGTCCAGGCACAACAAGGCTTTGCGCCGGAGTGCTCGTACCACTGGGAAGTCCACGGCGTTCCGGAGTCGGTTGCAGCGCTAACACCGAACGACGCCCGTGCCTTCGTTCGCCACTACTACAGACCCGACAATGCGGTGTTGGTCATTTGTGGCGACGTAGAAGCTGACTACGCCTTGGAATTGGCGCAGGAGGCCTTCGCAGAGATTGAGGCTTGTAGGGAGCCGATTCCCCGTCCCGAATGGAGGGAGTCGTGCCGTCGGAGTGGAGTCCGTGCAGTGGTGGAGGATGCAGTGCCGCTACCGGCAGTCTTCCTCTCGTTCCACTGTGGCGGCTACAGCGCATCGGGGTTCCTCCATCAGCAGGCGCTGGCTGAGGTACTCGGCGGTGGGCGCAGCAGCCGCCTGTACCGCCGACTCCTCCTCGGAGGGGTAGCTGCAGAGACTTCCGCCTTCCTGGATGCCCGCGAGTGGAGTTCGTTGCTGACCTGCTACGGAGTTGCGGCAGGCCCTGAAGTGTCTGCAGAGCAGCTGGAAGAAGCATTATGGCAGACTCTGCATGAGCTCATTGCTCAGGGGATAGCAGAATCTGAGCTGGAGAAGGTGCGCCATCGGCTAATGACAGCCTCTGCGGTCTTACTGCAGAGCCCGTTGGGGATTGCTGAGGAAGTCGCTCTCGGAGCCATGTTCTGGGGCGATCCGGAGCGACCATTCCGGATACTGGACGAGTATGCTCGCATCACTGTAGAGGAGCTGACCGAGGTCGGCCGCAGTATCTTCCGGCCCGATAACGCTGTCACGACAATAGTCCTCCCGCGGGCATAGTCGCGTTCGCTTGTGGGGGACCATTTCGTCTATTTCCGGCAACGGAGTGAGCACTTGGGAGTGGTATGAGGCGACGCATCCTCGTTGGCGCCGCGGTGGGAGTCCTTGGAATAGGAGGGGTCGTCCTTCTGGACCAGCTCGTCGTTCCGGCACTGGTCCACTCCCAGCCGGTGGTTCGAATGCCGTCGGTCGTCGGGATGGCGCTGGAACGGGCGGTGGAGTCCTTAGTGTCACAAGGGCTTGTTGTCCACGAAGTGCGGTATGAGCCTAGTCCGACAGTGCCCGAAGGACGGGTCATCCGCCAAGTCCCATACGCTGGTGCGGAGGTACGACGAGGACGCCGAGTCTACCTGACGGTGAGCACTGGTCAAAAGCAGGTTGTTATGCCGGCACTGGTGGGCCTAAGTGCACGGGATGCACAGGTCCGCTTGCTCAGCTCTGGGCTGCGGCTGGGGGAGATGTTCTACGAGTACAGCGACAGTGTCCCTGCTGGGGCTGTCTTCTGGCAGAGTATTCCGCCAGAGAGTCAAGTTCCAGCGGGGACGAGTGTAGAATTGGGGATCAGTCAAGGGCCACGACCGTCGGTTGCTGTCCCCTCGCTTGTCTCCCTCTCACTGGAAGAGGCGGAACAGATGCTCGTTGAGGCAGGACTGCAGGTAGGGGCGATTCGACTCGTTCCAGACCCAACCTTCCTACCTAACACCGTCGTCGGGCAGGAACCTGCAGCTGGTGTGCTCGTTCCGCCGGGGACAGCTATCTCCTTGACAGTGGCGCGATGAGAAGCCTTCGGCAGATTCGGCCTTCTGTCGTAGAAAGCTCTGTCCGTGAGGCAGCGGGCAGAGTAGAGTCCGTTCTCCCCCGGCTGCAATGGCTGGGTATGGCTGTCGCGGGCTGGCCTTGGAAGACCGAACACGGGGCCAGGTCCTCTCTAGTGGGAGCGGTGCACTGCGCTTCAGAAACATGTGGGCAGGGCCCTGAATGGGTGGGATGGATCTGACTGAACGGCGACAACGGACGGAGCACATCAAGGAAGCAGCTCGACGTCTGGGGTTCTGCGAGGTCGGCGTTGCTCGGGCGGAGCCGCTGGAGGAGGAGTTTGGACGCTACCTTGCTTGGCTTGAGCGTGGGTACCACGCTACGATGGCATACTTGGAGCGTAACGTGGAGCGACGACAGGACGTGCGGCAGATCCTGCTGTCGGCTCAGAGTGTTGTCGTGGTGGCCTACAACTACTATGTTCCGGCACGCCACAAGGAGTGGGAGCATACGCCAAACCGCTTCGGCAAGATTTCGCGGTATGCATGGGGGGAGGACTACCACGACGTGCTCCTCCCCAAGCTGCGAGCTCTTGCGGCGGAGATAGAGCGAGTCTTTCCTGGGGCTGAAAGTCGCGTCTACGTAGACACGGGTCCCGTCCTAGAGAAGGCTTGGGCAGTGCGTGCCGGCATCGGCTGGCAAGGGAAGAACACGATGGTCATTTCTCGCCGCTATGGTTCATGGATCTTCCTGGGAGTGGTGATCACATCCGCCGAGCTAGAGCCAGACGAGCCTATGCGTGACTACTGCGGCACCTGTACGGCGTGCCTTCAGGCCTGCCCTACGGGAGCCTTAGTACAGCCGTACATTCTAGATGCCAGCCGATGCCTTTCGTACTGGACCATTGAGACGAAGCGGGAGCCAGACATCCCTCCGGAGATTGCTGAGCGCATGGAAGGGTGGATCTTCGGCTGCGACATCTGCCAGGAGGTGTGTCCGTGGAATCGCTTCCAGAAGCCGACAGATGACCCTGCGTTTCTACCACGATACGGGCAAACCTGCCTAGAACTAGACGCTGTGCTGTCTATGAGTCCGGAGGAGTTCCAGCAGCGCTTCCGAAGGAGTCCGCTCAAACGTCCTCAGTACGCTGGTATACAGCGCAACGCCCGTGCGTGGAAAGAGGTTGTCTCACAGAGTAGTGAAGTAACCCATGCAAGCGCAGCACCATGAGGTTGCTATCATCGGGGCAGGACCCGCAGGCCTTACAGCAGCAATCTACGCTGCCCGCGCCCGCCTAGACACTGTCGTCTTCGAGGGTCCCCAGCCAGGCGGGCAGCTAACGATCACGACAGAGGTGGAGAACTTCCCAGGCTTCGAGCACGGGATTCTGGGGCCAGAGCTCATGGACATCTTCCGCCGCCAAGCCCATCGCTTCGGTGCGCGGTCTGTGTACGAGACGATCGTTCGGGTGGATTTCCATCGGTATCCGTTCGCTTTGTGGTCGGATGCTGGCAAGGAATACAGTGCCGAGGCGGTCATCGTCGCCACTGGGGCATCGGCCAAGCGGCTTGGCGTTCCAGGGGAGGCAGAGTACATGGGGTATGGGATCTCTGCCTGCGCAACCTGCGATGGGTTTTTCTTCCGTGACCAGCATGTCTACGTCGTGGGAGGCGGTGACACGGCGATGGAGGAGGCACTCTTTCTGACGCGCTTTGCTCGGCAGGTGACGATCATCCATCGCCGGCTCGAATTCCGGGCCTCCAAGATCATGCAGGAGCGAGCGCGGAGCAATCCCAAGATTGACTTCCTCTTGGAGACGGTCGTGGAGGAATTCCTTGGTGAGCAGCGCGATGGGGTGCGTCGCCTGACAGCCATCCGGGTCCGGAATGTCCGGACTGGAGAAGCGCAAGTGCTGCCTGCCGACGGAGTCTTCGTCGCTATCGGACACCAGCCGAACACGGAGATTTTCCGCGGCTTTCTGGAGATGGATGAGCGGGGCTACATCCTAACGCAGCCTGGAAGCACCTACACCAACATCCCCGGAGTCTTCGCCTGTGGCGATGTACAGGACAAAGTCTACCGGCAGGCCGTCACTGCTGCTGGCAGCGGGTGTATGGCAGCTATAGACGCCGAGCGCTGGTTAGAGGCACGCCGCCACGCCACTGTTGCTGCGCAGGCAGCGGTTTAGTGAGTGGTAGCGTTGCAAGTGGTACGCAGGACCTCACGCTCCAGGAGGAGCGGTGTTGTAGCCCATGGCGACAGCAACGGCTCCCCAGAGCGCCGTTTCGTAGTCCAAGCGACTTACGGATACCTCTGGTTGCGGCACAATGCGCAGGTCTTCCTGGAGCGTCGCCTGAGCGACGGGTAGTAGATAGGCTGCTGCGTGCACGGTGATACCGCCTCCGAGTACGATGCGCTTTGGGGCGTAGAGAGCAGCAATGTTTCGTAGTCCGTGTCCTAGAATGCGCCCGACGGTGTTCCAGACTTCTTTTGGAAGCTGGGCAGGTGTACATCCGAAGCGCTGCTGGAGGGCACGTCCAGAGATGAGCGCTTCTAAGCAGTTGGTAGCTCCGCAGGAGCACGTGACCGGATGGGGATCTCCAAATTCGTTGGGCACAACCTGGTGTCCCAACTCCGGGTGGTATCCATCAGCCCCGCGATAGAGCGATCCCTCAAGGAGCAGGGCCCCGCCGACGCCCGTACTGAGGGTCACATATACTAGTGGGCTGTCTCGGACACCACCGAAGTACCACTCGCCGAGGGCAGCAGCGTCTGTGTCGACTTCGATCCGGCAGGGACAGCGGAAGCGCTCTTGGAGTAGCTGACGCAGCGGGACGTCCCGCCATTCGGGCTGGTGGAGGGGTGAGACGGTGTCGCGCTCTCGATCGATTGGGCCACCGATGCTGATGCCAATTGCGGCGATTGGGGCTCCAGCAGAGACCCGCTCGATTGCCTCCATGAGTTGCTTCAGGCCAGTAGCGAGCGACTGTGGGGTGGGAAAACCCTCTCGGTGTATCTCCGCGCCGTCGGCATCGCAGGCGAGAACGAGGGTCTTCGTGCCTCCAATATCCGCCCCGATGTAAACCGGGCCTACGTCAGCAGCCATTGTGCGATCTGGTGGACTGCGAAGCTTAGGCCATATGCGAGCGCGAACGTGTAGACAAATGCCAGTGCTACCCACCACCAGGAGCCGCTCTCCTTGCGGATCACTGCCATAGTGGAGATGCACTGAAGGGCGTAGACGTAGAAGACCAGGACGCTGAGCGCTGTCGGCAGCGGCACCTGCGTAGCGATGATGTGGCGCAGGGTTGTGTCCGCGGCTTCTACGTCGATTGCGTAGAGCTGCCCTAGGAAGGAGATGAAGACCTCGCGAGCGGCGAAGCTGCCGATGGTGGCCACCGTTATCTTCCAGTCGAATCCTAAGGGAGCGAAGAGGGGTTGCAGTGCATGCCCAAGCTGTCCAGCTAACGAGCCCTCCAATTGCAGGCGTTGAGCTTCCAAGACTGGAGTTCCTGGCGGGACATCCACGCGCGGGATTTCTGTGAGGGCCCAAAGGACGAGCGACAAGAGGAAGATAACTGTCCCAGCGGTGCGGAGGAACTCCCGCCCACTGGACCATGTGCGGAGCAGGACAGTGCGCCAGGCAGGCAGCCGGTAAGGCGGAAGCTCCACGAAGAAGGGTGTTTGCATGCCCCGTAGCACCGTGCGTCGTAGTACCCATGCGACGAGGAGCCCAGAGCCAGCTCCCAGCAGATAGAGGCCCATCATGACGAGCGCTTGCAGCGATAGGATGCCGCCGAGGTAGACCGGCGGAATTGCGGCGGCAACGAGCAGAGTGTAGACAGGGAGACGTGCCGAACAGGTCATCAGCGGAATGATGAGCATAGTCGTCAGCCTCTCCTGCCAGGAAGGGATGACGCGCGTGGAGAGGATGGCCGGAATGGCGCAGGCAAAGCCGCCCAGGATAGGGATGAAGGCCCGTCCCTGGAGCCCGAAGAGGCTGAGGAAACGGTCAATGAGGAAGGCTGCCCGAGGGAAGTAGCCGGAGTCTTCCAGCACGGTCAGCACTAGGTACAGCAGCATGATCTGGGGAAGGAACACGACTACTGCCCCCACCCCTCCAAGGAAGCCGCTGGATAAGAAGTTCCGCACAACACCTTCGGGTAGCCAGGCGTTCACCAGGTCTTGCAGCCATCCAATCCCACCTTCTATGGCGTTCATCAAGGGTTGCGCGGCGGTGAAGATAGTTTGGAAGAAGAGCAGCATCACCGCTGCAAAGATGAGCAGCCCCATGACTGGGTGGAGAGCATACTGATCAATTCGCTCAGAGAGGGAGTCGGGCCGTGGGGACTTCAGCACCCGTTGCACAACCTCTCGGGCCCAGCGATGGCGATCCTCCAACGATGCTGTCGGGGCAAATGGTATCAGTGGAATTCCCCACGGTTCCCAGTGCAGCAATGAGCGGCGGATTGCGTCCACACCGATGCCTCGGCGGCCTATGACAGGGAAGACGGGGATGCCCAAGATGTGCTCCAGTTCTTCAGTATCCATCACGCCGCCACGCGCTGCAAGTTCGTCAACCATTGTAACAGCCACAGCAATCGGTCGATGGAGGTGAGCCATCCAGGAGGTCAGCACTAGTCCCCTCTCTAGCTGAGAGGCTTCCACGACAATGAGGAGTCGCTCAGGAGTAGGAGCCTCTGGTACCTCTCCGCGCAGGAGGGCTAAGGCCAGGCGTTCGTCTTCCGTCTTCGGCGAGAGGCTGTAGATGCCGGGAAGGTCTACGATCGTTACCGATTGCCCATCGAGTCGTAGCTGTCCCACCAACGGTTCTACCGTAACCCCTGGATAGTTCGCCGTCCGCTGGCGTAGGCCTGTCAGGGCATTGAAGAGCGTTGACTTCCCGCTGTTGGGTAGTCCTACGAGGGCGACGGTGTGATCTGGGGAAGGTTCAGTTTGCGATGTCATCCGCTGCATCGGGGGTGATAGGGCGGACGTAAATCATAGCTGCTTCATGGAGGCGAAGCCCGAGACGAATACCGCCAACCTCCACCTCAATGCTCCTGCCCAATGGAGCTCTACGCCGTAGGATAACCCGAGCGCCGTAGATGAAGCCCAACTCCCGGAAGCGCTCAACGAACGGCTTAGTACCACTGTATCCACAGACCACCAGAGGTCGGCAGAGGGGAGCGTGGCTGAGTGGAATCTCTGAAGCTGGCATACGCAGTAGCATTGACTTAGACTACAGGCAAAATTAGGAGTGGAGCTGCCAAATGGTAGCTAGCAGTACAGCAGGAGGCGATGGGAAGCCGGCTTGCGTGTGCGTCGTAATTTTGCAGTGCTCCCTTAGCTCAGCTGGTAGAGCAGCGGACTCTTAATCCGCGGGCCGGGGGTTCGAATCCCCCAGGGAGCACGGAGTTGCAAAGGCAGGCTGAATGGCAAAGGCAAGGCGTCCAACACCATCAACTGCGCGAGGGGTACAGTGGTCCTATCCATTGGAGCGTCGCAACTGGCTCATCATCGGGGTGGGGATTGCGCTGATAGTCTTGGGCTACTTGCTGATGTCGGTGGGCATCTTCACCCGCTATGATCACCCGCTGGCGATGGTGGTTGCTCCCATTGTGTTGGTGATTGCCTACCTGGTCGTTATCCCGTACGGCATCCTCAAGCGCTGGTCGAAGCCCCCAAGCGCATCCCAATGAATGCAACCATTCGCCCGGCGGCGGTGCCGTCGCGACGGAAAGAGTGGTAGCGGGTGTCACCGATGGTACAGCCCGGCGAGCTCTCAATCTGTGACTCGGGAATCCCAAGGAGCTGGAGGCGACGGCGAATCTCCCCACGCAAGTCAAGCCGGTAGTACTCTGAACCCACACGCTCTATGCTCTCGGGGAAAAGCGCAGCGACATCGCTACGGACAATGTACCGCTCAGCGGAAGCGCAGGGCGAAAGGTAGATCCGGATCCCAGCGGGAGAACAGCCAGTGCTGAAGAGAGTGCGAAGGCCTTCTTCCACAATCCCTTGGGCGATTCCGCGCCATCCGGCATGGAGAGCGGCCACGACGGGCGGATCTAGGGAGGCCAGCAGTACTGCGCAGCAGTCGGCAATACGCACGCAGAGGAAGAGTCCGGGCTCAGCCGTCACCATCCCATCGCTTTCTGCTATGGGGCTATCGGCTTGGATCCAGCGAACGCTGGCGCCGTGGACTTGCCGCTGAAACTTCAACTGCTCCCAGGTGGCTCCCAGAGTCTCTGCCAGCAGCAGGCCTTCGGGAGAAGGGGTGCTGATAACGTCCACAGAGAAGCCGCGTGGAGGGAAGAGATCGGCCGCTCGGAGTGTGACGCCAGCAACGATGCTCTCCGGGAAGATGGTCGGCTGCTCCAACGGAAGAGAGAGCTGCATAGTAGCTTCGGTGAGGATTGGACAGTTGTAGCAGACGGAAATCGTTGCCGAACGCAGGTAAGCAGAGGCGTTCTGGACGAAGCTCTTATTTTCGCTGTGGTTGAGTCCCGCCGCACGGGTGGGAGTAATGGCAGAGCGGATTCTCAACTTCATTGGCGGGCAGTTCGCGGAGCCTCTCAGTGGGCAGTACTTGGAAAAGTACGAGCCAGCGACGGGCCAGGTGATTGCGCTCGTTCCGGCGTCGGGTGCACAGGATGTTGAGGCGGCTGTCGCAGCTGCACAGCGAGCATTCCCTCAGTGGGCTGCGATGCCGGCGGAGGAGCGGGCGCGATTGCTACTCCGGATTGCTGAGCGTCTGGAGGAGCGGTTGTCAGAGCTAGCCTTGGCGGAGTCCCGCGATACTGGGAAGCCGCTGTGGTTGGCGCAAAGCGTAGACATCCCGCGAGCGGTTCGCAACTTCCGCTTCTTTGCAACGGGGTTGCTCCATGTCAGCACAGAAGCCTACCAGATGGGGCCCGAGGTCCTCAGCTATACGTTGCGTCAGCCCTTGGGGGTGGTGGGCTGCATTGCCCCGTGGAATTTGCCGCTCTACCTGCTGAGCTGGAAGGTGGCTCCAGCCCTGGCAGCAGGGAACTGCGTCGTTGCTAAACCGTCGGAGCTAACTCCGACGACTGCGACTCTGCTGGCCGAAATCTGCCACGAAGTGGGAATGCCTCCCGGTGTGCTGAACATCGTCCATGGTGAAGGGCCGGTAGCAGGAGCGGCCCTGGTAGCGCATCCGGCCGTGAGGGCTATTTCGTTCACTGGGGGGACCCGAACGGGCATGGAGATTGCTCGAGTTGCAGCGCCGATGTTCAAGAAGCTCACGCTGGAGCTCGGGGGCAAGAACCCAACGATCATCTTCGAGGACTGCGCTTTCGAGCGTGCCGTGGCAGAAGCAGTGCGGGCAGCCTTTTCCAATCAGGGTGAAATCTGTCTCTGCGGCTCTCGCATCTTGGTGCAGCGCTCCATCTACTCCCGCTTCCGGCAGGAGTTCGTGGCTCGCGTCCAGGCTTTACGTGTTGGGGATCCTCTGGAGCCGACAACGCAGCAAGGGGCGGTCATCTCTGAGGCGCACCTGCAGAAGGTCCTCTCCTACGTTGAGCTGGCGCGACACGATGGAGGGGTAGTCTTGTGTGGCGGTCATCGGGTGCAGCTCGATGGGCGGTGCCGCGATGGCTACTTCGTTGCGCCGACGGTCGTGGAGGGGCTCAGTCCGCAGTGCCGGGTCAACCAAGAGGAGATCTTCGGCCCGGTGGCGACGCTCATCCCGTTCGACACGGAGGACGAGGCCATCGCCATAGCAAACGCTACCCCGTACGGTTTGGCAGCCGGTGTGTGGACGGAGAACCTGTCGCGGGCCCACCGCGTGGCCGAGGCCCTTGAGGCAGGCGTAGTCTGGATCAACTGCTGGATGGTGCGGGATTTGCGGACTCCGTTCGGCGGGATGAAGCAATCCGGAGTGGGACGTGAGGGCGGGTGGGAGGCATTCCACTTCTTCATGGAGCCCAAGAGCGTTACTGTTGCCCTCTGGCGGGATTGAGATGCGGCAGATCATTATCGCAGAAGATGCTGCGGAACCTGTAGGGCCATACCCGCATGCGGTGCGTGTGGGCAACTGGCTCTTCCTGTCGGGTATTGGACCTCGACAGCGAGGGAGCTCGGAAATCCCGGGGGTTGTGCAGGATGCGGAGGGACGGGTGGTTGACTATGACTTTGAGGTGCAATGCCATGCCGTCTTCCAGAACGTCCACCGCATTCTCCGTGCTGCTGGGGCACGGCTGGAAGATCTCGTGGACGTGACGGCCTTTTTGACGGACATCCGTCGTGACTTTGCAACCTTCAACCGCGTGTACGCTCAGTACCTGGGGCATGTCCAGGCGTGTCGAACTACGGTTGAAGTGCGGGCTCTACCGACTCCGATTGCGATTGAGCTGAAGTGTATCGCCTATCTGGGGGACACATGAGGTGGCTCGGACACGGAGTGCTATGGGCGGCAAGTGCTATTGCGGTCTTAGCTCAACCGCAGGTGGCGTACATGGTGCCGGATATTGGGGCTCCAGGCATGGCGGTGGCCGTAGAGATCGTGGCCTACCATTCGGCTGTCGGGACCCTGGGTCCTGATGGAGTCTACAGCAACAATCCTGGGGATGCACTCCGAGTTGAATGTGCCCGTCCAGCGGACACCGCGCTGCTGACCATAGGTCCTGTGGTAGTGAGTTGGCAGGGGCGGCTGCTGAGCACGGTCATCTTCGTCCACCCGTGGGTTCAGCCGAATAGTTGGCGGTGGGACGAGCTGCGACCGGAGTTCCGCGTCCCGATTCGAGTCACGTACAACGGACGCAGCACTATCGTGGACACCTTCTACGTTGTCCGGCCAACGCCGGTAGGGGTGTACACTGGGACGGAGCGGGTGCTTGGAGAAGGGGGCTTAGGGATTCGCTCTCGACGGGGGGCACTCCTCGTTGATAGTCTCGTCCTGCCAGCAGGCGCAACGTTCCGAGTGTCCGTTGCCGACTGCGATCCCTATACTCCGGGCAACCAAGGCTACTTGCCGTGTGTCCTCATGGCGGTAGGGAGCGTTCGGGGTAGTGGAGGGACGACCATCAGTGTCAGCGCGGAAGGGCCGAACGCTGGACCTGGCGGAGGTGGTGGAGGGGGAGCATTCTGTGATGTGCTCACAGGGACAGCTCGGGGAAGCGACGGAGGCAATGGTTTCACCAGCGGCGGTCGCGGTGGGAAGAATGGGATTGGGGTGGGCCTCAACGAGTACCGCAACTATGGGCAGAGCACGGGTGAGAATGGGGCCAGCCTCAACGGTGTCCCTCCCGGAACGTCGCCGCAGTACGAGTCTGCTGGTGGGGGGACGGGGCATCCATTTGGGCGCTCTGGGGAAGGGTGCCGGGACGGCGGTTCATGCAATCCTAGCGGTGGATATGGTGGCGGGAGCGGCTATCAACAGCGGCAGGCTGGAGGTGCCGGAGGCTATGCTGTCCGAGGCCAGAGCTCTGGCGGAAACAATGGCGGCTACGAGCATGGAAATGCCTGCCTCGTCCCGCTTGCGGGGGGCTCTGGTGGCGCCAGTGGGAATCCCCAAGGGGTGAATGTGTGCTCGGGGACGGGTGGTGGAGGTGGTGGAGCCTTGTGTGTCGTGGCACCGAGTATCCAGGGGGTTCGGTTTACTGCCGACGGGGCTCCTGGGGCGCTGACGGGATCATCGGCCGCTGGGCCGGGGGGTGGTGGATCGGGAGGAGCTATCCACCTCTGTGCGCCTAGGGGTTTTTCAGACGTTGCGATTAGTGTTGCAGGTGGGGCCGTGACTGGAGCTCCAGCTGGTGGGGCTGGCCGGGTGCGGCTGGATGGTAGGGCGAGCACAACGGTTTTGACTACCCCAGCAGCCGCCACGCGGTTTGTCGGTCCGAGCATCTTCCCGCCACCACCGCAGCCTCGGCAAGCGGCACGCGTCAATGGTACGGGTAACGGCAACGACATTGTGCTCTACCGCAGGTCTCTCCGGGGGACATGGGAACCTGTCGATACGCTGACCGGCTACGGGGAGCAGTGGAGCGCTAGTCTCTCTCTGCCAGAGCCGGACACGCTCTTCTTCCTCGTAGCGCTCCAGCGGATTCCTAACCCTTCGTCGGCACAGTATGCTGCAGAGCCGTCGTGGGTACTGTCGCCGAGCAGCGCTTGCCTGGTAACGGTGGCCCGTCTGCCGCGGCTTGTGGCGCCAGCAGTTCGACAACTGGACACAGCGCTCTGCGTAGGCCAAGAGGTGTGGGATACTGTACGAATCGTCAACGCGGGCGAAGGGCCGATAGAGCTCACGGCGGCATTCTTTGCTCGTGGAGACCAGGGATTCCGTCTGGTAGCACCCCCGGCGGGGTGGTTTCCACGAACGCTGGCGCCAAGGGATACTGTGCGGCTCATCGTGGCCTTTCAAGCGCTGGCCGTTGGCGTCTTTCGGGATACCCTCATCCTGGTCCATACGGACACCCTCGTGAGCGGTTCCCCATGGCGCATTCTGTACCAGGGGGTGCGAGATAGCCTTTCTTTCTTGCTCACCGATGGCGCTGCTCCAGTGCGCCGGCTGGACTTCGGCACTCTCTGTCCTGGAGAGCAGCGCACAGCGAGGATAGTGATCCGGAATACTGGTCGGCGTCCGCTCCAATTTGCCCCACCGTGGGTCTCAAATGCTGCTCAATGGGACGTTTCGCCACCCTCGGGGTTTACCATAGCACCTGGCGAGCAGCGGGTTGTAGACGTGCATGCCAGAATGAGCTCTATCGGAGTGGTGCGGGGATTCCTGGTTGTCTCTGCTTACGAGTGTTCGCAAGCGGACACCGTAGAGCTGAGTGCCTATGGACTGCAGACACGGCTAGAGTGGCACGGATCGGGGCAGTTCGGCTTCGTTCGGGTGGGCAGCACCAGCGAGCTGACCGTTACGCTGCGGAACGTTGGATACTCAGCGGCACGGATTCCGAGGATATCCCCACTGCCGGCTCCTTTCGAAATCGTGGAGGTCCAGCCAGTAGTGCCGGTGCTGCTGGCACCGCAGCAGGAGCTGAGGGTCCGCATCCGATATGCACCCACAACGCTCGGTAACCACGTTGCGGAGCTCGTTGTGATGGCTGAGCGTGCAGACTCTGCATGTCCAGATACAGCACGCTTACTTCTGAGCGGCACGGGAATTCGGGTTGGGGCCAGGGCGCAGCCCTCGGTGGTGGATTTCGGCGTTGTCAGCCACTGTGAGTCGCCGTTAGACACGATATGGGTCGTGAACATTGGGAGCGCACCGTTAGAGCTCCTACGCCCAGCACAGGTAGTGGGTCCGCACGCGGCCGATTTCGTTGTTGTGGTGCAGCCGAGTCTGCCGTACCGCCTTGCTCCTGGGGATTCTGTTGCCTATGGAGTGCAACTGCTACCTGGGGCACAGACTGGGGTTCGCTCCGCACAGGTGGTGCTCGTAACAGATGACACCGTGGAGCCGTACGTAACGGTCAGTCTCCGAGCTGAGCGGGTGTCGCCGTTTGTCGCCGTGCCGGCTGCGATTTCTCTTGGGACTCTGCGACAGGGACAGACAGTGCAGATGCTACTACAGGGACGGAACCTCCTGCTTCGCCCGCTACGAGTAGAGGCAGTGCTGAGCTCGCATCCAGACGTCAGCGTCTCGCCGACTTCGGCGGTCATTCTAGCTTCAGGGAGCTACGATTTCACCGTCACCGTGACGCCACAGCGCCTTGGCGTATTGGAGGCAGAAGTTGCCTTTGCACTCGCTGAGCTCTGCCCAGATACCCACCGTGTGCGTCTCTACGGAACGGTGACGGGTGAAGGGGTTGCGTATAGTCCCCTGCTCGACTTCGGAACGGTGGCTTTCTGCCAGGAACGATCAGATACGCTCGTGCTGAGTAACGCTACGGCCGATACTCTATGGCTCCTTGAGGCAGTGCTACTGGGGCCGGATGCAGCGGTCTTCATAACGGAGCTGCCGCCTCTGCCGATTAGACTGCAGCCCAGAGGCCATGCCCGGTATGCCATCCACTTCCGACCTCAGAGGACGACCGATGGTGATAAGAGCGCACAGCTCCGCTTGACAGCTCGACTTGGGGTCGAGATGCTGCAGCTTACTGTTACCTTACGAGGGCGGCGGGAGACCCCAATATTGAGTGCTCCGCCGCAGGTGCACTTCGGGGGTGTCTTCGCTGGAGCTACCTCCCAGCAGCCGTTAGTAGTGGGCAATCGTGGGGCTTTCCCGCTGCGAGTTGAGAGTATCGGGCTCCAGCAGGGCTCGGCGTTCCAGCTCTTGGCAGCTCCGATGGTGCCTCGGGTGGTGGCGCCAAGCGAGAGTTTGAATTTCATCATCGGATTCCGTCCGCAGCAGCCAGGGGTGTATACGGATACGCTCCGGCTCTCCATCAGCCAGCCGTGTACTGACGAGCGGCTCATTGCCATCACTGGGATTGGGCTAGAACCCGTGAGGGCACGTGTCTGGCTGCCCGATACCCAAGCTACGCCATGGACTCAGGGATTCCGGATCCCGCTCCGCTTTGCCATAGAGCCGCCTGGAGCCCAGACAGGAGTCCGACAGGCAGAGGTAGAGCTAGCGTATGAGCCGACCCTCTTCCTGGTCCGCGGTCTCAGTCGGGGAACCATCCTCCGCCAGGGAATGGCGCAAGGGCTGGCTACCCTGACGATTCGCGTGGAGGGGATTCAGGCGGCTTCACAGGGGGTCGTGACCGAGCTCATCGGCGATGTACTCTTAGGCAGTGCGGAAGAGACTCCGCTGCGGATTCTCAGCTTCCTCTGGGACGATGGGGTGTTAAGTAGCCAGACGCAGCGCATAGACGGTCGCTTGCGCCTCGTTGGCATCTGCCGAGAAGGGGGACCGCGGCTGCTGCGGCCTGTGGCACCGGTGGGGCTGCGGACTACAGCGAGTGCTGGAGAGCTTACTGTAGAGACCTGGGCGGGCGAGCGTGGGGCTTATGTGCTGGGGCTGTACTCCCTGGAGGGGCGCCGACTGGAGCAGCGGCAGTGGTACGAGGATTCGGCCGGAAGCCACGAGCATGTGTGGCACTTCCGGATTGGGGCACCGGGGGCGTACGTAGTGCTCTTTAGGACCCCGTCGGAAGTGCGCTCTGCCCTTGTCCTGGTGCCCTAACCCATGTGGGAGTTTTGGATTCCGGCGGAGAGTACAGTGCACGCTCCAGACTTAATTGCCGTAGAGGCCGGGCCTGCTGCAACGGTAGGCTATCTGCTGTTGGACATTCCGGCAGGGGTGGCGTGCGTGGTGGACGTCCCTATGGGCAGCGCTGAGCTCTTCGTCCGCTTGGCCCAAGAGCGTGGAACTCGGATTTGTCGCATCCTCTTGACACACAGCCATTGGGACCACATTGCGGACGCTGCAGCCCTACAGCGTATGACGGGTGCCTCCATCGCTGTGCATCCGGCGGATGCCTATCGGCTAACTGATCCCGTGGAGCTGCGGCTCTGGCAGCTACCCCTCAGCTTTGAGCCCATAACAGCGCAAGAATGGCTCCAGCACGGCCAATGCGTGCAGTGTGGAACCTCATGGGAGCTAGAGGTTCGGCATACCCCAGGGCATACCGAGGGTGGTGTCTGCCTTGTTGAGCATCGCCGCCGGCTTGTCTTCTCCGGAGACACTCTCTTTGCCGCTAGCATTGGCCGCACGGATCTGCCGGGAGGAGATATGGAGCTTCTGCTCCGCTCGATTACTGACCAGCTCCTGGTGCTCCCGGACGACTACCGTGTCTACCCTGGTCATGGAGGACCGACGACGATCGGGGCCGAACGGCGCTACAATCCCTTCCTGCAGCAAAAATGAGGAGGCCGTCAGAAACTACTCATCGTCGTATCAGCATTCTGTGCCTATGTTGCGTGCTGGCAAGCTGTTACTCCTTCACCGGTGGCAAGCTGCCGGCGCATCTTCAGACGCTGGCTCTCACACCGGTGGTGGATAACTCCGGCTTTGGTGTCCCGATGTACCGGGAGTACCTTACGCAGCGACTCCTGCAGCGTCTGCAGCAGGACGCGCCGCTGCGCGTTGTCATGGATGAAGCTGACGCACGGCTGAGCGTCCAGCTGCAGCAAATCCGAGATGTCACGCAAACGGTCCGGCCAGGCGAGCTAGAACGGGAGCGGCGTGCGGAAGTGACTGTGGAGGCGGAGTTCTACGATGCTGTGCAGCGGCGGGTCCTCTGGCGTAGAAGCTTCACGCGGTATGAGCTCTATGAGGTTGCTGGAGGACAGCCAGCTCGAGACCAGGCTGTGATGCGTTCGTTGGATGCTCTCTGCGACGACATCCTGCTAGCGATCGTCTCGGCATGGTAGGTGCCACAACTGGTGAGGGGGAATGGAGGAAGTGGTGCTGGCTACCTACGTAGGGGCATTGTCGGTCCTCTTTCTGTCAGGCCTGCACAGCCTGGTGATGGTGTACTACCACTGGAAGACGATGCGGCGGTCTACGCCGCCACCACCACCGCTTCAGGACTTCCCCATGGTGACGGTGCAGTTGCCCATCTACAACGAGTGCTACGTCGTGGAGCGGCTGCTGCGGGCTGTCTGTTCCCTAGACTATCCGCGTGACCGCCTAGAGATCCAAGTGCTGGACGATTCCACGGACGAGACCACGGAGCTGCTGGAACGACTCTGTCGGGAGTATCGGGCAGCGGGTTTCCAGATCGAGCACATCCGTCGGGGGACGCGCGAGGGCTACAAGGCGGGGGCTCTGCGCTATGGGCTTGAGCGCGCTCGTGGTGAGTTCATCGCTATCTTCGATGCCGACTTCGTCCCGCGGCCTGATTTCCTGCTGAAGACCCTTCCTTACTTTGCCGATCCGAAAGTTGGGATGGTGCAGACACGCTGGGAGCACTTGAATGCTGACTACTCCTTCCTCACGCAGGCCCAGGCGCTGTCGCTGGACGGCCACTTCGCGATGGAGCAGGCAGTGCGGTACCGGGCCGGCTTTTTTATCAACTTCAACGGCACTGCTGGGGTCTGGCGCCGCTCCTGCATTGAAGCTGCGGGGAATTGGCACACCGATACGCTGGCAGAGGACTTGGATCTGAGCTACCGTGCCCAGTTGCTGGGCTGGCGATTCATCTTCTTGTCCGATGTGACGACGCCAGCGGAGTTGCCGGTGGACATCAATGCGCTCAAGATGCAGCAGTATCGCTGGACGAAGGGCGCTATTGAAGTTGCTCGCAAGCTCTTGCCACGCATCTGGCAGGCCCAACTGCCATTCCGGATCAAGGCTGAAGCCACCGTCCACCTGACGAGCAACATCGTCTTTCCTTTCATCCTCCTGGTGGCAGTGCTCAACGTCCCGGTTGTGCTCATCAAGAACACCGTCCAGGGCTACGACACCTTCTTCACCGCGCTCTCGGTCTTCGTGTTGGCGGCCATTGGCACGTTCCTCTTCTATCTCTTCGCCCAGCGGGCGGCCTACAGGGACTGGCGGCGTCGGCTGCTGCTGTTCCCGGTCTTCTTGGCAGGCAGCATGGGATTTGCTGTCAACAACACACGGGCCGTGATTGAGGCGTTGCTCGGAAAGCGTACGGAGTTCGTGCGGACGCCGAAGTACCACGTTCTCACGCCGGGTGAGCGATGGCACCACAAAAAGTATGTTCCACGGCAACTCCATCCTTCGGTTGTCGTCGAGTTGCTGCTGGGGCTCTACTTCGTCGTTGGGATGGGGATTTCGCTCTACTATGCCGAGTTGGCCGCGCTCCCGTTCCAGGCGATGTTCATGCTGGGCTTTGGTGGGATCGGCATCTTATCGCTCCGGCATGCACGGCTACAGTGAAGTCAGGACCGTGAAGGGCTGAGGTGGCAGATGAAGCTTGTTTCGTATCGACTTGGACCCTGTGTGCGGGCCGGATTCATCAGTGGTGAGCACTGGATCGTTGATGCTGCAGGGGCATACGAAGTTGCCCGGCGGGAGGGATTGGTCCATCGTCTCTTCGCGATGCCCACGCAGATGCTGCAACTCTTGGAGCTGTGGGAGGTAGCTAGCGAAGAGCTGCGTCGGCTCCAGGAGTGGTGTGCGGGGCGCGAAGAGGCTCTTGTTGCCGATGGTTTAGCCTTTGCCCTGGATGAGGCGGTATTGGAGGCTCCGCTCCAGCCACGGTCGCTGCGCGATGGCTACGCCTTTCGGCAGCACGTTGAGGCCGCACGCCGGAGCCGCGGACTGCCGATGATCCCAGAGTTCGACGCCTTCCCTGTGTTCTACTTCGGCAACCACCAGGCGGTGACGGGCCCGGGACCTGTTGCAGTCCAAGCGCGACATCTGGAGCGGCTGGACTTTGAGCTGGAGTGTGCTGTCGTCATCGGCAAGGCTGGTAAGAACATTCCCGCCAGTGTAGCGGAGCGGTTCATCGCTGGGTTCATGATCATGAACGACTGGAGCGCGCGGGAGCTTCAGGCACAAGAGATGAAGCTGAACCTCGGCCCAGCGAAGGGGAAGGACTTCGCCACATCGCTGGGTCCTTGGTTGGTGACGCTGGATGAACTCGCAGACCGGGCCATCCTGACCCCGGATGGGAACCACTACGACCTGGAGATGACCGCACGGCTTAACGGGGAGCTCATCTCCCACGATACGCTCCGCAACATGCGGTGGACGTTCGCGCAGATCATCGAGCGGGCGAGTTACGGGACATGGCTGTATCCAGGGGACGTCATCGGGTCTGGGACGTGCGGCACGGGATGCCTCTTAGAGCTCAACACCACAGGTGGTTTCACCCCTGCTCGGTGGCTACAGCCAGGGGATACAGTAGAGCTCTCGATTGAGCGGCTGGGGACGCTACGGAATACGCTCATGCTGGTGCCGGAGGAGATGGCGCAGTGAACAGGTCTGAGACTACCCCGTCTGCAGGAGCGGCAGCACATGGCGGCCCGATGGGCTTTCGCTAACTTTGTGCTTAGCCAGCAGGTGTTTGAGGGATGAGGAGCCGGTACATGGCACGGCGGTGGGCTATAGCACTTCTGCTATCGGTGCTTGCCGTAGGGCACTTCCACTGTGCGTCCCCAGAGTTCACGACGGCGAAGATTGCGCTCGGACAGCGCGATTACCCCAAGGCACTCCGTAACTTGGAGGCCGAGACGCAGAAGAATCCAAGCAACATCGAGGCGTGGCTCCTCTTGGCGCAACTGCATCGGGAGCACACACGCTCGTACGAAGCGGCTGCACAAGCACTCCAAGGAGCTCGTGCCAATGATAAGACAGGACGGTGGACCACTCAGATTGCTGCCGAGGAGGTTGCGCTGTGGGTTACCGTCTACAACCAGGCTATCGTCCAGTACAACGAAGTAGCGACCGCCCAGTCTCCTTCGGCAGAGCAGCTCCAGAAGACTCGTCAGCTGCTGCAGTTGGCAATTCGCCTAAAGCCAGACGTTCCTGATCCCTACGGTCTGCTAGGGATCGTGGAGGAACTTGCAAGGGACACTGTGGCTGCCTTACAGAACTTCGTCCGCTACCGGCAGCTGGTACAGCCGGAGATAGAGGCCGCACAGAGGGCTGGCGTCACTCTCGGTATGGCCCGCAGTGAACTCCTACGGAGGTTGGGTCCTCCAGCACAGAGCCGCAACATCCTGGCTGAGCAGGACACGCTCTTCGTTGACCTCTGGACCGTTGAGGGGCAGCCACTCTACGTCTTTGCTGCGGCAGTGGACGGGAAGGAGGCGGTCGTGGAAGGGTGGCGATATAGGCCACCGCAGGCGTGGACACAGGCCGAAAAGGAGCGGTATGCTCGGCTTATGGTCCAGCCCCTGGTGAATGCAGCATTGGCATACATGGACCGTGGAGTGCTGGACACAGCCCTCAGCTACGCCCGCGATGTCTTGACCCTCAGCCCAGAAAGCGAAGCGGGAATGGGTCTGCTGCTGGAGATCTACGACCGCCAGGGACGGACCCAAGAGCTCCTGGACCTCCTCCAGCGACTCCGAAGCCAATTTCCGACGAAGACAGCCTATACGCTGCAGTACGCAATCGTGCTGACGAAGCAGGAGCGGTACCAAGAGGCTACAAAGGCCTACGACGAAGTCCTGCAGAGGGAACCGGCAAACGAGCTTGCTCTCTTCAACGGCGCTGTGGCCTACAAGAATTGGGCTGGGAAGCTGCAGCAGGAGGAGATAGAGAAGCGACGCCAGAATCCACGGTACCAAGAGCAGCGCGAGCGCTATGCGCCGCTGCTCCGCCGCTCTGCAGAGCTCTTCGAACGCTACCGTCAACTGCCCGGGAAGCAGGACGAGTTCCTTGTGCTGGAGCAGCTCCTGAACATCTACGAAGTGCTCGGTGAGACCCAAAAGTTGACCCGGCTGGTGGCGGAGCTAGAGCGATTGGAGCCGCTCTATGCCACGCAGCCACGGTACTACGAGCTCTTGGGTGGCTACTACGCCCGCCGTGGCGAGAAGGCGAAGGCAGAGCAGTACTACAACCGCGCTGACCGACTACGCAACCAACAGTGAGGCATAGCAATGGAACACGACAAGTCCAAGCTAGAGCAGCCAACCATCGAGCACCAGATCAACATAGAGCTTGGCGAGCAAGAGGCTCAGGGGATTTACTCCAACCTGGTCATCATCTCGCATTCGATTGCGGAGTTCGTGTTGGACTTCACCCGTGTCCTGCCAGGATTGCCTCGGGCGCGCGTTCATGCTCGGATTCTGATGACTCCGCAGCACGCTAAGCTCTTCTGGATGGCGCTTGGGGAGAACATTCGCAAGTACGAGCAGCAGTATGGGGAGATCCGTGTAGAGCCCCAGCAATCCATGCCCTCGATCCCCTTCCGAGTGCATTGACGCAGAAGCCCTTGCGGATGGCGCTTGGAGCTATCGTTGTGGTCCTCCATGCGCACCTCCCGTATGTGTTACACCACGGTCGTTTTCCCCACGGCACCGATTGGCTCTGCGAGGCTGTAGCAGAGTGCTACCTGCCACTGCTGAAGGTTCTGCGGGGATTGATACGACGTGGCCTTCTGCCGCGCTGCACGCTGGAATTCTCGCCTGTGCTGTGCGAACAGCTAGCCCATCCCGCTTTCCGGGTGCTCTTCCAGCAGTACTGCCAGGAGAAGATGGAGGCAGCTCGGGAGGATGAGTTCCACTTCCGCCGCTATGGTTACGGCGAGCATTGGATCCGTCTGGCCCAGCTATGGCAGACGTGGTACGCTGAGCGGCTGCAGGAGTTTCTGGAGGAGTACCGAGGAGACCTCATCGCTGCTTTTGCGCGCCTGCAGTCCATAGAGGTAGTGGAGCTGGCGACTTCGGCAGCTACCCATGCGTACCTCCCGCTGCTGCCAAGCGAGCGAGCGGTTGCCTTCCAGCTTCGAGTTGGTGTGGAGGCGTACCGGCGCCATTTCGGCCGTACACCGCAGAGCGTGTGGCTGCCTGAGTGTGGTTACTACCCAGCGCAGGATACGACGGCGGAATCCCTTTACGGCTCAAGGGCACAGCGTTCGGTTGGGGTAGAGTATTGGCTGTGGCAACTCGGACTGGAGAGCTGCGTGGTGGAACAGCAGCTGTTGGAGCGTGGCCACTTCTGGTCGCGATCGGAACGTTGTCGTGGGCCATCGCTGTTACAGCCGTACTGGTGTTGCTCCATGCCTGAGTGCCCGTGGGGATGCTACATCCTGGCCCGACACCAGGCAACGGCAGCTCATGTCTGGGATGCCCGGACGGGCTATCCAGGTGATGGGGACTACTTAGACTTCCACAAGCGCCACTACACTTCGTGGCTGCGGTACTGGCGCGTGACGGACAACCGGCTGGATATGCAGTACAAGCTGCTCTACGTGCCCGACTGGGCTCAGGGTAAGGCGGCAGGGCATGCTACACACTTCGCCGACGTCCTGACTCGAACGCTCGCTGAGGAGTCTCAGCGCCAGGGTTGTTTCCCAGTCCTCTGCCTGCCGTTTGACGCTGAGCTCTTCGGGCATTGGTGGTTTGAGGGGCCATTGTTTCTGCACTTCCTCTGGGAGCGGGTGGCTGCAGACGGTGCCGTGGAACTGTGGAGCCTCCGGGAATGTCGACAGCGGACGCAGCCAGTGGGACAGGTACGGCTTCCTGCTGGCTCGTGGGGAAAGGATGCCGGGCATGAGCCTTGGATAGACCCTAGGGTGCGGTGGATGTGGCACTTCTTAGCCCAGGCGGAGGAGCGCCTCCAGACTCTCCTCCGGCGCTTCCCGACAGGGGTTCGCTCTCCACTCCAGGAACGGCTCCTCCGACAGGCTCTGCGTGAACTCCTGCTGATGCAGAGTTCGGATTGGATGTTCCAGGTAGTCACCGGGGGTGCCCAAGAGTATGCCGAGCAGCGTTTTGCCTTCCATGCCCAAGACTTCGAACGTCTGTGCCAGCTCGTAGAGGAGAGCTCGGGACGAGGGGAGCTAACGCCGGACGAGGAAAAGTTCGTCAGTGCTGTCGAGGAGCGGGATTCGGTCTTCCCAGAGTTGTCGGTGGAATGGTGGAGCCAGCCACTGTGAGTTCTGCAGGTCCGCCACTGGTTGTGGATTTAGACGGAACGCTGCTGCGAACAGATGCTCTCTGGGAGTGCTTCGTTCGGCTGTTGCGGCACCGTCCGTGGAGAGTGGCGCTGATCCCGTTGTGGCTGCTGCAGGGTGGGCGAGCGTATGTCAAGGCTCGGCTTGCAGCCGAAACTGGGCTTCAAGCGGACGGTCTTCCCCTTCGGGAGGAGCTCGTAAGGTGGCTTCAGGCCGAGCGGCAGAGGGGACGGAGGATTATCTTAGCTACGGCCGCGCCACCCTCCGTTGGCGAGTCTGTTGCTAGACGCACAGGACTCTTCGATGCGGTGATGACGAGTACAGATGTCGACAACCTCCGTGGGCGGCAGAAGCTGCAGCGGATCCAGAGCTTCCTTGGCGCGGAACCGTTTGAGTACGTCGGGAATTCGCGAGCAGACATCCCTATCTGGTCGGCTGCAGTCGCTGCTCATATCGTGGGGACTCCGCGGTTCATACGACGGATGCGACGCCTCTTCACTGAAGGACGCGACTTTCCGCAACCATTGCGGTGGCGGGCGCTACTCAAAGTTCTACGGCTCCACCAGTGGCTGAAGAACCTACTGGTATTCGTGCCAATCATCCTGGCACATCGCCTCTCGGAGTGGCAGCTCTGGGGGATGGCTGCACTGGCGTTCGTTGCGCTGAGCTTGGTTGCCTCTGGTCTGTACGTCTTCAACGATCTCATGGATGTGGAGGCAGATCGGCGCCATCCTCGGAAGCGGAAACGTCCTTTCGCCAGTGGGGAGTTGCCGTTGTGGGTTGGTGTAGTGCTGGCGCCAGTCCTTGTAGCCGCGGGGGCGATTGCGGCATGGCTCGGCCTGCCACAGCGGTTCTGGCTTGTGTTGGGGCTCTACGCAGTGGCTTCAGCGCTCTACTCGTTCTGGCTCAAGATGGTACCATTAGTGGATGTCGTCGTACTGGCGGGGCTCTACACGGTGCGTATCCTTGCCGGTGGCTGGGCTACTGGGATCCCGCTGTCAGGGTGGCTGATGACGTTTGCGATCTTCCTCTTCCTGAGCCTGGCTTTCCTGAAGCGGTATGTGGAACTGCGGACGACACCAGAGGCCGAGCTCCCGCGCCGGGGCTATGCTGTAGAGGATGAAGCCCTCGTCCGTTCGTTCGGTACAGCCAGTGGCTACTTGGCCGTTCTCGTCTTCGTACTCTACGCCAACAGCCCTGCCGTCGTGCAGTTGTACGGACAACCTCAATGGCTGTGGCTGAGCACACCACTGCTGATCTACTGGGTAGCCCACCTGTGGATGCAGGCGCACCGCCGGCAGATGAGCGATGATCCGCTTGTGTTCGTGCTACGCGATCCCGTCAGCTACGCTGTCGCCGTTGGATTGGGTCTTATCTTCCTCCTTGCCAGCGGATGAGCCGGAGGGATTACCTCTCGTGGGGGCGCTATCCGAAGCATCGTCCAGCAACAGTGTGGCGCCTTCGCTGGCGTAGCGATCCATTACCGGCGGTGCCATTGGGGATGACTCTCCTGCCTCGCGGCTACGGGCGGAGCTATGGTGATAGCTGCCTCAACGATGGGGGAATCCTGGTAGACGCAACAGGGCTGGACCGCTTCATCGCTCTCGATGAAGAGAACGGCATCCTACGATGCGAAGCGGGGGTAAGCATCGGCCAGGTGCTGGAATTGATTGTGCCCCGGGGGTTCTTCGTGCCCGTCAGTCCGGGTACGCAGTGGGTTTCGATTGGCGGTGCGATTGCCAACGACGTCCACGGTAAGAACCATCACCGTTCTGGGAGTTTTGGCCGCCATGTGCAGGCGTTTGAGCTTGTGCGCTCCACGGGTGAGCGCCTATTGTGTACTCCCACGCAGAACCCGGAGCTCTTCCGAGCAACGATTGGTGGCCTAGGACTGACGGGGCTCATTACGTGGGCAGAGATCCGACTCCGGCGAGTGGAGACGGCGTGGATGGAGGTGGAGTTGATTCCCTTTGGGCACGTGCGCGAGTTTTTCCGCCTGAGCCGGGAGTCGGATGTAGCCTTTGAGTACACGGTTGCCTGGGTAGATGTCACAGCACAAGGCAGCCACTTAGGACGGGGTATCTTCTGGCGAGGAAACCATGCGCGAAGTGGAGTTGCCCCATCCGCTCTGCCGGCAACTGGCCCGACTGTCCGGGTGCCAATGGATGCCCCGAGCTGGCTTTTGAACCCCTGGAGCGCACGGAAGCTCAACGCGCTGTACTACTGGTTGCAACGTCGGCGGCCACACTCGCAGATCGTACCCTACTGGACCTTTTTCCACCCGCTGGATGCCGTTGGAGCTTGGAATCGGCTCTACGGCAAGCGTGGCTTCGTGCAGTACCAGTGTGTCGTTTCTCCAGCAGCAGCCGAGGGGGCCGTTGAGGAGATGCTAGGGCGAATCTCCCGAGCGCGGGTTACGGCATTGCTTGGCGTGCTGAAGGTCTTTGGAGTACAGCGCTCGCCGGGGATGCTCTCGTTCCCACGGCCTGGCGTGACACTGGCGGTGGATTTTGCAGTTGAGGGGGAGCGGACGTGGAGGCTGCTGGAGTCATTGGATGCTTGTGTCCGTGAGGCCGGGGGCGCGTTGTATCCGGCGAAGGATGCCAGGATGTCGCCGGAGATGTTCGAGCTCTCCTTCCCGTGCTGGCGGGAGTTTGCCCGTTTCCGCGATCCAGCGTTTTCGTCCAGCTTCTGGCGTCGTGTCACAGGAGAGGGGTAGCCATGCGACGAGTCTTCATCGTTGGAGCGACTTCGGCAATCGCGCAGGCGGTCGGGAGGCTCTATGCAGCCAAGGGTGCTCGGATGGTGCTGGTCGGACGGACGCCGGAGAAACTGGATGCTGTTGTGGCAGATTTGCAGACTCGCGGTGCAGTGGTTGCTCGTTCTATCCTCTGGGATGCACGCCAGTGGGACCAAGCCCCGCAGGTCGTGGCAGAAGCTCAGCAGGGATTAGGGGAGTTCGATGTTGTCCTCATTGCCCACGGGAGCCTTCCTCGGCAAGAGGAGTTGTGGCCGCATCCTGAGCGGAACGTTGAGGAGTTCCACGTGAACGCCACCAGCGTCGTAGCTCTCCTAAGCGCTCTAGTGCCGGTGCTGGAGGCCCAGCGCCATGGGGTGGTGGGGGTCATCAGCTCCGTGGCTGGGGAGCGCGGGCGGGCGCAGATGGCGGTCTACGGCGCTGCAAAGGCGGCAGTGACAGCGTTCACTGCAGGTGTTCGCGGGCATTTGTTCCGATTTGGAGTCCGCGCCATTACAATCAAGCCCGGCTACGTGGACACGCCAATGACGGCGCATCTCCCGAAAACCCCTCTGGTTGCCTCGCCACAGGCTGTTGCCCGAAGCATCTACCGGGCTCTGGAGCGGGGCAAGCCGGAAATCCTCTACGTGCCGTGGTGGTGGAGATGGGTAATGCTCGTGGTGCGCCTCATCCCAGAAGCTGTCTTCAAGAGAGTTCGGCTGTGAGCGGTAGAGCGTGTGGGTCGTTTACCGAGCCTTGACGTAGAGTGGCGAGGGCTTGCAACATGCCTGCCCGCTTTGTATTTTTGCGGTGCCACTGAGGGTGTAGGGAAGGGGGGAGGTTATGGTATGGCGGCGTGCGGAAACCTGAAGGGGTGATGAGCGTTGCTGGAAAAGAGTCTCATGGCTCACCGATAAAGGGGGAAGGTGTTGTATGTTCGCGCTTGTGCAGCGAGCCTACCGTACGTTCTCAGGGCGGTGTGAGCACCTCCAAGGCAGCGGTGAATTGCAGCCCGGCCGCTTTACTACTAGGCCGTCCTTTGACAGATAATGGTCTCACTATGAGTCGAGGGACCTGATGCGGACAGTCGTAGCTACGGTACTTCCCTTTGTGGCAGTATTGGCCATCGTGGCTCAGGAGTCGCGGTTGCCTTACAGTGGCGTTATCCTTTTAGAGTCTGGGAAGCCCATCCCTGATGGACTCTATCGTGTGGAGTTTCGCCTCTACGAGAGTGCCGAAGCCGTGGAGCCAGTGTGGGAAGAGTCCCAATTAGTCACGACCCGTGGTGGGGCATACCAGGTAGTCTTAGGAGCAGCCAAGCCTCTGCGGTTGGCAACCCATAAGCAGTACTGGCTGGAGGTGCTCTACAACGGGCGTTCGCTGGGGCGTAACCCATTGGCACCTTGGAGTCTCCAGGAGCGAAAGGGGGAACTCACGTTGGGGTCTTCCAAGGCTGATCGACTGGAACCGACCCGGCCGGGAGCCCTCCGTAACGGTGGCAGTAGACTCCCTGTCTTAGGTGGATACAGTCCTGCAATACCACTGGTGGTGAATACGTGCGATGATTGCACAACCCACTTCTGGTCCTTGACAGGCAACGCAGGGACCGACCCCACGAACAACTTCTTAGGGACTATAGACAACCAGCCGCTCATCATCCGCACGGACAATGTTAATCGAGTCCGTATTACTACAGGTGGTCAGATCGAAGTACTCAACAGCGGGCAGTCCGTCTCGCTCGGAGAGGGCGCTGGCATCAGTATGGATTTGACATCACCCCGGCAGAACACCTTCGTTGGCTACTTGGCAGGAACCCTGACGGAGACAGGGCAGAAAAACGTCGCTGTAGGTGCAACAGCTCTGTCTCAAAACATCAGTGGCTCTGGGAACACAGCGCTGGGATCGAATACGCTCGTCAGCCTCGTGAGTGGGTCTTACAATACGGCGATAGGCTTTGGAGCCGATATCGGCGCTCCGGACTTGACGAATGCCACGGCAATCGGTGCATTTGCTTTCGCTGCAACAGACAACAGCGTTGTGATTGGCTCCATCGCAGGGGTCAATGGGGCTACGGCATCTGCCAACGTTGGAATAGGGACGCCGGCTCCGACTCATCGGCTCCACGTCGTTAGCGGAGCCGACCCGCTCCGTATCCAGGGGCTACAGCCAGACAACACGCTGGATAACGCTCTCGTGGTAGATCCCAGCGGGATAGTCAAGACGCGTTCCCTGTCAGGGATAGTGGGGACAACGGCGTGGCTGCTGACGGGGAATGCGTTGAGTGGCGGGGAGAGACTCGGGTCGTTGAATGCGCAGCCGTTGGTGGTGGTGACGAACAACGTGGAGCGGCTGCGGGTGACGGCTGGTGGGGATGTGGGGATTGGGACGGCGACGCCGGCGGAGCGGCTGGATGTGGTGGGGAACGTGCGGTTCAGCGGGGCGTTAATGCCGGCTGGGGCTGCAGGGGCCGTGGGACAGTTGCTGGTGTCACAGGGGGCAGGGACAGCACCGGTGTGGAGCAACGACATGTACTGGGACCAGGCGACACAGCGGCTAGGGATCGGGACGACGGCGCCGACGGCGAAGCTGGATGTGAGGGGGAAGGTGTACATGCAGAATCCGACGGGAGGGGATGTGCTGGTGGTGCAGTCGGTGGTGGGGCAAACGGGTGCTCTGTTTACGTGGTTGGACGAAAGTGGGACGCCGTGGGGCGTGATCGACAACAGTGGGTTGGTAGGGATTGGGACGGCGGCACCGGCGCAGAAGCTGCACGTTGTGGGCAACGGGACGACGTCGGCAGTGTTTGAGGGCGGGGGAGTGGGGGTAGGGACGGTGAATCCATTTGCGACGCTGCACGTGTATGACGCAGGGGGTGGTGGTACACCGCAGACGACGCAGGTGTTGATCACAGCGGGGGCGAACCAGGTGGGCAGTGGGGTACCGCTGCTGCGGTGGGAGGATAACTCGAACAATGTGCTGGGGGTGATCGATGAGGCAGGGCAAGTAGGGATCGGGACTGGGAGTCCGGTGAGGCGGTTACATGTGGAGGGGCCAGGTGGTGGGATATCGCCGGTGCGGTTAGGGCAGGTGCCGACGGGGTTGGCGACGGACGATGTTGTGGTACTGGACGACAGTGGGGATGTGAAGAGGATTGGGGCGGGGGCGTTGATTGGGAACTGGGCATGGCTGCTGACGGGGAATGCAGGGACGACGGCGTGGAATGGGTTAACGGGGAACTTTGTGGGGACAACGGATGGGCAGACATTGGTGGTGGCGACGACAGGGGGAGCAGGGGATGTGGAGGTGTGGACGGCTAACACGAAGCGGTTGATCGTGCGGGGCAGTGACGGGCATGTGGTGCCGGCGGCGGACAACACGTACGACTTGGGGATCGTGGGACAGCGGTGGCGGACGGGACGGTTTGGGACATCGGTGGTAGTGGGGACGAGCGTGAGCCTGTTGGCGGCCACGAACGAGGTAGAGTTCAGTGGAGGGGATGGGCGGATCAGTGTGGTGGGGGCCAACGATCTGATCGTGCGGACCAACGGGACGGAGCGGCTGCGGGTGCTGGGTGGGGGGAATGTAGGGATTGGGACAGCAGTGCCGGCGGCATTGTTGCACGTAGCGGGGACGGGGCGGTTTGACGGGCAGTTGACGGTGACGGCGGGTGGGGCGGCGATCACGGGGACGGTGAACGTGACAGGGAATGTGTTGCCGACGGCGGACAATGCGCATGATCTTGGGAGCGCGACGCAGCGATGGGCGAACGTGCATGGGGTCAACGGGCATTTCACGGCGCTGACGCTGTCGGGCTTGACGCAGGGGTCGGTGTTGTTTGCGGGGCCTGGAGGGGTGATCAGCCAGAACAATGCGAACTTTTACTGGGATAATAGCAACGCTCGGTTGGGGATTGGGACGGCGTCGCCGGTG